>JBJXGO010000001.1:0-12190 GCA_046160345.1 Saprospiraceae bacterium
GCAATCTCGGAAAAAGGTTCATTGTTAAGCGCTCCTCCGTCCACCGAGGTAAATTCAAAGGGGTCGGACACCGTACTTTCTTCAAAAACCTTGTCCAAAGTCTTCTGGTCAAAACCGAAAAAGGTGCCAAACTGGTGCTTGATATGGTTTCTGCTCAAGGAGATTTGACGTGCTTCGAGCCCGATAGGGAAAGCGGCAGTAGCTTTGGCAAAATGAATGAAGTTTTCCAGGGTTTCGCGGATTGAAAGTCGGACGGGCATTGCACGACTGGTGTCAACACTGTTTTCATCAGTTGTGAAGCGGGCATATTGTTTGTGAATTGCCATTTGGTGCGAAGGGCCGGTGGTCCAGGTGTTGTTACCTGAGTTGAAGTCTATTCCAACTGGAATGCCACGCAGGCTGCAAAGTGTAAGCAGTATCTCCAAATCATCGGCTACAAAAGCGGGCCATGTGCTTTGTGGCATTGATTTTACATGGTTCACTGCATTTGCAGCGACATCGTCAATAGCTTTGGAGTTTAACAGGGCGGGGATGCCATTCATCCCATCCAGGTCATCGGTCTGAAGCATCCTGAAAATAGCTTCAGGCATATTTTTTTTGCCTGCAAGGTTTACCCAGGTATCAAATAAAAGATTGTTGCTGGGTTTGTCACCTTTCTCTTTAACAGGTTCGAGTTTAGTCACGGGATTTATGCCTGAAAAGCAGGTCAGGGCCGTGAGCGCAGCGGTTATTCCACCGGCAGAGGCTCCTCCGATAACATCAATTTGTACACAATGAGGGGGTATCTTTTTTTTCTTTTTGGACAACTTAGCTTCCTTCTTTTTGGCGGTTTCCCATTTTTGAAGGGCTTCAAAAAGATAATCCATGACTCCTGCGGTATAAGCGCCTGCAGAAACGGCGCCAGCCATAGTAATGCCAAGATGGAGGGTGGGAGTTGTTTGGGACATTATTTGGAATTTTAGTTGGTAAACAAACTAAGGAGACACAAATATTCTAATAATATTCCAAATCTCCAAATTGTAATCAAAAAGAGGCGAGCGATTGTATTCGCCCGCCCCGGGTATGGAGACATCCCGCAGCTATGTCGGGATGGAACGTCGGCGGCCCCGCTCAAAGGCAAAGGTTCCACCGATTTCTTTACAAGAGTTGAAGATACTGCGGCACATCTCCACAACCACCGAAAATTATCAACATCAGAATTGAGAAATAGCCAATCATTACTTAGCCACCCTTTCCATCATCCACCAACAGGCGCAAGTTCTAATCGCAGGCCATTTATTTCCTCTTTGATTTTTAATTGACAACCCAAACGGCTGTTGTTTTTTACAAAAAAGGCCGAATCGAGCATTGCAAGTTCATCATCGGTGGGTTCCGGCAAAATGTGCTCGCTCAAAACATAAACATGGCAACTGGCGCACAAGGCCATGCCGCCACAGGTGCCTTCCACTGGCAGCTCGTAAATTTTACACAATTCCATGACACTCAAGGCCATATATGCAGGTGCATCCAGCATGTGCAACTCTCCTTCCCGGTCAAACACTGAAATTTGAATCGTATCCATCGCGCAAAGGTAACTTTGATGTATGATGTATGATCACACATCATACATCATTCCTATCTTCGCGCTGTGTATCTTTCTCGACTAAAGCTTACCAATTTCAAAAGCTACGCTGCACAGCACCTGGATTTTTCACCGCGACTAAACTGCCTCACGGGTCTTAATGGGGTGGGCAAAACCAATGTGCTGGACGCGGTACATTTTCTATGTCTTTGCAAGAGCCACACCGGGCTGAACGACAGACATTTGATTCATCATGGCGAATCATTTTTTCGATTGGAAGGGCAATTTGATATGGCATCGAGCTCCGTAAAAATAGCCGCCAAATTCCAGGCTGGACTGCGCAAGGAAATCAAACGAAATGGCAAGGTATATGAGCGCCTGGCTGATTACATAGGTCAATTCCCGGTGGTGATGATTGCACCAGACGATGTGGCGCTTGTTCAGGAAGGCAGTGAAGACCGGCGCCGATTTCTGGACTCAACACTCTCGCAAATATCTTCAGATTATCTTCAAAACTTATTGGTTTACAACGCATTGCTCAAACAGCGCAATGCATTGTTAAAAAATTTTGCGGAACAAAAACGTTTTGACCCTGATTTGTTGGAAAGTATAGATCGGCAAATGCCAATACCGGCAAATAAAATTTTTGAACAGCGGAAGCAATTTGCACTATCTTTTGAACCGCTCCTTGTGGAATTCTACACTATTATTTCAGGAAGCCGGGAAAATGTGAGGGTTCGCTACGATTCGGACATGGCTAAAGGAAAATTTGACGACATGATGCAACAGTCGTTGGAGAAAGATAGGTTTCTCCAACGAACCACAGTAGGCCCCCACCGAGATGATTTGGCCATGTATATGGATGGTCACGCGGTAAAAAAATTTGCATCTCAAGGACAAATTAAGTCGTTTTTGCTCGCGCTCAGGCTTGCACAATATGAGTTACTTCGACAGCAAAAGGATATTTCGCCCATATTGCTGCTGGACGATATTTTTGACAAGCTTGATGTGCAACGTGTGCAACAACTTGTTGCCTTACTTATTAGCCGCAATTTTGGCCAAATTTTCATCACCGACACCCAACGTGAACGCATTGAGTCAGTCATCGCATCCTTTTCGGGAGAATACAAGATTTTTGAAGTTTTTTTGCATGAAAACCAGGTAGAGATCAAAACTGACGTCCCTCCTTTATGATATAGAAGTGATGAATAAAAATCGAACAAATCATCTACGTTCATCCAATTATAAATAGGCTTGGCACTAGTTTTGCTGCTAAATTTACCAGCAAACACTATCAGCATTTTTCACATTTAAAACATTTTCAAATGCCGACGGCTTGAGAAGGATTTTTTATAAATACTTCTAAAATGCCTAGTGCTAAACCAAAGTAGATTCAATCATGAAAAGAACTTTTACCGTTTTCCTATTATTTGCAATTACGGGATATTTCCTTTCCTGCGTTCACGAACCAGATTTCAATTTCGATCGGTTGTTGCAAGACGAATTAGACAATCATTCTCCCACGGGAACTTACCAAAGTTACATTCTGCCAGATGAAAATGACTTTTCTGTTCTGCCCAATCAAGACGCCAAGAACCCTATTACCAGAGCTAAGGTTGAATTGGGGAAAATGTTGTTTTATGAGACAGGGCTTGCTTTGGAAAATAAATATGAAGACTCAAAAAACGCTTTTTCCTGTAGCAGCTGCCATGTGCCTTCACGAGGGTTTACAGCAGGCCGGTTTCAAGGAATTGCGGATGGTGCGGTAGGTTTTGGGGAAAGTGGCGAATTGCGCTCCAAAAACCCGGTTTACGCAGGTGATGAAGTGGATGCTCAAGGTGCCAGGCCTCTGCCAATGTTGAACCTTACCTATGTCACCAATGCCCTATGGGCAGGCTCCTTCGGCTCCTTCAATGCCAATGTTGGCACTGAATCCGTCTGGAATCAGGACACGCTTATCTCCATCAATTTCAAGGGTTTCCAAGGCCTGGAGGCCAACAATGCCCGGGCTTTGGTAGTCCATCGTCAGGTTGTAAACAAAGATGTCACCGACTCCTTGGGTTATACGGCACTTTTTGATGAAGCTTTCCCTGAAATTCCCGAGTCTGAACGCTACACAAGATTAACTGCTTCTTTTGCGATCGCAGCCTACTTTCGAACCATTCTGACCAACCGTGCCCCATTCCAAAATTGGCTAAAAGGCGATAAATCAGCCATGACCGAATCTCAGAAAAAAGGTGCTTTATTGTTTTTTGGAAAAGCAGGCTGTGTAAACTGTCATAACAGCCCCTCATTAAACAGTGCGCCCCATCAATTCTTTGCTTTAGGCGTTAAAAACCATTATCAAAGTGGTTTCGAGGTATTTAGAACCGGGCCAAACGACAAACGTAATCTTGGAAGGGGCGGATTTACAGGCAGGGCAGAAGATATGCACAAATTCAAGGTGCCGCAGTTGTATAACCTGCGCGATGTTGGCTTCTATTTTCACGGGGCAAGCAAATCTACTTTGAGGGAGGTCGTGGAGTATTTCAACAATGGAGTTCCTGAAAACCCGGAAGTGCCTGTAAGTCAGATTTCTAAATTTATTCGGCCCTTAGGGTTGACAGATCTGGAAATGCAAGACCTGGTTGATTTCCTGGCCAATGGGTTGTTCGACCCAGAAATGGAGCGCTATGTTCCTACAAATACTATGTCAGGCAATTGTTTTCCAAACAACGATTTTCTATCAAGGATAGAAATGGGCTGTAATTAAGGTTAAAAGCTTCGCCCCGGATTTTTCGAAGATAAAGTCCGGGGCGAACGCTGTTCGTTTGCTAATTCCCTTCGCAACTTGCTGGTCGATCCTGGGTGATGTACAGGTCGATTTGTTCGCCTTTTCTCATAGTGCCGTTGGGTTCATATTTTGGGCTTTGTCTCCAGACATAAGCATTTTCCGGATCGGTCACGCTGGCATCTTTTATGACCGTGCCGATGCTTAGTTCGCTGGTTTGTAAGAGAAACTTTGCTTCTCCCAGGGTATGGCACACACAGTCTGGCATAATCACGGTAAGCGTAACTTCTTCACTTACAACGAAATCTATGGTGGCCCCCATTTCCACAGGCACCGGTTGGTAGCGTAGTTTTTCAGTAATTGTATCGCCTTTGTAAATGACAGCTATAATGGTGTTCGGCCCTGCATTGGGGTCGGCAGCGCGAGCAACGATCCGTGGTTTTAGCCCCATCCTTGTAAGCCGCCGGGAATATATCTCATACCCGTCGCCATTCTTCAGGTCCGGTATTTTTAGGATATCGGGATTGTTTTTTGTCACCGTGAAATAAATGGTGCGCCCTTCCTTTACCCGGCTATTGGGCAGGGGGTCCTGGGATACAATTTGGCCAGGAGGCTCTCCCGGAATAAAAATCGAATCACTCACAGCGACCCCAAAATCGCGTGCACGTGCCTTTCGCGCAGCCTCGCGGAAACTCATGCCTTTATAACTGGGCACCTGCACACTTTCACCGTGGTTGGTGTAGCATTTGAGCCACCAAAACGTAAGCATTAGCAGGACAGTCATTACCCCGACCATGCCAAGGCAATTTTTCAGCACAAATGGTGTAGTAAAAAACGCATAGAGTTCAACACCTAAACGGCGAATTTTTTGCCACATGGGATTGGTGATTGGTTGACTGGTTATTGGTTGATTGGTTAATGGTTGACTGGGAAAACGTCCATTAGGTTTGGCAAATGTAGGCAGCACTTTAAAAAAACACGTCCATTTTTCAGTCCTTGTTTTTCTTTGCACCCCAATCATCAATTTTCAAGTCACCAATCAACCAATAACCAGTAACCAATCAACTAATCAACTAATCAACCAATCAACCAATAACCAGTCACCAACCCATGTCCCGACTAATAATTGACTCATCCAATCCTCCCGAACCAGGGAAATTCCTGTGGCGCTCGCCCAGCAATATTGCCCTGATAAAATATTGGGGCAAACACGGGCTGCAACTCCCTCGAAACCCATCGCTCAGTTTCACCCTTGCATCTTCATGTACCGACACGCAACTAGAATATGAGATGCGGGAAGGCCCTGACGATGGCCAGATATCGCTCGAATTTTTGTTCCATGAGGAAGAAAATGAAGATTTTCGCTCCAAAATTTTAACCTATTTGACGGGTCTTGCACCCTCTATGCCATTTTTGAAACAACTTAACCTGAGGATCCATACAGGCAACTCGTTTCCACATTCGGCAGGTATTGCATCATCTGCGTCGGGAATGAGTGCATTGGCGCTCTGCCTGTGTTCTTTGGAGGACCGGTTATTTGGTACCTTGCAAGATCCGGAAGCATTTGACAAAAAAGCCTCAACGCTGGCTCGTTTGGGGAGCGGATCAGCATGCAGAAGTATTTTCCCGCAGGCTGCGCTCTGGGGAGCTACCCCTTTAGTTGCAGGCAGCAGTGATGAATATGCAGTACCGATGAACATGCACATTCATGAAACTTTCAAAGATTTTCATGATGATATATTGATGGTGAGCCGCGAGGAAAAATCCGTCAGCAGTCGCGAAGGACACGACTTGATGGAAGGGAACCCTTTTGCAGAGCCCCGGTATGCGCAAGCGCGAAACAGGTTGTCAAATTTACTGGATGCCATGCGCAGCGGCGATTTGCCGGCGTTTGGGAAAATTGTAGAAGACGAAGCCCTTACGCTACATGCCCTGATGATGTGCAGCAACCCTTCCTATACACTAATGCGCCCTGATTCGCTCGCCATCATTGAAAAAGTGCGCCAATACAGGGCTGATACAGGGCATCAGGTTTATTTTACCCTGGATGCAGGCCCAAATGTCCATCTGCTTTACCCCGGAGAATTGGTGGTGGACGTTCGAAAATTTATTGAAGATCACCTGGAAGAACATTGTGAGGGTAGTTTTGTGCAGCAGGATTGGGTGGGAGAAGGCCCCGAGGAAATGTAAAAAGTCGGTTGGTAAAAACTCATCGAACAAAGTTTTCAACCATTTTCAACGGACCAGAAAAATTCAACCTCATGCTCCAGGAGATTGTTTTCCTATAGTTGCCGCCACAAAATATCTCTGATGGGTTGCTGCCACCCGCTTGTTCGCAGTACAGGTCTTTCAAGGTTTTGGAATTGGCCAAAGGGAAATAGACTTCCAGCCCACCTCTAAAAAATTCGAGCATCAGACCTCCGCTCCAAAGGATTTGTTCGCTATTTGGACGGTCTGCGCCAAGCGGGGTTGCATCATCGAAATAGCCCAGGTCGAAATAGGGCTTTAATGGAATACCAAGAGGGAGTCTCACGGGCAGGTCAGTTTTCAAATTGAGCGCCATAATAAAGTTATTTGAGTTGCCTAAAGTACCTGCATAGGCTGCTCCAAAGGCTCCTTTAAAACCCCCTTGTGTTTGGCTTACCTGTCTGCCCAATATATTTTCGGCCCCCGATCGCGCAAGAAAAACATGGTCAAGTTTGTAATCGTTGAACCCTTGCGGGTTTAAGCTCAAGGCCGTTTCTTCCACTGCACGGTTTCTTTGAGTGTTTTGAATAAAATACCCCGAGAACAAGCGCATGGTCACCATTTTTTTGTTTTGGTAATAAAAATTTTGCCTCCATTCTGCCGTGCTGAGCAAATAGTTGGCAGGGCGATTGAAACCGTCCCGGTAATCTTGAGTTTCGAAGGAAACCTGCAGGCGGTAAGGGTTTGGCAAAGCGACTTGTTCTGCACCATATCGAAGCTCATAAATGGTGTTCTTTTTCCAGATATTGCCTAAATATTGCCCTTCAATACTGTATTGCCCCTTTTCCCTACCAATAAATAAGGTCCTGAAATTCAATGCATGTTGAAAGGACATTGAATTGCTCCTAAGTTCTGCCCGAATTTCTGGCACTACCCGCCAAAACCGCCTATAATAATCGTCAACGGGGTTGTAATCAAAGCCCAGGGCTTTTGCCGCAGCACCAATTGTGACCTTTGGAAATAGTCCACCCGGGTAAAAATTATAACGGACCTCAGCTAAACCAACGAGGTTTTTCGACCCCAATGCAAATCCTGGGAGCAAGTAATATTGTAGCTTTCTGTTGGGCAACGGAGGATTGTAGATCAACAAGCCAAGCATGGTTTTATTATAGTTGTTCCAGCCAGCCCATGGAATGGCTGCAACGGTATTGCGCCGTGAATTTTGAAAAACCGCCAAGGCTCGATATTCCAGGGGCCGCATGCCGGGAAACAGGCCTGAAGTTTTTCTGAAATTGTTTTTTCGGTTGATATCAAGCACTTTGCGTTGCCAGTCGATCTCGAACGCATCCGCTGAATCAATCGGAAAAAATATGCTGGATTTGGTATCCAGTTGGGCATTAGAATACCAAATTGTTTTAAGCGCGTCCCCGTTTTGGAAAGCAGTAACGGAAAATGGCGCATTTAACGAGCCTTTGTTTTGAATCTTTAGATGCCAGCCTCCTGTCGCCAGGTTTGCATTGCCCGCTTCTTGTTGAAATCCTCGCGCTGCCTTTTTTAACGCATAATCCACCCGTTTCTGAGTTTTCATGGCCTCAAAAAACCAGGCTACATCCAGGCCGTTTTTCTCCAATGTTGATTGAAAATCATCAGGATATGGATGCCGAAATTGCCATTGGCGGTAATATTCCTGCATGGCGGCATCAAATTTTTTACTGCCGACAGCCGCTTCCAACCAGCTTAAGCAAAGGGCAGGTTTCATATATACTTGCAAGCCATAGGCAATGGGCGAAAATTGGCTGGAATGAGAATCCGGCGGCGTGTCTTTTTGGTCTCGGGCCAATACCAAGTACCCATTTTCGAGCGCGGAACCCTGTTTTTTCTCATCCAATAGAAATTTTGGAAGTTCAAAGGGTTGATATGCTTCATAATATTTATTCATGTACCTGTGCTCGTAGTAGGTGTTAACCCCTTCGTCCATAAAGGGGTGGTCACGTTCGTTGGAGGCGAGAATACCATAAAACCAATTGTGCCCGACTTCGTGGGTAATGACATCGTCAAGGCTTTCGGCGTCGCTGGAATTTCCGATTACTGTTACCATTGGGTACTCCATACCGCCACCGGCACTAAGCGCAGAGTGCAAAGCGGTAGCTTGAGGCCAAGGATATTCGCCTACATTTTCTGAATAGAACTCTACAGAACGGCGGACATAAAACGCGGCTTTTTCCCATAAGCGTGACTGTGCGTTTGGTTGCTGAGGGTCTTTGGAGGGGGGGAACATCGCCCAACAATCTACCGTTTTGCCTGAGGCTAAGCAAGCAGTATCTTTCAGCACCAGAAATCGCTTGTCGGCAAACCAGGCGAAATCATGGACCCGCTCGGCAGTGTACCGAATGGTTTTCATGATCGGGCTTGAAGCAGGAAAGCTGTCTGATTGTAGAGGGGCTTTCTTTTTTAGAGTTGTTGAGCCGGCTGTTTTTTTCAAAGAATTGATTATTTCGCTTGTTTCAAGCTCTTTTTTGTGCAAAAAATCAATTTCTGAGCTGGTTTGGAGTTGGCCGGTCGAGCCTACGACATAATTTTCCGGCAAAGTGAGGCTTACATCAAAGGAGCCAAAATCAGCGTAGAATTCTCCAATATCCAGATAAGGCATAATGTGCCAACCCTTATGGTCGTACACCGCTGGCTTGGGGTACCACTGCGTCATTTGGTAACTGGTTTCAACATGGCCAAGGCGGGAAAAGGATGCCGGTATTTTAAGTAAAAAAGGGGTGGAGATTCGGACACGGCCTCCAGGCCCCAGTGGGTCATTTAAATCCACTACCGCGATGTCTGGATTTTTCGGGTCGTATTTCCAGGAAGCTTTCTGCCCATCCACTCTAAAGTCGAGTGTTTTGTAGGATCCCAGATCGGCTTCGCTGGAAAAATAAAACTTACCGTCTCCGTCGCGAAGTTTTTGTTTACAAAAAGATGAATGGCGATTTTTGAAAGCATTGCCCCAGAGGTGAATCCAGATTTGAGTCAAGGTGTCGGGCGAGTTGTTCAGGTATTCAAACTCAATATTTCCCGTGAGCAAATGCTTTACATCGTCGAGTGAGGCAACGATGTTGTAATTTACTTCCTGTTGGAAATATGGCCTGGTTGATTGGCCAAAACAACAGACAGAAATGAGCTGGAGGAGCGCTGCAAAAAGGTGCTTCATGTAAAATAACCTTCGTGAAAGGGCAAACTTACCAAACATCCAATGACCTTTGGCTTGAAAGTATTTTTTCGGTGATAAAACCATTATTTTTTCTTTTACTGGCGTCAAGCCTTTCTGCTCAGCCCTATTTTCAAAAGAAAATTGGAGGCATGCAATTGGCTGAAGGGCTGGCAGTAATGCCCGATGGCGGTATGGTGCTGGCAGGATTAAAAGGTAATTGTATCCAAATAATACGCCTTGAGGCAAACGGCTCGCCCGTTTGGAAGCGGCAATTGTGTCCTGCTGACCCTGATGCGGACATTAGCATTAGGGCATTGCAGTTGAGCTCCATGCCCAATAATCCGGGAGAATTTTTGTTGCTTTTTCGGAAAGGCGCATTCACCACAGCTCCCTATAACTTGTTAAATGTCATAAAATTCGATGCAACGGGGGATATTAAATGGGAAACTCAATTGCGCCCGGAAAAACGGTACGGTCCTTTTACGCCTGGCACCCATTTCGCTGTTTCAGAAGTTGGCGATATTTGGGCTGCGCATGGAATGGGTTTTACAGACTCTTTGCCGGATTTTAACCAGGCCCTGGTGTTTAAGCTGGGCAATACAGGGCAAATTCTTTTACGCAGGTTTTTCAAAACCGACACCCCAGCCACAGCAAATGGCATCGTAGTGAAAAACAAACAGGAGGTATTTGTTTATGGCTCCCTGGACAATGCAATTGCAGATGGTTTTTTATTGAAGATCAATGATTTAGGCGATGTAGTTTGGGCAAAAAGATATGCAGGACTGAGTTTTTTTCGAGATGGAGCCGTATTTTCCAATGGCGATTTGTTGCTTATTGGGGAACACGAAAATGCCTATGCGATGGCACGTATTTCAGCCGAGGGCACAGTGGCATGGGCCGCAAAATTCCAGGATACCATCAGCCTTTTTCGATGTATTGTTGAAGCCAACGAAGAGGTGGTAGTTGCTGGCCGAAATCCAGACGGGATCTCAATGCTATTCAAAATCGATGCCGGTTCCTTGTCAGTGTCATGGGCCAAAAAGTATGAGGTTTGTACCCGTTTCCATACCACTGCTTTGGCACCATTGGCGGGAATTGGTTTTGTTTGTGCCCAAAGCACTATTTCCGGGCTACCGGTAACGCGAATATTTCAGGGGGATCAGGCCGGAAATCTTTCTGCCTCCTGTGCCGTTCAACAAACACCCCCTCCTATACTCACAGAAATATCCACGAGCACTTCCCCGCTTCAATTTACATTCTCCGATGGCTTGATTCAGCCCAACGAACACATTTTTCTACTTGAGGAGAGCTCTCTGGATGTCCAGGATTGTTGTCCAACGGAATTACCTGAGGCACTGACCGTATTACCTGATTCGATCTGTACCAATTCGCCTTTCAGCCTTAAATCTCTAGGTAATCCTTGTGCTGACGAATGGAGCTGGACTTTATCGGGTGCGAGCACCAAAATGCACCAAGGGCTTGAATTTCAAGATATTACCTATGAACATGCAGGAGAATTTCCCTTGATGTTGATAGAAAAATTCGGGGTTTGCAACGATACTTTCCATGGAGTGCTAAGGGTGGTTACTGCTCCCAATTTGGATATTTTTGCTTATTCTGATACTATAATTTGTCCCGACAAACCATTTCTGCTTTTCCCTGATTTGAGCGGTGTAGATTCCTGGGTCTGGAATAATGGAAACTTGACGCCTTTCCAAAACCTCGAAAACCCCCAAGCGGGTTTCTACGGTTTGGTGGCACAAAAGGGTATTTGCACCATTGCAGATTCGGTTAAAATTGAAATTGGCAATTGCGGTACTACGAGGGTTTTTGCCCCCAATGTATTTTCCCCCAACGGTGATGGACTGAATGATCACTGGCAAATTTTCTTTCAAAACGGGGTTGTCCCGCTTGCTTGTCAGGTATTCGATCGCTGGGGAAATCTTTGTTTTACATCCGGCAAGGATGAAATACCGATTTGGGATGGCAACTTCAAAGGCCTTCCCATGCTGGCCAATGTATATGTTTGGCATTTTCGACTGCTCAATCCCGAAGGGCTGGAAGAGCAATTGGAAGGAGAATTTTTGTTACTTCATTGATCAGAATTGTTGAATTAGAATACCGGAAAGGGTAAAATTTTATTTTTTTTCTTTCAGAAGTATCCATCCATTGCAATAGTTAACACGAGTTTCGTTGCCTGCTATTTCCAATTGCATTTCTTGTACAATTAGTCGGAGGTTTCCTTTGCGACCGCTAAAATTTAGACTGCGTTCCTTGATAGGCAAGTTAAGATGCGTGTAAGGCGTATCTTTTTCTTGCTTTTCCATCCATTTTTGAAGTGCCTGGCTAAGGCTGAACATTTCAACGAGGTTTGTTTTACCTGCCTTGTTTTGTCGCCATTCGAGCATTTTATTATCTTGAGAAAGACCGAAAAAATTTCCGGGGTCCGCACGCTCATCCTCATTAATTGTGT
>JBJXGO010000002.1:0-8191 GCA_046160345.1 Saprospiraceae bacterium
GTTACGGTGACCGAATAGTCGCCAGCACTCAAATCAGTCAGATCGGAAGAGGACGCGCCCGAACTCCAGGCATATAGGAAGGGGGCCGTGCCAGCCAGGATCTGTACGCTAGCCATCGCGTTGGCCGCTCCTGCGCAAGATACGTCCTGGGACAAAGTGCTTACGACCGGACTGGGCCGTTGGGCCAACAGAACCGGATCTGATACCACCCTGCAATTGGGCAATGCCAGATTGGCAACTGCGCTGCCTACCAGCAGCCGAAACAAGCTCCCGTCTGTTGGATTTGAAATGGTCAGGCTGTCGTTGTCAGCATTGGGAATATCTGTCCAGTTTCCGTTGCTGAACTGCTGCCACTGATAAACCGGGTTGTTGTAAGGAGCGTCGCTGAGCACTGAAGGAATGATCAGGGGCGTTCCCAGGCAAAATAGTAAGGTATCGGGAACCTGGATACCGGGGCCACAGGCCCGCAGGGAAATGTTGTCGATGGCGAGGTCATTGCCACCACCGCCCGGGGCGTTGTTGCGCAAGGAAAAAGTTGCCGTGTTTTGATTGGGCTGGCTGACAAAGGAAAAGCGGACCGTGCGCCATTGTTCGTCTTGAGGGATATTTCCCGTTTCGCACACCACATTTCCATCGATCAGGAAGGAAATATTGGGCAGGATGAAGTTGGGCACATGGGTAAATATCAGCGAAATAATGTCAATGGACAACTCATAAACCGTGTTTTCGCATACATCCACTGTTTTTTGGTAAAAAAGTCCGGGTTGGTAAGTGGCGTTCACCACCATCATATAACCATTGGGTTCAGGGCCGTTATCCTGGATATCGATCCAGAAATTAGCGGCGAAAGAGCCCCATGGACCGGTGTTGTTGGTAATACAGTAATACCCGTCATTAGGAGGCGGGTTTAGCTGATAGATAAAACCAGGCGCAAGGTTTGGATTGCTGGGCAGGATATTGGGAATGCCTGTGCCAAAGTCGCCGTTGGGGAAAATATTCTCGCCCAGAATGCCCGTGCAGGTACTTGTGCAGATAGGCATCTGCATTTCTTTTTGCGCCGGATCGCGCTGCGCCTGCGCCACAGAGGCGCCAATGGCCATCAGGAAAACAAAACACAGGTAATTTTTCATTGCATTGCCAAATCTTTTGGTATTGTGAAGAAGCGGGCAAACAGGCCAAAGGCTTCCGGACCAGGCATTAATTGGTTGGCTCAGGGGCGAAAATTCGGCCAAATGTAGGGTTAAGCAGGGCGAAAAGAAAATTTTATTGAGGAAATTAATGTGTGGGAGCGGGGAGTTTTATCCGGGTTTGAGGGCTTTGGCTTTTTCGAGGAGCCAGCGCCATTCAGCGGATTGTTTTTTTTCGTGAATTCGTTTAATAAGTAGTTCGGGGCGCTTTGAATTGCCAGGATTTGAGTAAACGATCTGGTGAAGTAAGTTAGCGAAGTCAGAGTGAATTTGCCTCTGTGTTGCGGAAAGAAGTTTTGGTGAGGTCCGGCTTAAAAACATTTTGAAAGCGTCCAGTTTATATGGGAGCAAATCTGAACGTAATTCGTAATAAGACTTTAGTTCCAGGCGCTTGCTATGGAGGAGGTAGTCAACATGTGAGAAGGATTCAGGTATATTATCCAAACATTCTGAGTACTTTCCCTTTGCGAACAAATAATTTGCTAAGTTCAATCGATATATGTCCTTTGTTTCATTTTCATCTCTAATTTCATTTTTATACTTTTCAATAAATTCTAAAGCCCAATCCAAATCTCCTATATATATTGCATTGCTTGAAACAGCCCAATATCTGGTCCTATTTATTTTACCTTCAAAGTGCAAATAACCTCGTTGAAGATTGTCTTTATACAATTTGTTGAGTACATTATACATCTCAACCTGTTCGTAATCTGCAGTCAAGGATAAAACACAAAGATTTCGTAAATAAGTATAAAACTCCAGCAACATTTTTGAGTCTATACTTTTTTCGTGTAATAACAACAACTCAAAAAGGCCTTGAACTTCTGTAGGCGTTGGATATTCTTTTTTCAACAAAAGGAATATTTGATAATTAATTTTGATGACAGCAGATTCGTTTAAATACCTTTCAGGGACATTGCTTTCGTTTATAATAAGATTTATTTCTTCAAAAAAATCAAGATGGGCTATTTTTTGTTGCAACAAAAAATGGTTGAGTATCACCAAGCGATTTAGGTAAAAATCGAGCTCAAGAGCATGAAGTGTGTTTGGAAAATTTAAATTTCCTTTTGCTTGATTCCGAATGCTCTCTTCGTTAGAAATTGAAGCCTCTAATAAATATTGGCGGCGGTAAAATTGAGCGTCCGTAATTATTGATTCGGACTGCATTTTTTGAAGTTTGGTTGTTGTTTGTTGAAAACGTGTATTCAAGCCACGTAAGCGAAGCTCCTCTGAAAAATCCAACAGTTGGTTAAACTCGTTTCCTTCTCTGAAGTATCTCTGTGTCAGCAAAAATGATTTAACAACCTTGTGCGCTTCTACCATGACTTTTTCTAACTTTCCAGCAATAACCTCTTGGCCTGGAAAAACAATGGCATAAACTTCCGATTTCTCTAATCTTTGTCCAGAAAAATCCAAAGGATGACCTAGGCAAACATCAAGTAGAGGAACAACCTGGTCCCTCATTCTCCCATTATTGAAGAACGGAATTGCGGCAAAATGTAGAATTTGTGCCCTCTCTTCGGGTTTGAGAATCCTAATTAACTCAACTAACTGACTCTGTTCCATGATTTATGCTGGAATAATTGCCAAAAAGTGTTATAAAAATTTCAGGCCGAAGAAACAACCTTTGCATTGAAAATTCTTGGTTCACTTTTTAAAAAAATAAATGATTATGGCAAGAAAACTCTTTTTCATACTGCTGCTAGGCACGATCTCATTTGCGCCTATTTCAATGTTGGCTGCCCACGAATCTGAACTATATATAAACAGCATTTTAGTAGCTGATGAATGCGAAGCACCCCCGCCCGATAGTTTTCATGTAACATCCATCGGGTCAAACGGGGTTGACCTTTCATGGGTACCTGCCTTGGCAGGAGCGACACATACTTTAGTTCTATTTATCGAAAATGGTTCTGGCGGTTGGACTAATTTGGCAACTTACTCTTTGATTCCAGGGAACGTCTACACTATAACTGGCTTATTTCCAGGCTCGTATAAAACAACTATTGCCACAGACTGTGCAAATGGGGAGACCAGTAGTAGGACTTCGGAGGTAGAATTCAAAATTATAGAATTAACCACAGTAGGGCGTATCCCAATCAATCCCATACCAATAAATGGCTGCGATTCGCTAGATTTGAATGTACATTGGGCTGGATTTAAAGTAACTAAAATCGGGACTGGAATATCAAATTTGTTTGAAATAACGCTTGATGGAAAAGTCAAACGTGTTTATTACCAAAATCGGATAGTCGCTGTAAACCAGCAAGGATTCTGGCCAATTGATCCACTTTCCCCCTTAATAACTTCCAGCCCTTTTCGAGTTGACGATCTTGTTGATGGGAACCCCGACAATGTAGTAAAAATCGGTTTTTTAGAATTCAAATATATTGGAGGCACATTTGTAAAACTTTGTCAAAGTGCTGCGTTTCAACCCTGGAAGTCTGAATATAGTTTTACTGCTCTGATAGCTCATAAATCCATTAGTAATTCTCAAAACATGGGAAGTGGAGCAGGGCCGATATTTGAAAATGAAATAGCATCTAACGCTTTTAAGATTGAGAGCCCTTTCAACAATGACCTGCATATATTTGCACCTGTATCATTTACTAATGGACAGAATTATTCAATCCGATTGTTTAACACCAATGGACAACTACTGGTGAAACATACTTGTGATTCACAAAGCAATAAAGTTTCATTCAATTTGGGTTGGCTTTTACCAGGTCTTTATATCCTTCAAATTGAAACGGCGGAAGGCAATCAATTGTTTAGGGTTGTAAAATCCGAATAATGTTATTCAGGTTGAATCAAAAAAGTCTAAAAACTAGCTGGTTTTTATCCCAACCTGATTTAGCCAGAAAATCGCAAAAAATCCAACTTCTTTTCACAAATAACATTATATCATGGCGCGATATGAATAAGTATGCTATTCTCCTTCTTCTGCTTATTTTAATTACACCTCCGGTTCTCGCCCAACCCTCAATCCAATGGCAGAGAACCCTAGGAGGCACCTTATATGAAAGCTCAAGTTCTATTGTTCAAACCACTGACAAGGGTTATATCACTGCGGGGTTCGCAGAATCGGTAGATGGCGATGTGGTTGGCAGCCACGGAAACGTGGACTTCTGGGTTGTGAAAATGGACAGCGCAGGTGCTGTCCAATGGAAAAAGGCTTATGGAGGAAGTGGACTTGATTGGCCGTACTCCATCATTCAAACTACTGATGGTGAATATGTGGCTGTTGGTTATACCGAATCAAATGATGGCGATGTATTGGGCAATCACGGTGACAAAGACATTTGGGTGCTAAAATTGAACAACGTTGGCGTTATCCAATGGCAAAAATGCCTGGGAGGAAGTGGCTGGGATGAGGCAAGTTCTGTAAAACAAACCGATGATGGTGGATATATCCTTGCAGGCAGAACGAGTTCCACAGATGGTGATGTTGCCGGTTTTCATGGCTATTTGGATTATTGGGTGGTCAAATTAGACAGTACTGGAGTCCTTGAATGGCAAAAATGCCTGGGTGGAACTGGACTAGACATTGGATATGCGATTGTTCAAACCAACGATGGCGGATATATTGTCACGGGAGAATCCGATTCAAATGATGGGGACGTAAAATACAACCACGGTAATTCGGATTATTGGGTAGTAAAACTGAATTTTGAAGGGAAAATAGAATGGGAAAAATCCTTGGGCGGAATTGGCATAGATTGGGGCAACGACATCCGCCAAACCAGAGAAGGAGGATATATTGTAATTGGTCAAGCCCGGTCCACAGGAGGAGACGTTACGGGCAACCATGGTGGGTATGATTGCTGGGTTGTGAAGCTAACTGAAATAGGAGAGATTGAATGGGAGAAAGCACTTGGGGGAAGCAATGGAGACGTTGGCCTTTCTATTCAACAAACCCTTGACGATGGCTATATTTTAGTTGGTGTAACACAATCAATTGATGGTGACGTAATAGGTAACCACGGGAATTTAGATGCTTGGGTCGTAAAGTTGACCGTAGAAGGAGAAATCCAATGGCAAAGGGCATTGGGCGGCACCGGACCTGAAATTGGGTTTTCAATTCAACAGACAGACGATAAAGGCTATATCATGTCTGGGGATGCATGGTCTAACGATGGTGATGTTTCAGGCGTTCAGGGAAAAACTGACTTTTGGATCGTAAAACTCTCCCCCGAATCCTCGCCTACCACTACCGCCCCTTCTGTCCCTCTGGAAATATTTCCCAATCCCGGCTCTGGCATAATAACGCTCAGTTTGCCGGACGAGTCCTCCAGCCTGACCCTTAGCATTGCCGATATGCTGGGGCGCGAGCTCAGCCGCCAGACCATTGCGCCCGGCGATCCTGTTGACACTTCTACCCTCGTCAACGGATTCTACCTCCTGACCGCCACCACGCCTTCTGGCAAGGTCTTTTCCGGGAAATTCAGGAAACAGGAGTAGGAAAACAAAAACTGATTGCTGATCTTTGGAGCAGATTTTCGCCCCTGCTTCGAGATTTTATAGCCCTGGTTTTTTGCTTCATATTTTCAAAATACGGAGATGCTGAGATTCCTTATTACGCTACCTTTTTTCTTTTTTGAGGCAGGCCAATTGTTCGCCCAGCCCAGTATCCAATGGCAAAAAGCACTTGGCGGCAACTCCATTGAAGAGGCCAATTCCATCCAGCAAACCAATGACGGAGGATATGTTATGGCAGGCCTTGCTAGGTACAACAATGGAGACGTTTCGGGAGTTCATGGCGAAACAGATTTCTGGGTCGTCAAGTTGAACAACGCGGGACAAGTCCAATGGCAAAAGGCACTTGGTGGAAGTGCCTATGATATAGCCTATTCTGTTAAATCGACAAATGATGAGGGATATGTCGTCGTTGGGTTGACTTATTCAAATGACGGAGACGTAACTGGAATTCATGGTGATTCTGACTTTTGGGTGGTGAAATTAACCAACCATGGCGCCATCCAATGGCAAAAGGCCCTGGGGGGCTCGGGAGAAGACGTGGCCAGGTCCGTTCAACAGACAACGGACGGCGGGTACATCGTCGCGGGTTGGTCTTATTCAAACGATGGGGATGCCGTTGGCAATACCGGCTATCATTATTGGGTCGTAAAACTCAATAACCTTGGGGCCCTTGAATGGCAAAAGTCATACGGGGGGAGTGGTGGCGAAAATGCGCACTGCGTTGTCCAAACAAGTGATGGGGGCTATGTTGTTGCAGGCCAAACCTTTTCAAATGATGGCGATGTTTCAGGAAGCCATGGCGGTTCTGAATATTGGGTTGTAAAACTCAGCAGTTTAGGAGATATCCAGTGGCAAAAAGCATTGGGGGGGTGTTGTATCGAGCAAGCATTTTCAATTGTCCAGACAAGCGATGGGGGCTATGCCGTAGTAGGCACGACGGGCTCTTACAATTCCGGGCAGGTGTCCGGTGGGTATGGCCTTTTTGATTGTTGGGTGGTCAAATTGAATGACACCGGCGATCTTCAATGGCAAAAAGCGCTGGGTGGCAATTCGGAAGATTATGGGAGCTCCATCATGCAAACGGACGATGGCGGCTATATAGTGGGCGGCACCACTTACTCAATAGATGGCGACGTTACGGACAATGACGGTGGTGTGGACTACTGGATCCTGAAACTGAACAGCGATGGCGATCTTCAATGGCAAAAAACGCTGGGCGGCAGCGACACAGAGATTTCTTCCGGCGTCCAGCAAACCAGCGATGGGGGGTACGTCATTTGTGGCTACTCCCATTCGTATGATGGGGATGTGACCGGGTTTCACGGTGCCAGGGATGCCTGGATCGTAAAACTATCCCCCGAATCTTCGCCTACCACTACCGTCCCCTCTGTCCCTCTGGAAATATTTCCCAATCCCGGCTCTGGCTTGATAACGCTCAGTTTGCCGGGCGAGCCCTCCAGCCTGACCCTCAGCATCTCCGACTTGCTGGGCCGCGAGCTCAGCCGCCAGACCATTGCGCCCGGCGATCCCGTTGACACCTCTACCCTCGTCAACGGATTCTATCTCCTGACCGCCACCACGCCTTCTGGCAAGGTCTTTTCCGGGAAATTCAGGAAACAGGAATAGGAAAACAAAAATTAGTTGCTGATCTTTTCTGCCTCGCTTGGTCTTCTTCCCTTCTTACCCCGAAAATCCAAGCCCAACGCCGCGCTTGGATTTTCGGGGTAAGTAAACGGGACTCGCGAGGCGGAAATAGTTCCTTCTCATGTCATACAGTTTTGATGTAGTTGTCCTTTTGTAATCCAAAACTATGAAATAACTGCAAATTTGTTTTTGTTTTTTGCCATCCATTGTTCAAAGGTTTGAATAGCGGGATAAATCCTTCTGCTTAATTCCAAATCCTTTTGCCGTTGTAGAACATATAGTCGTTGCACTTCAAACATATTGCCCAGTTCTTCTGCACCAAGAAAACCAAGATTGGCATAAACTTCATTGGGTATGTGGTTGTAATGTATCGCTTTGCCAAGCGTTCCGGTCATGATGGCCGCATATTCATTTCCGGTAAGGTCATCTCCAACACCTGGAACAACATTGCCCAAATAATTTTCAGGATGATTGAAAATAGTTGTTAATAGTCCGCCGGTGTCTTCAACAGAGTAGCCTGCCAACTTGGTGTCTCCTTGCGGAAAACCGAAAGCATAATCACCTTTTTCGTTTTTGTGCGGAACAAAATAGGTCAAGAAGTTTTCGAAATAAAATGCAGGATGAAAAAATATGGTTTCAGGCTTAACAACGGATGCGTATTCCTGCAAGGCATATTTAATATCAACATGAGGGACTTGAAATTTGCCGTTTGTCAGCCTTTCATAACCGGGTAAAGTGCTTAAAACAAAAACCTCAACACCCGACTTAACGACTGCATCAATAATGTTTTTTCCAAGCCGATATTCATTCCCGAAATGTTCCCAAAAGTTGGTTACTCCAAAAACTCCATAGCAGTCCTGCATGGCATTTTCAAGCGAACT
>JBJXGO010000003.1:0-2942 GCA_046160345.1 Saprospiraceae bacterium
ATCTCATTCAGGTCTGCCAGCGGGCCGTTACTGAGGAAGTCGCAATTCACGAACCAGCTTTTGTCGAAGTTGTGGTTGTATTTCATAAAGATCGCGCTGCGTTTGTTGTCAATCCAGCGCGAATTTACGCCTAAAACCCTTCCTCCGCCAAATGGGCCGCCGTGATAAAGCGCGGAGGTAAAGGTAAGCCCTTGGCTGCCCGTGCCGGCGTAATTGCTTTGGATAGGGGCAGGTTCGCCGCACCACACCCCGGCGGTCACTATGCCTTGTCGGGCATTCAGCACATCGGTGTTGAAAATATTGGCATAACCTTGGTTGGCGTTTGTCTGTGGGAGACCTGGGTCGCCCTCTATGTTAATTCCGTCCCACATTTTAGGCACGCCACTGCAATCGAAGCCCGTAAGGATGGCATTGGTTGTGTGGAGTTTGCCGCCTTTTTGCACCGTAATACCGATAGGGGCTCGCTCATTGAAGCCAAAAACTTCTTTACTGTCAGCGAAGCGGATGGTGGTCCTTGCTGCAACCGTGCCTTCTATGGTCAGCACTATGCCGTCTGGCACAATAACGCGGGCTTTTACGCTGCGGTCGGAGTCCCAGGTTTCGTCGCCTGCAAGCACGTAATCATTGCCGGAATTGGGCAACACTGTGGCCGTACCATAGTCGCAATCGGAGCCAAGTTTGATGAAGCAGAGGTCTTCTTCTTCGCCTTCTCCCTCGGTATTGCCTGCTACGATAATCCCCCCGTCGGGCGTTTCTGTGATAGCAAAACCACAAGCCCCTTCGCTGGGTCCATTGTAATGTTCACGCCAGATGACATCGCCGTTTGCGTCCAATTTGATGACCATCATGTGCTCTGCACCCTCTACGGGGTCAAGCCCGTCTGGGCAGCCAGTCACTGTGCCTGACACCGCAAATCCGCCATCAGAGGTCTGGATTACTTTGGGGATAAAATCACCTCCGCTCATGGTGGCGAGGTAAGTAGCCTTACTCAACCCGGTCGGGTTTCCGTTAGCGTCCAGGTCAAAGAAGAGCAAATAACCTTCTCCCCAGTAATAGCCTGTAGATTCATAATGAAAACAAGGTGAACCATCAATACAACTCAAGCCGGATTCCGGGTTGAGTGGGTCTGGGTCATTGCCCAGATAGACATTCGTACCGTTAGTGCCTCCTCTACCCCACATTATAAGGCGATTCAGCAAAGCAGATACCACGATTTTGTTTCCTGATTTTATCATGCTATGGGGCAGGTCGTCAGACCCATCTGACCAGTCCTCGATATAAAGCAAGCCTGGTACAGGGGCTGATTCATTACAGTTAGTGATGGTTCTTGCAAACTCCGTACCGAGGTATTTAGGGCCATAAGGGTATTTGTCATAATTGCCGAGAGGAAACCCCGGAACTTACCTGTACAATATCATTGAGTCTTCCAGAGGTGTAATTAGTAGGCAAAACTGCCCAGTGCTGTTCTGTAAGTGTTGTTTTGTCAATTTTAATCAAAAAACCCCTCGAAAATGAATTGAAACAGTCAACGCAACCAACTGCAAAGTAAGCATCACTTCCCTCCACAACGTTGAACAATCGCCCACGGGCGATATTTGCCGGGTTTTCCAGAGAGGGCATCTCAACAAACCCATCGCCTAACAATACGCCATTTGGAGAAAGCAGAAAATAGGCCGGCACATCGGGTCGAGGTGTTGTGTTTTGTTCGTTTTCCTTTGCAAAACCGACGCCAAAGTAGTTTTTCTCGGAGGTCGTAATGATGTCGTAAACCCAATCTGCAAGTTCAGATTCCCCGCCAACATTCACAGATGTTGTCCATTGGTTTCCTCCCTGGGCGGAAAGCAATAAAGGTGCAAAAAATAGAGAAAAGAGCAGAAGTTGGAGATACTGTCTGTAAGCGGTCGGCAAGAATTGTTTTTTCAGTTTCATAAATCGGAAAAAATTTGAGATGAAAAGAAGCCCGACTTCGCCCTCGCCTGTCAAGACTTGGCGGGCAGGAAGGCTACTGCGGGTAAAAACGTGATTGCGCAATTCACCCCACAAAATTCGGCATCAAGTGCTGCTATCGAACAAACCAGCAGTTCTTTTTTAGAACCATTAGTACATATTTCAGAACTATTCGTTATTTTTGTTGGCCCCAATGGTCGAACAAAACAATCATAACACAAAAACGCCCCCTACGCTTCATGTACAACTCTGACTTGCCAACCAAATTCCTGCGTTTGCGCAAATACCTCGAATACAGCCAGGAAAACATCGCTCATGAAATGGGCATCAGCCCCGAAGCCTATGGCAAAATAGAGCGCGGCAAAACCAGTATCAGCGAAGAAAGGCTTCGGCAATTGTCAACAATTTTTGGCTTTGAGCCATGGGAAATGCTCCAACTCGGCGCTGACGATCTTTTGATCTCGCTCATCAACCGAAAAAATATTGCCCTCTCTCCTGAGCATAAAGCGAGTAAGTAATCGAGCACTTTACAATTCGTGATTTTAAGAATACTGGGAAAGCACTGACAACATCCTTTTTCACCAAAAACGACGGTGTTTTCCCTTGTGCTTATTTCGGTACAATTGGTCCTTTCGGTATTCTCCCCCTGCGTTTGTTCCTCAACTGCGGTTCAAACGAAGCTCCCGCTATCTGTCGCCTCCTTTCCATTTCCACAAAATAATTCTTCTTTAAAGTGGAATTGTTCTAAGGAATTGTATTTTTCGCCCTTGATTTTCTTTCACCAACCATTTTTTCTGCTTCACCGCCTATGAAAAAGCAACTTTTACTCCTCATCATTGCTATGATGGGCTATACCTCCGCACATGCCCAAATCCCCGATGGAAGTATTGCTCCACCATGGACCGCTACTGACCTGAACGGCGGATCGCACAAGTTGTACGACATGCTGGATTCCGGTTATACCGTTTTCATGGACATCTCCGCCACCTGGTGCG
>JBJXGO010000004.1:0-4533 GCA_046160345.1 Saprospiraceae bacterium
GGTTGTGGCGCCATTGCTCCAAAGGTAGGTGTATGGAAACCAACCTCCAGAAGGGTTGGCTGTAGCAGTACCATTGTTCATACTATTACAGGTCACGTTAGTGCCTGTGACCGTAACTAAAATTTGGGCCTGCGAGATTGCGGGCAGCATAAATGCCAAAAAGAGCGCAATGAAAGATAATTGACTTCTGAGAGAGGTGTTTGTAAACTTTTGTCCCATGGGAAACAACATTTTAAACTGTAATCGGATATTTTTGTCAATTAGATTAAATGCGACAAAATGACGGGCCACTAAAAGTAACCAGCATTTTGAATGCAGGAGGGCAAAATATTAAATAAAAGGGCGAGAGATTAAGTCCGGTAAGAAGTCTTATGCATAGCAAAAGTAGGCAAACCCGCGTTAAGGAAGTCTAATTTGGGCTGTTAATTTTTTTCGCAAAATGGGCATCTGTCGGGTAGATTGCGCTTGTGGTTTGGATACACCTCCAAGGACAACAAGTTACGCAGGTAGATTTTTTGAATACTTTGATGAATTATTATTTAAAACAACTTTCAAAAACTGTCCTATTCCGGTTAAATCCCCACCTTGCCCAACATTTTGTCCAAAAAAGAGTTTAATTTGCACCCTGTTTCAATACATTTGGCAATATGCAACGCGACAACTACGCTCTCCTCATCGAGAAGCTCGATGGCTTTATCC
Source organism: Saprospiraceae bacterium (assembly GCA_046160345.1). Taxonomy (GTDB): domain Bacteria; phylum Bacteroidota; class Bacteroidia; order Chitinophagales; family Saprospiraceae; genus M3007. The sequence goes on from JBJXGO010000004.1 coordinate 700, forward strand.
GCAAGTTTTACATCAACCAACTCCTGCGCGGTGCGCTTTACACCGTAGGCGCGGTGCTGGGCTTGTTCATCCTGCTCAATTTGGCGGAGTATTATTTCTACTTCGGTACGGGTGTTCGCACCGGCCTGCTTTGGGGGTTTTTGGCCTTGAGTGCGACCGCCTTGTGGCGTTGGGTCGGGCTGCCGCTGATTCACTATTTCCATCTCGGACAAGTGATCAGCCATGAAAAAGCGGCGAGTATTATCGGCGAACATTTTACCAATGTGAAGGATAAGTTGCTGAATATCTTGCAATTGAAGCAGCAAAGCAACAATGCCATTTATGCCGAGCTCATCAATGCCAGCATCAACCAAAAGAGCGAGGAAATCAAAATCGTGCCTTTTCAGGCAGCCATTGACCTGGGGAAAAATCGAAAATACCTGCGCTATGCCTTGCCGCCGGTCATGTTGTTGTTGTTCCTGATATTGGGCGCACCCAATATCCTCCGCGAAGGCACCATGCGCCTTTGGAACAGCAACACCAGGTTTGAGAAACCCGCCCCTTTCAAGTTTTTGATCAATCCGGATTCACTGCGTGCAGTTCAATTTTCTGACTTTGAACTGAACGTAAAAGTGGAGGGTGCCGTCCTGCCAAATGACGTGTTCATTTCCCTTGGAAACGTTCAATACCGCCTCGAAAAAAACGCGGCCAATCAATTTTCCTACAAATTCACCAATGTTCAAAAAGATACCGAATTCAAATTGTTTTCGGCAGGGGTCGAAAGCCGCGAATACACCCTGAACGTGCTGCGTAAGCCTAATATCCTGTCTTTCAGTACAAAACTTAATTTTCCGGCCTACATTGGCCGTGCCACCGAAGAACTTTCAAACGTGGGCGATCTCGTGGTGCCACAAGGCACCAATATTGGTTGGGTGTTCAATGTGCAAAATACAGACAATTTACAGCTCCGATTTGGTGCCAATACCGATGAAGAGGCCAAGCGTTTTGATGATGAACTTTTCCAGTTCCAACGCCGGGCACTCAAAGACGAGGTGTACAAAATAGTGCTGAGCAATGCTATCCTGCAAGGCGCCGATTCGGTAGCATATACCATTACCGTTATTCCGGACCTGCACCCTCAGATATCGGTTGAAGAATTCAAAGACAGCACAAACCTGCGCCTTGCCTTTTTTGCAGGCGACGTATCCGACGATTATGGAATTCAAAACCTTACTTTCAATTACCAGGTCAAAAAAGCGAATGGCGGGCAATTGCCCATGAATACCAGTAAAGTCGGCAACCCAAAAGGGAAACAAAGCCAATACGACTTTTCCTGGGACATCAGCAACCTCAACCTCGAACCTGGCGACGAGGTACAATACTATTTTGAGGTTTTTGATAACGACGGCGTAAATGGCTCCAAAAGTGCCCGCACGGGTCTTATGAGTTATAAAATGCCTACCCTCGATGAGTTCCGCCAGCAACAGGCCAACAACTCCGAGGAAATTAAAAAAGACCTGGAAAAAGCAGTTAAGGAAAGCCTGAAAATTCAGGAGGACTTGAAAAAACTTCGGGAAAAAGTGCTTCAAAAAAAGGAACTGGATTGGCAGACCCGCAAGGAAATGGAAAAATTGATGGCCCGCCAAAAGCAGCTTCAGGAGCAAATGGAGCAGGCAAAGGAAACCTTCGAGCAGAACAAACAGCAGCAGAAAGAATTCAATCAACAAAACCAGGAATTGCAGGAAAAGCAGGAGAAACTGGAAAAGTTGTTTGAGGAAACCATGAACGATGAGATGAAAAAACTCCTCGAAGACATCCAGAAACTTCTCGAAGAGCAGGACAAAGACCAAATGCTGGAAAAAATGGAGGATATGCAAATGAGCAGCGAGGAGCTGAACAAAGAACTTGAGCGACTCGAAGAACTCTACAAACAACTTGAGGTAGAACAACTCCTCGACCAACAAATCGAGCAACTGGAAGAGCTCGCCAAAGAACAGGAAGCGCTCGCGAAGGAAACCGAAGAAGAGAAAAAAAGCACGGAAGAATTAGAAAAGGAACAACAAAGCCTCAACGAAAAATTGGAAGAACTGGACAAGAAGATGGAGGAACTGCTTAAGAAAAATGAGGAATTGAAACGTCCGGAAAAAATAGAAAATAACAAACAGGAGATGAACGACGCGAAACAGGAGCAGAAAGAAGCGAAGGAAAATATTAACAGCAAACAGAACAAAAAAGCAGGCAAGAAGCAGAAATCGGCGGCCAACAAGATGAAGGAGATGGCCAATAAGATGAAACAGGGCAAGGAAAGCGGCGAAATGGAACAAATGGAGGAAGACCTCAAAACCATACGACAATTGCTTGAAAACCTGGTTGGGCTATCATTTGCTCAGGAACAAAATAAAAAAGACGTAGAAACCACCACGCCCAATACTCCGCGTTACGTTGAACTTGCCCAACAACAGTTCAAAATCAAGGACGATTTCAAACTCGTGGAAGATAGTCTTCAAGCGCTCGCTACCCGGCAGTTCCAGCTAGAAGGCATCATCACTGAAAAAGTGACGGAAATAAAGTCCAACCTGAAAAACAGCCTTGAAGAACTTGAAGAACGCCGCACCAATACAGCCAGCGAATATCAGCACCGTACCATGAAGGGCCTGAACGACCTGGCCCTCTTGCTTGCCGAGGCCATGCAGCAAATGCAGGAAAGTATGGCATCCAGCATGCCCGGCAGCCAAAGTTGCGACAAACCCGGCAAAGGCAAGGGGCAAGGCAAAGGCAAGGGAAAAGGCCAGGGCGAGCCCAAAGACAAAATGAGCAAAGGACAGGAGGACATCAACAAAATCATGAAGGACCTCAAGGAAAGGCTGGAAAAAGAGGGCAAGGAAAAAGGCGGTCAAAAGCCGGGCGGTGGTGGCGGCGGTATGAACCCAGGCAACAGCAAAGAATTTGCCCAACTCGCTGCCAAACAAGCCGCTCTGCGCGATGCTCTGCGCAAACTTCAAAAGGAAAAACAGGAGCAAGGCAAAGGCGATAAAGCCCTCGACGACATCATGGACGAAATGAACAAGATCGAGATCGACCTCGTCAACAAAAAACTAAACAACGATATGCTCAAGCGTCAGGAGCAAATACTCACCCGCCTGCTCGAACACGAAAAAGCCGAACGCGAGCGCGAACAGGACGAGCAACGCGAAGCAGAAGTGGCCCGCCAGCAGCAACCGAAAATGCCGCCGGCCCTGGAAGAATATTTGAAAAAACGCCGCGCCGAGGTGGAACAGTTCCGAACCGTGAGCCCGGCTTTGAAACCATATTACAAGCAGCTGGTGGAGGAGTATTTGAAGGGGAAGTAGCTGCCAATTTTAGTTGGCAGGAAGAAACAAAACGGGCATTTCGCGTAAAGCGGAATGCCCGTTTTTGATTCGCACCTATCCTATACCGCCCTCCCAACCAATAGTTATTGAACTTCAACAACTTTTCCGCCGTGCGCGGGTGTTTTGACCCCGCACCAGCTGGATGGCATCTACAACATGTAAATCATCCTGGCCAAGATGCGCTGGATCAAAAGACCCGCGCACAGCGGAATTTAAAACGTACCATGAAAATTGGCAACGGGACTTGCCGATTTTCATGGTTATGTTTTCAATTACAGGCGTTGTTTCCTTTCCTTACGTATCCTCTGCTACACCCTCATCCCATAGTTTTCTGAGATAATTCAATACTTTTTGCATCAAAGAGATAATAATAGTAATACTTTTTTTACATACCTTTGTACAAAAAGTAAATAATTGTGTACAAAAGGAAAATATTTCCAGCCTTAGAAACCCACCTTTCAGCACAAGAAGTCACCGTGATCAC
>JBJXGO010000005.1:0-16766 GCA_046160345.1 Saprospiraceae bacterium
TGAAGGCCGCTGCGGTTTGCTGTGATAGGCTGGGTTGGTTAGCTTTCCAACCAAAACGGCCCAAACTAACTTGTTGGGTTTCATAGTTCCAAACCCGGTTTGCTTTGCCGGAAATGCCATCGTTGTCTGTATCGTTTTCATCAGCCAATGCGAGGATGTGGGCTTCAGGTACTATTTCCAGAAGTCCCAAACCGGGCATTTGCGGAGCTATGCGTGGCGAATACATCCAACCATTGGCAAGGGAGCCGTAATTCAAATCAAGAAATTCGTAGTTTGGTTGCCGGAGGGAATAAACACTGCCATCTACATATTGGCCGGACATTTCTTGATAAGTGACCCGAACCCGGGCCTCATTCTTTACGGTTAAGATCGCTTTGTCTTGAAGTTGGCCCCCGTAATATGGGTCTCCAAGCGGTTCACCATGGGTATCTACGCCAGGTGTGCTCAACCTGAAAAGCAGGCCATTCAAAGGTTCTTCAGGTGTGCTGGGCGGTTTTGCACGACCATCTTTAAAATGGCAACTTCCACAGGAAATAGCGTTGAATATCGGACCAAGCCCGTCCAGGGTTTGCACCGAGGCTGGCGCCGTGACCCAGTTGGAGCGAAAAAAGGCATTGCCAGTTACGAAAAACCCCTCCTCCTCCGAAGTAAGGCCTTTGACTTGAATACCAAATGCATTTTGGCCAAAGTTGAAGGTTGTGGCATTCTCCCCCCCTGAATATTGTTCATTGGGCTCAGCATTTGCAACTAGCAAGTCATCGCCTCTTTTGCAGGACGAAAAAAGGACCAGAGCTATTATGAATAAACCCAATGGATGCATAGTGTTTTAATAGTTGGATACTGAAACTTCAAAACAACCCACTAATTTGTCAAAACTCTGCACCAATAGCAATGCCAACTTCCTCCAGGCTCTCAGCCAAGATGCGAAGGGCGTCAATGGCGGCTTGCACCGAAGCAGGGTTATTGAGAATGGTCTGGTCAAAAGGGGCGGGAATGGCGTTGACTTTTGCCTCGGCGTCAAGGAATGCAGCGCGGGTTGCATCTGCTTTTACCGGATCAAGCAATTCTGCGATCTCGCTAAAACTCCTTCCTGCAAGGATGCTGCCATCCACTTTAGTATAGGTCCCAAAATATACATTTTTTACCCCTAGGAGATTCATTTTCAGGTCGTTGGTAGTATCGTCTGAAAAACAGGAGTGCTCATGCTCCTGATCTTTGGTGTCTATGGCAACAAACATGCGTTCGCCAGCCAACTCGGCATCTGTAAATTCAGTAATGCCGGTAAAGACCAGGCCGAGCGATTTTTTGACAGGGTTGTTGGTCAGGAATTCAATTGGATAATCCGCCCCAGGATTCCATTCATTACGCACTTGGGCCAGGTTTTCCAGCAGTAGGTCAGCACAAACACGCAGATATTGCCCCCTGCGGTCCTGATAGGATGCGGTGCCCGTTCCATCTGTAACATAATCGGTGTAGGGCCTTGCGCCCGGGCTGTTAGCATTTAAGTCTTGTCCCCAAAGCAGCAGCTCAATGGCATGGTAACCGGTGAAGATGGAAGATTCAGAAAAAAGTTCGTTCAAACTGATGAGGACCTGCTTACTGATGACGGGTTGAAGCATTGGGTTGTTAATAATGCCCGCATTGGAATTGCCTTGCACATAATCAATAAAAGATTCATCCACCGGCCAGGCATTTAGGAACCCTTCAGGCCCATCCGCATCATCAATGGGGCCTCCATAAAATCGGAAGGCATCTGTTTGGTTGTAGGGAATACGACATGCCAGCCAAGCCTCCTTGCATTCCTGGAATCCTGCATCGGTAGGAGAATTCAGAAAAGCATCAATTTTTTGCTTAAGTATTTCAGCAGAGGTGTAACTGTCCTCATAGCTTGCCAATACAATTTTGGCATATTGATTAAGGGCTTCTCTTTTGAGCGATTCCGTTTCGTCAGAGTCCTTTTCTCCACAAGCGACAAAACAAAAAACGGTGAACAGGGCGAGTAAGAGGCTTGTAGTTTTTAAATTCATGGGAATGTAATTGTATTAGAGCGTTTCAACCGTAAAGATATCGGAACGGTTCGCCAAGGTACAATTTAGACTAATGGAAAATTGTGGAAGTAAAAAGATTGTTTTTTTTTGGCATAAGATCTAAGTTCTGATCCGCTTGTTATATTACTGCAACTTCAAAATTATATTCTAAAATAATAGTTGAAAAAAAATTATTTATACAGTTGGTACAAGACTCAAACATATAAACTAGTTTTCGCCCTGAAATACCAACACATTTTTATTTTTTCACTAAAATTCAAAACAATATGGAGCAGATTTTACCTTATTTGATCAACACTGCGCTTGGAGCAGGCGGCGGTTGGCTCGGCAATATGCTGAAAGCAAACGGCCTTGGCACCGTTGGTAACCTTATTGCGGGAGCAGTAGGCGGCAACGTAGTTCCGCTGATCGCAGGCGCCCTGATGAGCGGCGAGGGACTTAGCGGCATCCTGTCGTACATTCTTCCGCTTGTGGGAGGTACCTTGGGTTCACTTTTGGGAGGCATGTTCAAGAAGGCTGCTTAAGCCAGATTTACACGTGAAAAGGGCAGTTTCGACAAGCGTCGGGGCTGCCTTTTTTGTTCAAATTTGGCAAAGTCAAAAAAAAAGCCGTGTTTTGGCCTGATTTTCAAAGGGTTGAAAAAACAGTCAGCTCATGGACGAAATTCTTGAATCGTTCGTTTTACTTTTAGTAAATGAAAAACAGCAACCATCAACAACAAAATCTCCTAAAGATGCGCCAGACTTTCTTCACTTTCATTGCTTTGTTTGCCACCTCGTTTCTTACGTCTTTTGTTAACCAAAAGGAAGAATACGGCAAGGCAGGCTATTATGCCGACTCCCTTCATGGCCGAAAAACCGCCAGTGGTGAGAAATACGACAAATTTGAATTCACCTGTGCCCACAAAACGCTTCCTTTTGGCACCAAAGTAAGGGTTACAAGGCTCGACAACAAAAAATCGGTAATTGTAAGGGTCAATGATAGGGGTCCATTTGTAGAAGGCTATGTGACTGATATTTCCAGGGCTGCCGCTGAAGAAATTGGCCTAATTAAAATTGGAGTGACCCGCGTGAAGTTGGAAGTGTTGCAGACTATTGCCCGGGTAGCTGCTGAAGCAGATGGCAATACGAATGCTATCGCCAACAAAGGCATTTACCGGCCGGCCCAATACAATACCGTACTCCAACCTGTCAGCGGCAAATCTTCAGGAAGCAACAATTTGACTTCAGATTTGTACTCTGTGGACATTCAGAAATCCAGAAAGGAAGGGTTTGGGGTGCAGCTAGTCACGCTGTACGATGCTGACAATGTGCTACCTGTCTTAAAAAAACTCCAACAAGAATGGCCAAATAAGGCCCTGGTGAACCTGGAGCGGGATGACACCTATAACAAAAGTACCTACAGGGTTATTATAGGCCCGTTTTCAGATGCAAAAACCGCCGCTTTACAACAAAAATCTGCTGCAAAAAAAGGGTACAAGGGTTGTTTCGTGGTAGATTTGGCGGGTATGTAAGGTTAGGTTGTTAGCTGATGCAATGTCAAAATTTGAATAGAGAAAATATACATGCAGGAGGCAGCACCGGAACAAGCCGGAAGGGTCGGCTAACCTTTCACATCTCCATAAATCACCTGCATTTTCATGTTGAAAAACATAAATGACAATACATCGGCAGCCTCTTCGATCAGTTTGGAGGTGGGTTTGCCTGCGCCATGTCCGGCACTGGTTTCAATACGGATCAGGGTAGGGTTACTGCCTTGCTGGTTTTCCTGCAAGGCCGAAGCAAATTTGAAAGAGTGGGCTGGCACAACTCTGTCGTCATGATCTGCAGTGGTGATCATGGTGGCAGGATAGGCCGTTTTTTTCAGATTGTGCAACGGCGAGTATTTGATGAGGCAAGCGTATTCATCCGGTTTGTCCGAGCGCCCATAGTCGCTGGCCCAAGCGTAACCAATGGTAAACTGATGGTAGCGCAACATATCGAGCACGCCGACTGCCGGAAAACAAACGCCAAAAAGCTCAGGTCGCTGGGTCATGCATGCTCCCACGAGCAAGCCGCCGTTGGAGCCGCCCTGAATGGCCAATCGGGGTGATGAAGTGTACTTTTTTTCAATTAAATATTCCGCTGCACCGATAAAATCGTCGAATACGTTTTGCTTTTGACATTTGATGCCAGCGTTGTGCCATTTTTCACCAAATTCGCCGCCACCCCGGATATTTGCAACTGCGTATATGCCATTGTTTTCCAACAAAGTAGCTTTGGAAGGGCTGAATTGAGGGCTTAGGCTGATATTAAATCCGCCATAGCCGTAAAGCAGGGTTGGGTTTTGCCCATCGTAAGCGATGTTCTTTTTTCGGGTGATGAACATGGGTACTTTGGTACCGTCCTTGCTGGAGTACCACACTTGTTCGGTGGTGAAAAGATCAGGATTGAAATCAATTTTGGGTGCTTTGAACACCTTGATTTCCAGGGTATTCATGTCCAAACTGTAAATCGTGTTGGGGCGCAAAAAAGAGGTGAAGGAGAAAAACGCCATGGGGTCGCCGGGTTTTCCCGATACACTACCGACGGTGCCAATTTCGGGTAGTTTAACCGTTTGAATGGCCTTGCCTGAAAGGTCAAACACCCGGAGACTGCTGGATGCATTGTGCAAGTAAGAACAAACAATTTTTCCGCCGCAGATAATGGCGCTTTGCAGTACATCAGCGGGATCTTCAGGCACCAGAGTTTCCCAGTTGGCCACTTCTGGCTTTGCCGGGTTGACCAGGATGAGACGCTGGTTGGGGGCACTGTGGTTAGTTAGAATAAGCAATTTGTCGCCAATGTTGTCCACCACCCCAAAATCCTTCTCGTAAGTGCTGGCAATAGGTACAAATAGGTCTGATTTTAGGTTTAAATCCTTGACAAACAGCGCGTTGCCGCTTGTGCTTTCCCAACCTGACACAAGGAGGAACCGCTCGTCGTCGGTAGTGCCCCCACCAAAGGAACGGTCAGGATGTGCTTTGTCTGAATAGACCAACTGGTCTTCGGATTGTTGTTTTCCAAGCGAATGGTAGTAAACTGCCCCCAATTTGTTGGCCGCTTTCAGCTCATCTCCTTTTTTGGGTTCGGGGAATCGGGTGTAATAAAAGCCATTGCCTTGCCAGGCAATGCCGCTGAACTTGACCCATTTGATTTCATCTGCCAACATTTCCCCTGTTTGTAAATCCTTGACCACAATGGTGCGCCAATCGGAACCACCCACGGAAGTAGAGTAGGCGAGGTACCGTCCATCCTTGGAAAAGTCCATTTCGCCCAGAGAAGTGGTTCCGTCGGCACTAAATTTATTCGGGTCAAGCACGATTTCAGCCTGACTGTTGAGATTGTCCTGCACATAAAGGACGCTTTGATTCTGAAGGCCGTCATTTTTGAAAAAGTAATATTTGCCTCCTTCTTTGAAAGGCGCCCCATACTTTTCGTAGTCAAAAATCTGCTCCAAACGAGATTTTACCTTGTCGCGAAACGGTATTTGGCTTAAATAACCGTTGGTGACGATATTTTGGCGGGTAACCCATTCTTTGGTTTCAGCGCTCTGGTCATCCTCAAGCCAACGGTAAGGATCATTGATTTGAGTGCCGTGATAGTTGTCGCTAACGGTCGTGTCTTTAAGTGTGGCAGGGTAAGTAACCGAAATCTGCTTAAAATCCATTGATTTGTTGTTTGGGGTCTTGTTTCCTGAGTCGCAAGAGAGCAGGAAGAATATGGTGGCGAAACCTAACGCCGAAAGAAATAATTTCATAATCATAAGTTGGATGAAAAATTAGCGCGGCGAAAAACCGCAAACCGCACTTACTTTTGCCCAAAAATAGACAAAAATGCGTTCTAGAATCCGATTAGGTTTGTTTGGCCTCTGTTTCCACTTTCTAATTGCTCCAAATATTACGTTTGCTCAAACCCGCCCAGAAGCATTGCCGCCTTTGGATAGCCTGGATTTTATGGCACTTTGGAGAATTGGCAACGATTTGTTCGACCAATCAAAGATAATAGAACAAACTATCCGGGCACAGGAAGATGCAGCCGACAAGGACCTTGAACTGGCGCAATTATGGTATGACGCTGCCAAGCAAGACTCGAGTTCTTCCAAAGCTGTGGTCGATTCCCTATCCAAAGTGCTGAAAAAGGCGAAGGCCAATTTCCAAAAGGCGAATAAACTTTTGAAAAAAGCAGAAAACAACCTCGAACTTACGTCGGGTATGTCAGATATGGACAGCTTAAATTTGCGCAAAAATCTACCCAAAGCGTGGAAGGAATTCAAGCGGCTTTATGAAGAACTTTATCCGGAAACTATTCTTGAAAATTCTGAAAATGAAGCCGTTGTAGAAAAAAAATCCAGAGAAAAAAAGAAAAAAAAGCAGCCTAAAGAGCCTTCCTCAGAAAAAGAAGGCGAAACAATGGTCGCTAAGGCAGAGCCTGCTCCCTCTGTCAAACAAGCTACACGTTTTGCAAAATACAATCCTGCTGCGGATGTGATGCTGAACCCACCTTTGCCGCCTTGCGTTATCGCTTCAAGCAATCGTGACGAGTTTTCGGGCGAAGTTTTAAAGGAAACAGCGCGTTCCGAGCTTTTCCGATATACCAATCCGGCATTAAGAACCTATTTGCAGGGGAAAACTCATGTCGTTTGCGAGGCTGCACTCACTACCAATGGCACCCAAAGCGCGCTTTTGTTGACATTCAACATCAACGACCCCAATGCTCGAAAAGCATTTGGCCGACTGGAAAAGAACAGTATAGCCACCCTCAAATTTCTGGACGGCAGCATCCTTGAATTGCAAAATGCCATCGCTGACGACGGCGTTTTCAGCCCTGATAACGATGCTTCCATCTTCCGTGCCCAATATTCCCTCAACCCTGCTGCAATAAAAAAAATACGACGAACCGGAATCGATAAACTCCGCATTCTTTGGAGCAAGGGCTATGACGACTATGATGTACAACAAGTGGACCTGTTGATGCGTCAAGCGGAATGTTTGTTCAAGTAGTACCCCGGAACTCTGTTCCGGGGTAAACCACACCGGCCCCGGAACGGAGTTCCGGGGTACCTAAACGTACAACGGAACTCTGTTCCGGGGCAAACCACACTGGCCCCGGAACGGAGTCCCGGGGTACCTAAACGTACAACGGAACTCTGTTCCGTTGCAAACCACACCAGCACCGGAACGGAGTTCCGGTGTACATAAACATGAAGATCCTCCAAAACGTCTCCCTACTTCCTTACAACACCTTCGGCCTGGACGTGAAAGCCGAATATTTTGCTGATATCTCCAGCCTGGATGATTTGCGGGCAGGTTTGCATGCTGGTATTCAACCTGTTTTTCTGCTGGGTGGTGGCAGCAACGTGCTCTTTACCCAGGATGTAAAAGGTCTTGTGTTGAAGACCAACTTTAGAGGAATTAAAGCCGTCCGCGAATTCAAAAACAAAGCCTGGGTAGAAGTGGGTGGCGGCGAGGTGTGGCACGAGTTTGTGCTTTGGGCCGTTGCTAACAATTTCGGTGGGATAGAAAACCTGAGTCTCATTCCAGGCACAGTTGGTGCTGCGCCCATTCAAAACATCGGGGCGTATGGGGTAGAATTGAAAGATGTTATGGTGCGGCTAAAAGCCCTGAATCTGGTAACTGGCCAAATCAAAACCTTTAGCCATGCGGATTGCCAATTTGGCTACCGCGACAGCATTTTCAAGCACGAAGAGAAGGGGAGATGGTGCATAACATCAGTTGTTTTCTCGTTGACCAAGCCCCCTCACCGTCTGAACACTTCTTACGGTGATATCTCCAAAACCCTGGAATCCAACGAGATAACTACGCCAAGCATTGACGACATAAGTCGCGCAGTCGTTCAAATCCGAACATCCAAGCTCCCTGACCCGGCCAAAATCGGCAACTGCGGCTCTTTCTTTAAAAACCCGGAGGTCGAACACTCCGTATTGGAGCGCATTCTTACCAGATACCCGCATGCCCCGCACTTTCCTTTGCCTGATGGACGGGTGAAAATACCAGCCGGCTGGCTTATCGAACAATGCGGCTGGAAAGGCAAGCGTGTGGGAAATACCGGCTGCTACGAAAGGCAGGCCTTGGTGTTGGTGAATCATGGAGGGGCCACGGGAAAGGAGGTAAAAGATTTGGCTGAGGCGATCGTTGAATCGGTGGAAAAGGAGTTTGGGGTGCGGCTTCAGGCAGAGGTAAATATTTTGCCTGCTTCGTGAATTACAACGTCGGAAGCGTTATAACCCTTTCGACGTTCACCCTCCTTCGCCCTAAAGGGCTATGGCGGGCAAGAAAAAGCCGCCCAGTCTTTGCGACTGGGCGGCTCACAACATAACCATGAAAACAATTAACCAATCAAATGTTAGCCCTTTCTGATTATGTCTTTTCCGAAAACCGTGCCAAGTTTTGAGGCTGTTACAAAAAATCCGAAGAAAAGTGTTAAAATTTCGGACTGACACCAAAAATCCAGGGCATGATTTGTTGTCAAACCCCGAATACTGGCCAAAATTATTTCTTCACTAATTTTGCCATCAATGGTCGTGGCAAGCCCTTCACTTTCAAGATATAAAGGCCTGCCGCTTGATTGTCCAAAATAACCATGCCGCGCAAAGTATTGTCCCAGCGAACCAGGCGAGCCGTCTGCACTAATTTGCCTTTTATGTCAAAGACCTCACATATCAGGGACTGCTCTCCGTCGAGGGCAGGCAGCTCTATATTTGCCATACCGCTGGTGGGGTTAGGCGATACGATCAGTTTTCGCAACTGATTAGGTTCTGTGGTGCTTACTGTGCACAGATCCACCAATTTCTCGCTCAGGCATCCATTGGCATCCAAACACTGCAGGGTGTAAAACCCAATACTCAAGTTGGAAAATATAGAGTCTGTCTGAAAATCTATTCCGTTGATGCTGTATTTGAAAGGCGCGGCTCCGTTGGAAGGAATAGCAATTATTTTTCCTTCATTTTGGCCGATACACTCAACAGTTGCATCTACCGAGAACCCAGTGCAAAATTCCTGGGTGCAGAATTCTCCGGTAAGTTCAGCGCCAAAGTTGCCACCTGTGTACGTAAAATACGAGCCTCCAAATGGTGAGAAAATATCCACGATGCCCCCTTCCATGCCGTCGCCTGCAGTGTCGAAAAGGTGAAAAACGTAGCATTTATCTTTTTCCAGGCACAATTCTTCTGCATAAAAGCCATGTGCTTCCGGATAGGGGCCGCCCGAAGCAACCACGTTGTTCTGCTCATCGCGCAACTCCCAGGTATTTTGCCCCGGATGATCGTTGGGGCTAAAAAATAATTGTACTGGAAATCCATCGGGCACTATGTCAAAGCTAATACTGCCCAAATCGTTGGCGGGCATTTCATCCTCGCCCTGGCCGTCCACATTGGTAAGGTCCACCGATACTGTATTTTGCCCGAATTGAAGTCCTTGTACAAAAAGGGTTATTTCAGTTGAAGCATCGGGTGCTAAAGACACCGTATTTGGAATCGAGGGCTGCGGGACGCCGTTGGAAATTACCATGACATCAAAGGTATGTTCGCCGCCCAAGCCATTGTTCCGAACCGTAATTCCAATGTAGGCAAAAGCAGGGTCAACGCATGCCTGAACCGGGCGGATCTGGGTGATTTCCAATTCCCGTTCGGGGCGGTTGAAAACCGCTACATGGATGGTATCATTGTTGGTTTGCTCATCACTGGCAACAGTTGCGCTAAGTTCGAAATTATAGTTGCCCCCAAGTGTGCTTAGGTCTTCGGTGGTTGAAAAGGTATGCTCCACCGTCGCACCAGCGCTTACAACCGCAGAGAAAATCTCCGTGTTCCAGGCTCCTCCGTTCATCCGGTATGCCACTTCAAGGTTGGCTTGGTCGCTTAGTCCAAAGTTCCGAAATCTGATAGTGATCGGCTCGGCATTGGTCAAATTCAATCCGGAAATGGGCGCCGACAAAGCCAGGGCGCCTACATCCACCTGTTTGCGCGCAGGAGTGCAGATGTTGAAAACTACGGGTTCCTGATCTGCTGAATTTGTTTCCGCAATTACTTCACCAAAAATATTGTACAATCGGAAGTGTCCCTGCCAGCTGAAGGTGGCAGATTTCAGAACGAAACGGTAGCAGGTCATATCATCGCTGCAAATTTGGACAGATGTTTGCCCAGCGTTCAACTCTCCCGAAGCCAGCAGAATGTTGGTTTCGCTGCGCAGTTCCCAAGCCAATACCCCCGAGGTGGTGGACGCCTCAGCAGAAAGAAACGTCCCGTCCAGATTTCCTGTGAATTTCGAGTTGGGAAGGCTGTCGTTGGAGGTAAATTCGTCCTGTACGCCATTGGGCAAGGAAGTAAATATCCGAAGCACGTTTTGGCCGTTGAGAATGCCGGTAGCGTGCAGATCGATCGTGTCGCGCTCTCCGGGAGCAAGATTGCCCGTCCAATTATAAATATTGACAGCTTGGCCATTGATGCGCCAGTGGACATTTGCACTTTCCATTGGAAGCCCCGAAGCGTTTCGAATAATGATGCCAAAGTCGGTTTCCGAGCCGCAAACGATGGGTGGAAGATTGTATCTGCTTACAGCTGCCACATCATTGGAGGTCAATTTTTGGACCACTACGTCCAAGGTGTCATTTCTGGTAAATTGGTCTGGCAACCAATGTGTTACAATGCGGAATTTGTAATATTTTCCGATAACAGGCATGTCAACGGTTGACGAAAAACTGAAGTCCAAAGACCCTCCCGGCTGAATAACATTCGATATATTCTCTGTTGTAACCAGATTGCCTTCAAAATAAAGAGAGGCCGAAAAGCCCGGCACATTTACCAGTCCACCATTTGAAAACTTGACCGTAACCTGTTCTCCATTACCCAACAAGGCTGAAGCCACTGGAGCGATCAGGCTAAGGGGTTTGATATCATAGGTATCAACTTGTAGCTTGAAAGAGCCAATTCGCGTGCCCCAGGAAACCCCTGCAGGTTGATATTCTCCTGTAAACCAAAAAGTACGGCCATCAATAGGATCTACAGACATATTGCTGTAATCGCCCCAGCGGTTGTCGCCAAGGTGGCTTTGAGTGCCAGCCCTAAGCGTGTGTTCCTCTACCGGCATTTCCCCTAGGGGATCAGTGCTCCGCCTTCCGGTGATATATAAGCCCGGATTTAGAAATTGACTTGCCCCGGAATATCCCAAAGCAATATTACCCGCTTCATCGGTGCAGATAGTGCCCATAAACCGGTTGGTAACGAGGTCAGGCGCATAAGTTCCTTCCTGATAAAGTTGCCAATCTCCTCCGCCCTGTTTGCGAAGTTCATACCAGCGCACTGCGGCATCGCCACCCTCACCCACCTGACCTGAAACATCGGAAACGTGGTTGAAAACCACCGATTCGTAAGTTCCGAAATTTCGGTAAGGCGCCCGGTACATGATGATGTTTTCCAAAGCAGTAATACGTGGCGCACCGGGAGGCTGTTCGATACAATCAAAAAGTCCGCCTCCAAAGCAAACCTTGGTTTCAAATGGCGTGGGAAAAATTTTGTCAGGACCAGTAAGGCTGCTTAGTGCAGGATTGTTCCAGTCCACGTTTACTTCCCATATTTGCAAGTGATCCTGACCACCGTCCCAGCCATCGTCATATACCCGAAAAATATATTCCGGACTACCAGCGGGAGGAGGCGTTACACCTTCCCAGTCAGCACCAGTGGCTGGTTGGTAAGCAATGGCATTGTAGTTAGGCATTTCAAAACGATAGAGATCGAAACTTGGTTTGCCGGCCAAAATAGCTGGGCGCTCCAATGCATAACCTGCACAACGGTTGCCATTGGCAATTTCGTTTACCGTGATAAAATACGCATTGTGCCAAAGGTATAATTTTGGATAATCGCCAAAACCGAGGGTTTGAAATCGATAGGCCTTCCAGGAGCCGGCAGGATCGCTGTCGTCAGATATGGCAATCAAGAGTTCATTGGTAAAAAAGCCCTGCAATTCCATGATCAACCAGCGTTCGGCATCGTGGTCATATTGCACAATGGGGTCGCCGATACTGCCTGAACCAACCTGATTCCAAATGGTTGAACTGAGCAAAGGGCCCAGAACAGATTGTCCGGTCAACTTGTCCCATGCTTGTAGCCAGGAGCCTCCTCCAGCGTTTGTCATTTGTACATAGTGGTCTTTTCCTATATCGCCCGAGGGGTCTGGCGGGGAAATGCCACTTGGGTCGCGGTTGCCTTCAAAATTGAGACCAGGGATAATTTCAGGCCCTCCCTCCCGATCGTTGGCATTGTTTTTTGCAAGCGGGTCGCCATCCTTAGGGAGTGGGTCAGGATTGTTTAACTCATTGGCAAAGAAGTAGTTGCGCTTTTGAGCCAATTTACGGGGCAATTGTTCTGGAATAGAGGTTTCCGGCTTTAAATCGCGCAAGGCAGGGATACTTCCAAGCAGTATGCCTTTAGACACAATGGGTGGATAGGATTGAGGGGGATCATCCTGGCTGATAGTTTTTTGGGCAAAAACCGTAGCCGTGAAAGACAAGAAGAGGCAAAAAGTAAGGGTCTGTCTCATGAAATTGGATAGGTTGATAATTTCTGGAAGAAGGAATCTGGCTTAATTACAAGTTGTTTTTGGGGCAGCAATGTAGGGGAAAAATTGGGCTGCCCGGGAAGGATTATTGCAAAACGTCGGCTGTTTGCTTTTGTATAATTTTCAACGCATGCCATTTGGCTTGCTTCTCCTTGAATCATCTCAATTTGGAAAGCCAATTATACCCTCATCATGGTAGGGGTTACCCTGAAAAATATTCGTTTTGCCGACATATTTTGATTTTACAAACAAGAGGCATCCAAGCTTCTTTACGTTTGTACAAATCTCTCGGAATAACCTTTAACAATCTAATCATCCTATGTTTTTCACATCCACACGAACCGTAATTGTGCTAATCTTTTTATTGCACAACACCTTGTCCTTCTCCCAAAACCCCGACTGCCCAAGCCCAACTTTTTTCAAAACATTTGGAAGCGAAACGCAAGCAGAATACGGTACGGTCCTTGCCCGTAGCGGCGACGGCAATTTGTACCTCGCAGGCCGGAATGTGACCAAGACCTTTATTCAAAAAGTCAGTCTTGCTGGTGAAGTGATCTGGCTGCGTGATTTCCGGATCAACCCTTTTGAGCCGATAACACCGATTCAAATTTTTGAGGATTCTGAAGGAAAAATTGTCGGTTGTGGCACACAAAGTCAGTTTGCTGGTGCTACCCGCGGTTTTGTTTTTCGGTACGACCCGGTGGCCGATTTATTCTTATGGGCACACCCCATTACAAGCAGCAATCCCCTGGCCGCTGGAATTTTGGAGCCCACCAGCGGAGGGAATTACGTCTATTACCAAAACCAGGTACTGCCAGGTGGGGAAACGGACATTGAAATCCTGAATTTGGAACGAGCCACCGGAAACATCCTGCCTTCTTTTGCAAGACGATATGAGCATATTTCATACGATGTGCTTACTAAAATGGTATCGGTAGGCGGTTCGCTCTATGGCCTTGGCTCGGCAGAAGGGCGAGACAGTTTCGACAACGCTGCCAGACGGCTTATGCTCGCGCGTTTTGACCCGGTGAACGGGATGCCGCTTTGGGCACAATTGAGCCATGACAATATTGCCGGACAAACTGATTTTTTGGCAAGAGACCTTCTGGTGGATGGAGATGCCTTGCTGGCTGCTTATATTGTGGATGAAGATGTAAATGACGATCCGGCCAATACATCTCCCAACGTAATTCATCTTCAAAAAACAGACCTTGACGGCAATATCCTTTGGGTAAAAAGATATGAATTTAGCACCTCGATTTTAAGGGTGATTTCTGTTTCGGATGGCTATATATTGTCAGGGCAAAAGAAATTTGGAGCAGAATATTTTGTGTTCAAAGTCAACAAAAACGGAGATTTTGTATGGGGTAATGCACTGAATTACGGCCCGGCGGCTGGCCCGAACGCCAATTCCTTTGGCCCCGACCAATCTGTGGCAGTAGCTGATTCGCTGTATTTTGCAGGGGTAGCTACCACTGGTGTTGGAGATGTACTTTTCTGGAAAATGCTTGCTGATGGCACAATGGCGGATTCTTGCGGGTATGTTGACAGCCTGGTAATTCAAGTTACGGATATTCAGAATCCCGTGAGAACTCCGATAGATCTTCAGCAACTGCTCAGTACTGCTGTCACTACCAATTCAATCGTGCCCTGGGCAGCAAATACCCTGGAAGAGCATTTGCTCTGCCCAGATTGCAGTGTGCCCGATCCCTGCCCTGAAGGCAATGATTTTAATATTGATATTACGGATATTAGTTGTTCGGGTGGTTTTGTGAATCTGGATTTCAACATTTGCGCCGTGTTTGGTGGGGAACTCCCCGATTTGAGCATTACTTTTTACAACGGCAACCCATACACCGATGCTGCCGATAAATTGAGCGTTTACGACTTCATTGCTGGCAGTCCAGACAGTTGTGCTACGATTCAATTAACAGATTTGGACAACCTGTTTGGAAGCGGTGCGGTGCAAAATGGTTTTCAAATTTTTGCGGTCGTGAACGACCTGGGTAATACCAACACACCCTTCCTCTCTAGCGATTTCCCGCTCTCTGATGTTGAAGAATGCGATTACCTTAATAATTTGGATAGCATTATTGTCCAATTGCCCATGGCGCCAACACTCAATTTGGGGCCCGATCAGGTAATTTGCGCCAATGAACCAGCTACGCTCCACGCTGGCCCGGGCTTTATCAAATATCAGTGGTCCAATGGCGCCAGCACAGAATCGACAACGGTGTCTTTTGCCGGGCCATATCGGGTAACCGTGACCGATGCCTGCGGTTTTCGCCAAATTGACACCATCAACATTCAGGTGAAATCACTTCCCCAAGTACAAGAAACTGGCGCGTTCTGTCCAGGAAAATCAGTCACGATCCGCGGATTCACCTTTAATCAAACCGGAACATTTCAAAATATAATTCCAGGGCTGAACAACGAATGTGACACCTCTGCTACCTTTTTCATCAGCATTTTGCCCTACGAGGAGCGCATAGAAGTAATCAATTTTTGCCCGTTTGAGACCGTCACCATCAATGGAGTAGTTTACACTGATTCAGGGCTGGTTCGGGACACCGTTCCTTCAACCACTACCTGTGACACTATCGTATTCTATTTTCTGAACCAACAACCCTTGCCCTTCCGAACCTACCAATTTGACATTTGCCCGGGTGATTCGGTAGTTTTTAATGGTCAAGTGTATTATGATATGGGCGATTTTGTCGATACCCTGTACAGCAATGGAACAGGCTGCGACACGGTAGCGTATGTTGGAATTGATGTGCTGCCTCAGCCTGAAAAAAATGATACCATTCGATTCTGCCCAGGCGCTTCTGTTGTAATAAATGGTGTGTCCTATTCCATGCCTGGAACGGTCCAAGAAATCATTCCATCCCTTACCGGGGGCTGTGATACTTTGGCTAATTATATGCTTGAATGGTTGCCCTCTCCGACTCGTAATGAAATAGTCGAATTTTGCCAGGGTACTTCGATAGATATTGGAGGGCAAACTTATACGCAACCCGGAATAGTGCAGCTCAGCATTCCGGGGTCAGCAGGTAATTGCGACACACTGGTGACCTATACCTTGCAATACCTCACGCCCCCTCCTTCGTCACTGAGCATTACCTGCCCGCCCACGGTGAATGTTGCCACTTCACCTGGTTCCGGACCCATAGTAGTTAATTACACAACTCCTTTGATTTCAAGCAATTGTGTCTGCCCTGGAACAGATTTGACTTTGACAAGTGGGCCGGCTTCGGGAGGGCTGTTTGCGGTTGGCAACACTCAGGTCTGCTATGCTGCCGAGGACAATTGTGGATCGGCAGTTAATTGTTGCTTTCTTGTCACCGTACGAGAAGAACTGCCATGTGATTCAAAAACAGTTGGCTGTATAGAATATGAATTGCTCAGCATCACAGCCGATGCGCAACAAAACCGCACTTATAGTATTCGGGTTACGAACAACTGTGCTGGCAAGTTGATCTATACTTCCATTCAGCTGCCCAATGGCGCCATCGCAATGAGTCCTTTAAACCTTTCCACCTATACCTCACCCGATGGCCGGACTTACAGTGTGCGCAACCCAAACTATTCGCCTTTCTACTCCATTCGTTTCAAATCCCTTTCGGATAGTATCGCTAATGGTCAGTCAGATGTGTTTGAATACACATTGCCAGCACAAACGAATCCTGTTACGTTTATAAATATTACCTCGCGTTTAGAACCACAGACTTTCTATGCTGCACACCTTAATACATTCAATTGCCCGATCGGATCGACGCCTGGTAGCAATCGTTATGAAGACGAAAAGTTTTCAACTATAACCAGTTTGTCAAATACCAGCGGTCTCGTTCTCTTCCCCAACCCTAGCAACGGCGAACTTTTTGCCGATTTGTCGAACTGGCAAGGCGAGGATTTGAATGTCCAGATCTTTGACAGCCGGGGTGTGCGGGCCCAATTCTTTTCAATGATCGCAGGCAGCGATGCACAGCAGATCCCTTTGGCAAGCCAATTGCCGGCAGGGCTTTATTTCCTGGAAATTGTAACAGAGAAAGGAGTTCGGGAAGTGGGGAGCTTTGTGTTGGAGCGATGAGTGCTTCCAACCCGTCCTACGGCTCAAGCCGTAGGACGGG
>JBJXGO010000006.1:0-2553 GCA_046160345.1 Saprospiraceae bacterium
ATAGAACCAGTAGTGTTGCCGTTGCAAAGCACATTTTGCACATTATTGGTCAAAGTAAGGCTGCGCAGATCGGTCAGCACCAGATTGCTGTCTATAAACATACAACCCAGCGCATCTGTGATGATAATGCGGTACTCTCCAGCACATGCACCACCCAGCAGGATCGGATTGTCAGTACCATTTCCAAGGGATGTATTGCCGGTGGTTTCATAAAACCAGGCATATTGATAAGCAGGGCCTGGAAAAGGCGTTCCACCTTCAGCTTCGTAGCTGATCGTGCCATCGCAAACGCCTGAGCAAGAGGCCGGTGTGGTGGTTACCAATTGAGGACTGATTGGAGCGGGCTGCCCCAGGGAGCCAGAAGCTACCTCAGAGCAACCGGTAGCAAGGTCAGTTACAGTTACCGTATATAGTCCTGCCGGCACGCCATTTTGAACCTGACTGCCTTGAACCGTCAGGTTGGCCGGCGCCCAGGCATAAGTATAATTGGTGCCAGGGTTTGGCACCACTATTCCGCCTTGAAGCACAACAGCACGTATTATGCCCGTACTTCCACCATTGCAAAGGGGTTCCTGAACAAAATTTATCTGGGCCCCTAAACGCGGGATATTGACCACCAAAGTAGTACAGATCATCATACCCAAACCGTTGCTGTCCGTCACACAAATAGTATAGGTAAGCGGCGTGTTGTTGGTGTTTCCCAGCGGATTCAAAACAGTATAAGTGCCGTTGTTATTTACGATATTTCCTGTGGCGGTACTATAGGTTGGGCCTGCAGGCTCCTCATGTACCGTGATATCATAAGGCACCGCTCCTCCAGATGGAACAATGGTCAAGGTGGCCTGGCCCAGGCAGCTTGTATCGATTAGCGCATAGGATAGCGCAAGGGGTAAAAATCCGATACAAATTTGTCCGGTATCCACCGAAAGCGCAAGGTCCTGACCGATACTGTCTGCCATTTCCACCCCTGCCGGGCTATTTGTCACGCCCATTCCAGAGCAGGAGCCTAATGGCCCGATTGCGGTAAAGCAAAGTTCGAACAGGGTGCTTCCGTCAGGAATAATGATGGTGGAAGGGTTTGTGTTATTGAAGATAAGCACGCCCAAAAGGCCATTTGATGTTTGAATTTCATTCAAATTGGCTGGTCCAAAAAATGTATCAATGGCAGAGTTAACATTCTGTATGCCATTGTATTGCAATACAGATTCGTTCCATTCCACTGAAAAAGCGCCCGAAAAGATCGAAAAATTCTCCAATGTAATAGGTATGCAAATTTGTGCCCCCGGAGGAACAATTGAGTCTGGGAATGCCAGCATCACATTGTCCACAGGGTCGCAAACATCCATGTCAATCTGGAAGCTGTACGGACAACTTTTGCCATCCTCAATGACTACATCATACACTCCTGCAATTGGAACCGAAAAGGCAACGCTGGACAGATGGAAGAGGTTGGAAGTATGCACGATTGCTTTAACCGAAGGGTTGGCTGCCAATGTAATACTGATCGTATAAACCGCATTGTTGTCGTATTGCGGGTAGCCGCCACGCACCGTGAAACGCCCCAGGCAGTCATTGCCAAAATTGTTGTTTATTCCTGTTGCAGTGATGGCATTCAAATACACTACTTCAAAGGCGGCGGCTGTGTTTACATTTACACAAGGGCCCGGTGGAAAACCAGGCATTCCTGTTTCAAACCCGCCGTTAAGCGTGTCAACCGTCATAGGTGCGAACCAAAGCGAAATTGGTTGGCCCATGTTAAAGTTTGTTTGAAGAAAGCCGCTGTTGAAAAACCAGGTTGAACCGCCGTTAGGCACCGCAGGAGTAACGTAAAGGCCGGTTGGGGAGCCCGGCAAAATACAAGGATCACCCGGTTGTGGGGGGAGCGCACTCCCGATAATGGCTTGCAGGTTGTCTCCCATAACGGTAGGAAGACACTCATAAAATGCATAAACAATACCTGGCTCGGTAGAAGGGTCAGGATCGCCACTTAGGTCTGCATCTCCATTGTGTTGTATCAGCAATGAGTCGCCGAAACAAAGAAAAATGGGAGAAGGCGCCACATCGTTACTCGAACCAAGAAATTGGCCAAAAGTAATTGTGCCAGCGTTGTTGCACATCATATCAGGATTGTGGGGCAATGCCTTTACTTTGTGCGGATCGTAAGCTGGGTAATTGATTTCATGAGGTACCTGGGCGCGCAAAAGCGCAGGCATGCTAAGGAAAAAGCATGCAAGCATAGGGATTAGAAGTCTGTGCATCAGTAGAAAAAATTTTAACAAAGGTTGATGGATAATGTGAACCGAATACGGGATTTTTCGATGGGAATGGGCTGTTTTGCAACAGTTTATATCAGATTCATCAGGGTTTAAAATTGTTGTCAGGATTGATTGATTTTAACTAAGTACAATTTTTCGGGGCTTTTTATTGCTTAGCTATTTAACAAAACACACTCCATCCAATTAATACGTTGAAAAGAACGCGCGCAAAAGTAGATAAATGCTGCCTATCCGACATATCAGAAATGAAACAAATCCTTGACTTTAACAGGTGTTC
>JBJXGO010000007.1:0-8843 GCA_046160345.1 Saprospiraceae bacterium
GGTTGAAATCCTGTGAGCCGAAGGACTCGGTCCTTTTTCTCACGTATGTCTCGGTATCGTAACGCTTCCATCCCGCTAAGGTAGGTGCGCGTCATCTTATCACTCTAATTCTGTATACTATCTATTAAAATGGGAACGCAGATGACAGGGATTGTTTCCCAGCGTCAAAAAATCACCCTCGTATCCATTCCTTAAACGGCTTCTTCCGGCGGCGTGCCAATGGGATTTTGTCTTTGGCATGTTCTATCTCTATTTCAAAAGGATCTTTCAGCGTGTAACTTTTAATATATTTTCGGTTGATGATATGCGATTCGTGAGTCCGAAAAAAAGGCATTTCGTCGCCGGTCAGCAACTGTTCAAATAAGCCAAGCGTCCGGGCTGGAATGAATTGCGAGCCATTGGCGCAGTAGATGATCGTATAGCCGCTTACGGCCAATAAACGAACAATCTGATCTAATCTGACGGCTGTTACCTTCTCTCTGTCTGGCACGAACAGGTTATCTTCGTCCACGGTGATAGTAGAAAGTGAACACATCCTATGCGTGAAACGGTCGCGGAGCGGGACGAATTTGAAATCCTCCAACACCAGCGACTGCTCCTCCGGCGGCTTCCCCCTGTTTTCCAGCAATACCCTCCATCGCGTTTCATGATCCCGCTCTGTGCGGTGCCATTCCCCATACCGATCCACGGCTGCTATCAGTTTATCGGCTTCAATGGGTTTTACCAAATAGTGCATCGCGGCGTACTCAATGGCGCGGACGGCATACTGCGGGTACGCAGTGGTGAACACTACTTTGGTCTGAAGTTGGTCTTTGAGTGCATCAAGCAGACCAAAGCCGTCCGTCTCGGGCATTTCCACGTCTAAAAAGAGCAGGTCGGGTGCGATAGCGGGCAATTGCCGGATGGCTTCATCGGCGTATTCAAAAGCTTGGAGCACTTTCACTTGCGGGCAGTATTGATCCAGCATAGTGCGCAGCGTTTCAATACTGCCCATTTCATCATCTACGATGACGGCCGTGAAGTCACGTTCGTTTGATGCTTCCATTTTTTCCTAGTTTTGGCTTATGAGTGTCAAAATTAGGAAAAAAACAAATATTAAGATGTGGCGCAAAAACTTTTGAGCAAACCGGGCAATTGTTATTGATATGGTTCAAAACATATATCTACAAAACCCAATAAATTGTTATTGACCTTTGAAGTTTGGTTGGGATAATCGGGAATACAACCTGGATTCCCGTATAAACCATCTGTAATCTGAAAATTTTTGCTTATAAAGGGATAAAAAACGGAATCGTCCTTTTTTTTCAGATAAAAGTATAAGCCGTCTTTGCTCTTCGTACCACACAAATTAACACTCAACACATAGAATTTACCTTTGGACAACTGAAAAGGGCTAACCTTTTGGTAACACCAGGTATTATCTTGTTGCTGTTTTATTTTATGGGAAAACAGTTTCGTTTTGCTGACGGCATCCCATAGCGTCACATCATAAGTATCGGCAATTGGCAGGCATACGCCCAATTTTAGGATTCGCCCGTCAATATTACTGCTAAATTCGTACCCAGTTTCATAGTTGTACACAGAGCCAGCCTTATGCTGTGTTACCTGATTGGAGAGGCTATCTTGAATGTAACCATTCAAAATTGTTGTGTTATAGCAGCCGCATTTGCAAGAGGAAATGAGCGATGACAGCCCGATGGAGCCTATTAAGACAGGTAGCATGAACATCCATGAAGCGGCCTTTGATCTGGGGGCTAGTGTTGGAAAGAAAAATTTAATATTCATAGGTTTGAAATTGTTTAATTTGTTAAAACAGAAAGAGATATTTCGCTCTCAATGATGCTAAAATCGTTGTATTACAAGCTCTATGGCGTGTGTTAGTTAGGTGGGATGGATCCTGTGCCTTTTTCAAAAATCAAGACCATGCCGTTGTCCAATAGATACATAAACTTGCCGACGCAAGTAGGACAAAACTTAGACTTCCCATTGCCCCAAGACTTTAAAGTCAACGTGACCGGAGTAGCACAGGTAGTGGTTTCGCCTAGGAAAGTTCCTGGAAGATTGATGTTGACTCCCAATAAATCGGGATTGCCTTTGTGGAACCAGCATTTGGCATTAGGATTGGCAAAAGAGTGGGGCGTTGGTGTTTTATTGCAATCGCAATACTGTTCTTCGCGATCGCTGAAATACTGAGTGGCATCGCCCACCAAACCACTGGGACCCACAACCAAAGGGTCGGTGCTTCCATAAGGTCTTAAAGTGCCCTCGGCATACTGCCCCCAATTGAGTCCTTTGTTGTTGGTGCCGAGTGCCACCAATTTGAAAGAAACGTATGCATTTGGTTTCCGGGCATGGGCTATCAAATCTTGAATAAATGATTGGCAGTCTTGAGCGCGAGCATGTTGAGCTGCTAAAAATAGAAAAAAAACAATGAGTTTTTGCATGGATGTGGATTTTGTTTCGTGATAAAATTGTGATTGAAAAGATGTTTTGGCCACTTCACTCACTCCCCTTCTCTTGCCATCAAAAGCGAGGACAAATTCACGACTGATGGTGGAGTGGTAAGGTCAATGGCGTATTGGCTGCCGGAAATTTCGCCGGAAAAGACAACTCGATCGATTGTATTGCTTACCTGTGCTTCCTGTTTTGTGCCTGTCGGTAAGTTGCCAAGTTGCAACATACTCGTGTAGGAGGGATTCGGTGCATGCTGGAAATGATCAACAACTGGTGGTTCTGTGGTAGCAAATACCACAGGTAGATCCGATAGCGGACGCCGAACTTAGATTCCAATGTACTTAGTTTTAAATGGTGACTGAATTCGTCACAAATATATCTGCATGGAAAAGGCCCTGTCAAGAGATGTCTTGTCAGCGGTCAGATTGGTCTTGTGTGCGGTATTTATTTGGTCGATCCTTAAAATACTTATTGGCCAAAGTCCAAAAGTGGTTTAGGGTAATGATTTATAAATATTACGGTTAAAGATCGTATACCTTTCTTCATTGGGAGTCTTTGCGAAGTTTGTTTTTTGCGCAGCAGTGGCCTTGGGTGGAGTTGAAGGTGTTTGGATGATGATATTCCATTTTTCGAGCGCGATAACCTAAATCCAAAATGGCTTTTTGTGTGTCATGGCCATTGAAGTGCTCATAGGTCCATAGTGCGAATATTTACACCATCTCTCTCGAAACCATCCTCTGAAATTTCCTAGCAAAACGCCAGCCATCAACCGAAGTGCATTCGCGCTAGAATGCAATCCACTGCCAAAGCCGATTCAAGTTTCAAATACAACAAATTTTAGAATTTTTTCATAGGCTGATATAGGCTAATAAAAGGAGGACAACCAGACTCCTTTTTTACCGAATTACCCTAACCTATCTTGGCCTTATTGGGCCGGCAACCCAATCTGCGCCCGCAAATCTTTTACAGTTTCAGTTAAAAGCGGCTCGTATTCAAAGTCGTGGTAAAGATTGGTGCGTGTCCGCCATCCTCTTCTGAAAGCGCGGAAAACCGATTTGGGATACAAAATCAAACCGATAAAAATGGCGCCACCATTCAAAAACCAGGCAACCAGGGACGTCCGACAACCAGTAGCCAATTCCCAGGCACCTATTTCTGCCTCGCCTTTCCAGTTGGCTGGGTAGCCAGTAAGCATATGATGGATATCGTGAAACTTGGCTACCCGTACCCGACTAGGAATATTGGGCAAATAAATCGGGAGTTTTCCAATATAAATCGCAAACCATTTGGCGGTGTAGGCATCTTCTTTGAAGCCAAAACGCTCGAAAAGTTGAGCCAAAGCGGCTTTTATGCTTAGGCTGTCATCGTAAGTTTCCATGCTTGTTTAAGTTGCAAGTAATTGGTAACCGAGGTGCAGAAAAAATAACCACCCAATCACCCTCCCACAGGCGCAAGCTCCAGCCTCAGGCCATCCATCTCCTCCTTGATTTTAAGCTGACATCCTAATCTGCTGTTAGACTTTACAAAAAATGCCGAATCGAGCATAGCCAATTCATCTTCACTGGGTTCGGACAACTTATGATCACTCAGGACGTACACGTGGCAACTTGCGCACAAAGCCATTCCCCCGCAGGTGCCTTCCACCGGAAGCTCATAGGCTTTGCATAACTCCATGACATTCATGGCCATATCTGTCGGGGCATCCAGAGAGTGCAGTCCTCCTTCCCGGTCGAACACTGAAATTTGAATCGTATCCATCGGCCAAAGGTAAGGATGAACATAGTTACCTTCGCCGCTGTGCATCTCTCTCAGCTAAAACTTACGAATTTTAAAAGTTACGCGGCGCAGACTTTTGACTTTTCCCCGCGGCTCAATTGCCTCACGGGACTCAATGGCGTGGGCAAGACCAATGTACTGGATGCCATACATTTTCTTTGCCTATGTAAGAGTCATGCGGGATTGAATGACCGACATTTGGTGCTGCACAATGAATCTTTTTTTCGGCTGGAAGGGCGATTTGAGGCCGCGGAAGCTTCGACTAAAATTGTGGCCAAATACCAGACCGGCCAGCGCAAAGAAATAGAACGCAATGGAACGGTTTACGATAGACTGATGGATTATATCGGCCAGTTTCCGGTGGTGATGATTGCACCTGATGATGTCTCGCTGGTGCAAGACGGCAGCGAAGATCGACGTAGGTTTTTGGATGCCACCTTGTCGCAGATTTCACCGGATTATCTGCAAAATTTACTGATTTACAATGCATTACTGAAACAACGCAACGCGCTGCTCAAACTTTTTGCAGAACAAAAGCGCTTCGATGCTATTCTGCTTGAAAGCCTTGATCGGCAGATGCCAGTACCAGCGCAGGCTATTTTTGAGCAGCGAAAAAGGTTTGCAGATGCTTTTCAGCCACTTTTTCTGGAGTATTACGCGGCTATTTCCGGAAGCCGGGAAACCGTTGGGGTGCGCTATGAATCAGATCTTGAAAAAGGCGATTTTACGGCATTGATGCACCAGGCTTTGGAAAAAGATCGCTTTTTGCAGCGGTCTACCGTGGGGCCTCACCGGGATGATTTGGCCTTGTTCATGAATGGTCAGGCGGTTAAAAAATTTGCGTCGCAGGGGCAATTAAAATCCTTCCTTTTAGCCCTCCGTCTGGCACAATACGAGGTGCTACGCCGAGAAAAGCATATTTCGCCTATTTTGCTATTGGATGATATTTTTGACAAACTGGATACCCAGCGGGTTAGCCAGCTCGTCGCCTTGCTGATTCGGCGCGACTTTGGACAAATCTTTATCACCGATACGCAAAGGGAACGCATCGAGGCGGTTATTGCCTCTTTTTCAGGAGAATACAGGATTTTTGAGGTTTTTGCAGAGGAAGGCACTGTAGAGGTTAAGTCTGAGCGCTGACCAACGTCCAAATGTCCAACGTCCAAAATCCAATGTCCACATCCAATGTCCAACATCCAAAAAGATTAGAAAATAATGCGAATAATGGGTTGAAGCTGATCAAAATCACTCTGAATTAGTTGAATTTTCCCCAACCGGGTGTCGTCCTGAGCGTAGCGAAGGATCTGGCCAAGCCTGAAAAGCAAAATTTGCACTTTTGCCCGGGCAGATTCTTCGCTACGCTCAGGACGACACCCGGTTGGGGCAGTTTTAGCCCTATTTTGGCGATTTTGATCAGTTCCAACCCATTATTCGCATAAATAATTAAAAAGTGCCCGCAAATCTTCGAGGAGTTCTCAGTTTGATTTGTTTTGCAGCCCTGCGTGGGGTCTCACGACCCTGCAGCAATGTTTCGCGACCTGTTTTGCGGGGTCGTAAGACCCTCGCAAGGCACCTACCTGTGCAAACCGAGAATTGCTGCTAATCTTTACTAAGTCTAGCTTAAGCAGTATTGGCACTAATTTTGCCTGATTAATAGCAACAAGCACTCCCCCCGCTTTTTTTGAGATTTTAAACCGACTCAGATCCCTGTGTTCTGAGTGCTGTTTTTCATTTGATTTTGTAAAACCTTATTATTCAACGCTTTTTGTAGCCAATCATGAATAAAATCTTTACCGTTTTCCTGCTCATTGCCACCACAAGTTATTTCCTTTCTTGCGTTCACGACCCTGATTTCAATTATGACAGACTCCTTGAAACGGAGCTAGATAACCATTCTGCAACGGGTACTTACCAAAGTTATATTATGCCTGATGGCAATGATTATGCTTTGCTACCCAACCAAGACGTGAAAAACCCGGTGACCCAAGCCAAAGTCGAATTGGGTCGGATGTTGTTTTACGAGACTGGCCTTGCTTTAGAAAACAAATACCCGGATTCCAAATCAGCTTATTCCTGTAGCAGTTGTCACGTACCCTCCAGAGGTTTTACAGCTGGTCGTTTTCAAGGCATCGCAGATGGTGCTGTTGGCTTCGGGGAAAGTGGGGAATTGCGTTCAAAAAACCCGGTTTATTCCGGTGATGAAGTAGATGCACAAGGCGCAAGACCCTTGACCATGATGAACCTCACCTATGTCACAAACGCCTTGTGGGCAGGGTCTTTCGGATCTTTTGATGCTAATATTGGGACTGAATCTGTTTGGAATCAGGATACACTCATAGAGATCAATTTTAAAGGCTTGCAAGGCTTGGAGGCAAATAACGCCAGGGCTTTGGCGGTTCACAGGCAGGTTATCAATAAAGCCGTTACGGATTCGCTGGGCTACACGGAATTATTTGACGCCGCTTTTCCTGAAATTCCTGTGAACGAACGGTACAACAGATTAACTGGCTCATTTGCCATTGCCGCTTATTTTCGAACGATTTTAACCAATCAAGCCCCGTTTCAGAAATGGCTAAAGGGCGAGAAATCTGCGATGACAGAACAGCAGAAAAAAGGTGCATTGTTATTTTTTGGAAAGGCTGGCTGCGTTAATTGCCATAATAGTCCTTCCCTAAACAGTTCTCCACACCAATTTTTTGCGTTGGGGGTAAAAAACCTTTATCAAAGCGGGTTTACGGTCTTTAGAACTGGGCCAAATGATAAGCGCAACCTGGGCCGTGGCGGCTTTACCGGACGTCCAGAAGATATGCACAAATTCAAAGTGCCACAGCTTTACAACCTTCGGGATGTTGGTTTTTATTTCCACGGCGCTAGTAAACAGAGTTTGAAAGAAGTTGTGGAGTTTTTCAATGACGGTGTTTCAGAAAATCCAGAAGTCCCTGCAAGTCAAATCTCCGGGTTTATGCGGCCTTTAGGATTGACCCCCCAAGAAATAGATGATCTGGTTGAATTTCTTGCCAATGGATTATACGACCCTGCAATGGATCGTTATGTTCCATCCACCACGATGTCTGGGAATTGTTTTCCGAACAATGACTTTCTGTCAAGGATAGAAATGGGCTGCAATTAAGCTCAGTCTCGGCACTTAGCTAAATAAACGTAGGATTAAACCACAAAAGGCACAAAAGAACACAAAAGAAGGTCTATATGACTCGTACGTTAAAGGTGTAAAGAAATCAGTTCATTGACAATAAGAAAATAGAAATTAGCGGAACCGAAGAACAAGGAAGAGGTATTGTGACAAAGCAGATCTTTGGATCATGCTGTACAAAAGAACTCCCTCCTTGTTCTGGCTCCTTTAGAGTCCGAACAGCACTTAAATCCGTCGAACCTTGGTCTCTTTCTTTAGGGCCAATCCACGACGAGATTGTGTAAAACAACGAGACAGGACGATGAGGGCGTCTGGTATTTTTGTTCATTTTTATCAAATTACTGTTATGACAAAATCAAGCTTAAGTTCAAGTCCTGTCAAGTACTGCCTTGGCATTGATGTGAGCAAAGATGACCTGAGTTCTTGTTTTTCGCAAATGGATGCTCAGCAGCGCATTACAATTAAAGGGAGTCGCAAGTTTGAGAACAACCTGCGCGGCTGGAAGTCTGTTCAGAGTTGGCTTTTAAGATTTGTCAAGGACAAGGAATTGCCCCTCTACATAGTCATGGAAGCCACAGGTGTGTACTATGAAGGAGTGGCTTATTTCCTCCGTGAGCAGGGTTTTAAGTTGAGCGTGGTGTTGCCCAACAAGTCTAAGCACTATGCCAAAAGCCTGAATGTAAAGACCAAAAACGATTTGGTGGATGCTCGCATCCTGGCTCAAATGGGCTTGGAACGAAGCCTGCCCGAGTGGAACGGTCTCCAACCTACCATGCGCAAAATCAAGCAGTTGTGTAGAGAACGTGATGCTTTGGTGAAGATGCGAACAGTTGTTTTCAATCAATTGCATGCCCATACCTGGGGCAGTCACCCGCAAAAAGCCATTGTACAGCGCTTGCAACAACACATCAAGTTCATCAGCACGCAAATCAAGGTGATTGAGACAGAAGTCCAAAAAATCTATGTTGAAGATCCCGATCTGAAACAACGAGTGGACAATATTTGCACCCTAAAAGGGATTGGTCCTTTGACCGCCTTGACCATTATTGCCGAGGCGGACGGATTCGAACTGATCAGCAACAAAAATCAACTTGTCTCTTACGCAGGCTACGATGTAGTGCAGAACGAAAGCGGAACATCCCTCAAAGGCAAAACCAGAATCTCAAAAAAAGGAAACTCCCATATCAGAAGAGCACTTTTCTTCCCCGCCCTGGCTGCCGCAAGGTTCGAACCTTCCCTTCAGGCATTATATCACAGAATCCACGAACGAAACCCTAAAATCAAAATGATCGGACTTGTGGCAGTCCAAAGAAAACTCCTAGTGCTCATCTATACACTTTACAAAAAAAATGAGCCCTACAATCCAAACTTTGAAAACAACAAAGCTGCTTGAAGCGCAAAAAAAGTAGGCAAGACGGATGCCTTGCCTACACAGCATAGATGCCATTTAGGCAACTTGCTT
>JBJXGO010000008.1:0-25743 GCA_046160345.1 Saprospiraceae bacterium
AATTTTGTTTCAGTTGAGGCAAAATTTGCAGCCATAGCCGGGTGCCTACGGCGTCCCGAACACTCGGGATAACGAAGAATGAACCAAAATTTGCCACTTGCAGCCCGGTAACTGAAATTTAAACACGTTCTAAATTGCTGCGCGAAAATAAAACCCTGTATTTTGAGAAACCAACTTTGCCGACGAGTCGCTTAATTTAAGAAGTCATTGGCATCTTCTCCGCATCTTTGTGCTCTCATGGTCAACCGATCTCCCCTGCAACTCAACGACGATTTTCGTCAAGCACTCGATCTGCTGGAAAAAACAGATAATCACCTGTTCATTACTGGGAAGGCAGGCACAGGCAAGAGCACGCTTCTTCAGCTATTTCGCAATACCTCCCACAAAAAAATTGCTGTGCTTGCACCTACTGGAGTCGCGGCTTTAAACGTGCAAGGACAAACCATACATTCGTTTTTTGGTTTTCCGCCCCGAATTCTCACCACAGGCGAAGCTGCAAGAAAAGTAACCCGAAAGGACTTGCTTCGTATTTATAAAAACCTGGAGGTGCTTGTCATTGACGAGATATCCATGGTCAGGGCAGATTTGTTGGATGGGATAGACAAGTTTTTGCGCGTCAACCGCGAGAGTTTTCGCCCTTTTGGTGGAGTGCAAGTTGTGTTTTTTGGTGATTTGTTTCAACTCCCACCTGTGGTTACCCGCGATCCGGTTGAATCTGCATACTTCAACGAATATTACGAATCTCCCTATTTCTTCTCTGGAAAAATCTTTGGAGATGACGATTTTCAAATAGAAACGCTTGAGCTCCGTAAGGTTTACCGTCAGGAGTCAAGGCATTTCCTCCGGCTTTTAGAGGCCGTTCGCCTCAATGAGATCGACTTTGATGATCTTGAAGATCTGAATGAACGATATAACCCGGCATTTTCTGAAACCGAGGGTTACATCACGCTTTGTGCACGAAATGTTACTGCGGATAAAATCAACCAGCGAGAACTTTCTTTACTCACTACACCCGAATTTGAATTTGTGGCCGAGGTCAAAGGGCAGTTTGACCCTGGTTTGTATCCTGCTGATTTTGGCCTTCGCTTGCGCAAGGGCGCTCAGGTGATGTTTGTTAGGAATGATATTGAAGAGCGAAAATTTGTCAACGGAACCATCGGTAAAATCACTCATTTGGACCAACACGCCATTATAGTAGAGACGGAGGAACAGCATGGAAAAAGGAGGCGCATCGAAGTGGCGAAATCTGAATGGGAGATCATTCGTTATAAAGGCGGCGACTCAGGAGGGCTTGAAACGGAAGTGGTGGGCTCATTCACTCAATATCCGTTGAGGTTAGCCTGGGCCATAACCATTCATAAAAGCCAGGGCAAAACGTTTGATAAAGTATTGATTGACCTTGGTGGGGGAGCCTTTGAACATGGCCAACTGTATGTGGCACTGAGCCGGTGCCGCACTTTGGAAGGCGTGGTGTTGCGGCACCGAATACGGCCGCAGGATGTGATTACCGATGAGCGTGTGGTAGAATTTTATGAAAAACGGTTCAGAGTATGAATAATCCTTAACGATCCAGCTTAAAATAGAATTGAACAGGCATTCAAAATGATAGACTTGAAATTAATAAAAAGGACGCTTGCAGCGATAGGCGGATTCTTTTTATTCAATCCGGCATTCCTTGGGGCGCAAAATGCCCCTTACCTGCCAGATAAAAGTTATAACCCCCTGAGAGTCAATGTTAATCTCATTATTCTCCAGCGACAAGATGGCACTGGTAATTTTCAGGATATTCCTTCTGATCGCGCTTTTTTGCATAACATGATCAGCGTTACCAATCAGGTTTTTTCAAACCTGGTGAACCGAAACGAGGAATATTACCCAGGCCAAAACTTGCCGTTTTTGTCCGATGCCAAGATTCAAATAGTACCTCATTATATCTTTATCAAAGATGAAAAGGGCTGGAACAATCGCAACGACTACAATTTTGCCGGGGTGCCCTATTTGTCAGGCTGGTATCTGGACTCGCTTGACCGCCAGATTTACAACAACGCCAGATTTACAAAAGCCATCAACCTTTATTTTACAACGGATGGGCAATTGTACGAGCAGATGGTCGTGTTGGGCGCCACCACCGACTATGATAAACGTGTATTTTTCAAACAACATGCGGCGAGCGAAATCCCAATAGTTCAGCCTGGTGAGTACACTTATGGCAAATACCACTCGATGCGCTGCCATATAGGCAATGTATGGCTAAAACTTTGGTGGAAACGTCAGGTACTCAGGGTGGAAGACTGGGAAATGGAATATGAGGCGGGTAAAAGTATTGCACACGAACTTGGGCACCTAATGGGATTAAGTCATACTTCTGACCATCATTTGCATGCTTTAATGCGAACCAGGTTTGGAGGCTTCCGTGATTATATGGTCCCTTCTGAAATTGCAAGGATGCATCAAATGTTTGGCCAATACCCTTCCTTGTGGCAGTTTGTACCTGGAGATATCAGTTATGGCAGCCCGAGTGCTGATCGGGTCATTACTGGGGAGGAAACCTGGACTGAACCAAGACGATTTTATTCCAATGTGAGGGTAAAAACAGGGGCAAGCCTGACTATTTCCAATGAGATCGTAATTCCTGACAATGGTTCAATTTTAGTAGAAACCGGAGGCCGGGTTTTATTGGAAGGAGGTATTTTACAGAGGATGAATAGCACCTCAGAAGACCTGATAATTTTTTTGGTTGACTAATGCTACGGAACCTAAATAATTTTTTGTACCAAAATAGCATAATAAATATCTGCTATACCCAACCTTTTAAGAGAAAAATCCTTTCTTTGGGCAACCAAAATCCTGGAATTGCTTTCAAGCCCATTGTTTCAAACAAATATCTATACATGAAAAACGCTACCTGCTTTCTTATCCTTCTTTTTTACGCAAATGTCGCAATAACTCAAGCTACTGGCGCCGAACGCCGACCGGGAGAAATTATCGTGCAACTGGAGCCTGGTACGGGCATCCAAAACACGCTTTCTGAACTCAATCGAAATAGTCCTGGAGCGTTTTCCTTGAAAAGTACCTTATCAAATGACTGGAACGTTTTCCTCCTGAAAGTGGATGAAAATCAAGATAACAGCGAACAATTGCTTTCACTTGCCCGTCGCGCTTCAAGTATCCATATAGCGCAATGGAACCACAAGGTAATGGAGCGTTCCCTTGAGCCGAACGATACAGAGTGGTGGCGACAAGGCGACATGAGTTTTATCAATGCGCCCGAAGTTTGGGAAACCTCCACGGGAGGCCTGAGTCCCAACGGCGATACCATTGTGGTGGCCGTGCTTGAGAAAGGCTCCCTTCTAACTCATCCCGACCTTGCTCCCAACCGTTGGTGGAACTGGCATGAAATACCTGGCAATGGTTTTGATGACGATGGAAACGGCTTCAAGGACGATTTTGGAGGTTGGAACCCGCAAACAAAAGCAGACGATTTGGGCACCAAAGGATCGCATGGGACAGCAGTATGTGGAATCATCGGGGCAAAAGGCAACAATAACGAAGGAGTTACCGGGGTGAACTGGACGGTTAAACTAATGAACGTTTCAGGAATGGACTATGAGAGTGAAATTATTGAAGGATATCAATACGTAGCAGCAACACGCCGATTGTATAACCAAACCAATGGTGCTAAAGGCGCTTTTGTTGTGGCTACCAATGCATCATTTGGTTATGACAATTGGCTTGCTTCAGAACATCCCGTTTGGTGTGCCGTGTACGACTCTCTGGGCCGTTTGGGTGTTTTGAGCGTTGCTGCAACCGCCAATGACAACATTAATGTGGATGAGGAAGGAGATATGCCTACCACTTGTCCAAGCGAGTTTCTTATTTCAGTAACCAATATCACCAAAACTGGTACCAAAGTGACTCTGGCTGCTTACGGCGATATTTCCATAGATCTGGGCGCACCGGGCGCAGATACTTATTCTACGTATAGCGGTGGGCCGCAAAATGAGATTCCAAGTTACGGCAGCATCGGAGGCTGCTCTGCTGCCGCACCTCATGTCACAGGAGCCGTTGCGCTGCTCTACAGTCTTGGATGCGAGCCATTTACCAGTGATGCAGTTTCAAATCCGATTGATTGCGCGCGCCGGGTTCGGGATGTTATTTTGAATAATACTGCACCTAACACAACCCTCGCCGGAATTACCACCACTGGCGGCCATTTAGACCTGGCACGTTCACTGGCGAGTGTGCGTGAAATCTGTAAAGGTGCAGTAGTTGGGCCACTCGAACTCCTTGATATTAAGATAATTATGGAAGGGACGAAAGTGCGCGTTTATTACCAAACCCCCAATTTCCAACCTTATAATTTCCGGGTATTCAATGTTTTGGGCCAACAACTGTACGAACAACAATGGACTCCCCAGCAATTTTCCGAAAGCTATTACGACTTTGAATTTGAAACTGCTTACCTGCCCAAAGGGGTCTATATTTACTCTATTGGAAGGGGTAATGCAATAAAATCAATAAAATTCCCAAAAATTTAAAATCAAACTTGGTAATTTGGGCTTGCAAGAGTTACCTTTGCCGCCCGAAAACCAACAGGATTGGCTCCGTAGCTTAATGGATAGAGTCCCTGACTACGGATCAGGAGGTTAGAGGTTCGAGTCCTCTCGGAGTCACCCACTACTGTTAAGTGTTTGAGTGTGTGAGATTTATCTTACACACTCATTTTTTGAAAGGCAGTATTTTTAAGTGCCGTAGTGCGTCTTTTGTTTAAGGACGTAGGCACTATCATCTAGAACACTTAAAATTATCGATTAATGTCAAGAATTTGTGATCTGACGGGGAAGAAGCCAGTTACTGGCAATTACGTGTCCCACTCTAATGCTAAGACGCGCCGTCGCTTTTATCCAAACCTCCAGACGAAAAAGTTTTTCATTCCGGAAACGAAAGAATGGGTAACGCTTAAGGTAAGCACCAGTGCAATCCGAACCATCTCTAAATTGGGTATTTATCAATACATCCAAAAATTGGAGAAGAAAGGAGAAATCACTTACTACCCAACGCCAGAAGGCTGTTAAATCCATTCATTATTGTTCAACATTTTCCTGTTTCCCGATTTTTTGGGACTGAAAAATAAAAAATTGCACCATGGCAAAGAAAAGTAGAGGCAACCGCATCCAGGTTATTTTGGAATGCACGGAGCACAAAAACAGCGGCTTGCCAGGCACGTCGCGCCACATTACCCAGAAGAATCGCAAGAATACGCCAGACCGTATGGAGTTGAAAAAATACAACCCCATCATGCGGAAATACACGGTTCACCGCGAAATCAAGTAAAATTCATTCACTCACTCAAATATTTGAGGTACCATGGCTAAGAAAGTCTCTAAAAACGCCCGTGTTGCACAACGTGCAGCAAACGCTGGCTCCGGCAAAGACCATGTCAAAGTGGTGAAAGCCATAAAAGACCCTGTGACGGGCAAATACTCCTACAAGCAGATGATCGTTCACAAAGACAAAGTGAAAGACTTCTTCGCTGACGCGAAATAAGCCACGCCATTGGCGTGAAAGGATATAAGCCGGGGTGTGCTGCTATTGCAGTACACCCCGGCTCGTTTTTATCAGTATACCTTTACTGTACTTCCCCGAAAGCAACGTAGGAGACAATTTCTTATGAATAGTACAAACTTCCTATTCTAATACCCACCTACTCCGGCATACCTTTGTAGCATAATCCGATAAAATATCAAAGGCACGCCCCCAACTACATTCCATGACACCATTGCGTTTGATTATTTTCGAGGATAACGGAGATTTCCGGGAAAGCCTATTGCATTTGTTTCGGTTCACGCCAGATGTTGAAGTAATTGGGGCCTACCCAGATTGCTCCGAGGTGCGCCGAGTGGTTACCCAATTAAAGCCTGAAGTGGTATTGATGGATATCGACATGCCAGGAATGAACGGCATCGAAGCCACTGCCATCGTCAAGGAAGCATCTCCCACCACGCAAGTGGTCATGTTGACGGTTAGTGAAGAGGAAGATCGGATTTTTCAAGCCCTTCGAAATGGCGCGACGGGTTATCTGCTTAAAAAGTCCGGCCCAGACGAATTGGTAGACAGTGTGCGCCTGGTAGATAAAGGAGGCTCTCCTATGAGTCCAGCCATCGCACGAAAAGTGTTACAGTTCTTTCATTTGAACAATATATCTGCCCCTACTGCTGCTGCAACAGTGGTGAACAGAACCATAGGAAGCGATGATGATGGCCTTTCCACCGGACTAACGCCTCGAGAGCAAGAAATTCTCGAGGCGTTGGTGGACGGGTTGTCGTATAAAATGATTGCAGCCAAACACTTCATCAGCACAGACACGGTAAAGAATCACATTCAGGGTATTTACCGCAAATTGCACGTCAATTCTAAAGGAGAAGCCATTAGCTACGCGTTGAAACGAGGGATCGCTGGGAATAACCGTTAAGGAATAAGTCATTTTCATACTTTCCTAAAAATACACGGACAATTCTAAACAACAGACACTTGCCAATCAAAGCATTTGGCAGACACTATAAAACGAACAAGTTCAAGTTTTTTGATTTTTTCCCTGCCCAAATTGTCAGTATAGTTTTGACGATGTAGTACAAATCAGGGCAAACACTATGACTCACGGCGAGTATGCCGCACCGGAACGGATTTTGAGCAAAACCACCAGAGAAGATCTACGATTTTCCCAGGTACCGATTACAACCATCGCTCAAGTCCGTTCCGTTTTTTGCAGCCCCGATTGGCAGTTTTGCTGGTCGGGGCTGTGGTTTTTATGCACATAATTTAACCTTGCCCAGCAACAGATCCTTCAATCCTTCATAATTTGAAATACGAATGGCTTTTTTCTCTTGATGCAGTAGTGTTTCGATACCTGAGGGCAAAGCAAGCGTGATGTTTAAGGCCCTTTCAATCGTGTCTACAAACTTTATCGGGTGTGCGGTTTCTAAAAAAACGCCAATATGACCTGGATGATTTTTTAAGTATTGGTCCAATGCTTCGAAGCCCAAGGCACCATGCGGGTCGGCTATGTATTGATATTTTGCATACATTTTTTGGAGAATAGCCACGTTCTCAGCATCGCTAAAGCTGAAGGTCGATAAGTTTTGCCGGAGCAAAGCCTCGTCATGCTGATAC
Organism: Saprospiraceae bacterium; assembly: GCA_046160345.1. Taxonomy (GTDB): domain Bacteria; phylum Bacteroidota; class Bacteroidia; order Chitinophagales; family Saprospiraceae; genus M3007. The sequence goes on from JBJXGO010000008.1 coordinate 7,171, forward strand.
AATTCTTTTATCCTAACCCAATTGCTGGGATTACTCACATCCATGGCATTGGCAAGGGTTGGTATCGTCGGCAAAGGCTCGTAATGACCAGTTTTCAGGTATCGTTCTATGGTATTGTTGGCATTTTGGGCGATGATGAAGTGATGGATCGGCAGCCCCAGCTTTTGGGCCAGTATTCCGGCACATACATTCCCAAAATTGCCGCTAGGGCAGGAAACAACAATGGGCTTTTTGTGCTTTTTTAGTGCCGCATACAGAAAGAAATAATAAAACATCTGGGGCATCCATCGGGCAATATTGATAGAATTGGCCGAGGTCAGCGACACTTCTTTCAAAGTAGCATCATTAAATGCCTTTTTTACCCAGGCCTGACAATCATCAAAAACACCCTCCACTTCCAGCGCGGTAATATTCTCGCCGAGTGTGGTTAGCTGTTTTTCCTGAATATCACTCACTTTTCCACTGGGGTAAAGAATGACCACTTTTACACCGGGCACCTTATAAAAACCATGTGCCACAGCACTTCCGGTATCGCCGGAAGTGGCAACTAGCACGGTTACTTCCTGCGTTTTATTTTTGTTGAAATAGCCCAGGCATCTTGACATAAACCGGGCGCCAACATCTTTAAAAGCAAGTGTAGGGCCGTGAAACAGCTCCAGGGCATAAATTTGCTCGGTTATTGGAACCAACGGAAATTCAAAATCCAGCGTTTCTTGCAGTATTTGCCGTAAGTGTTTTTCAGGGATCTCGTCACCTACAAATGTTTGAATGGCTTGGTAAGCCATTTCAGGGTAACTCAATTGATCCAACTGTTCAAAAAAGCTTGTAGGCAATGGCAAAATGGACTCCGGGAAATACAATCCACCATCCGGCGCAAGACCAGCTACCAAGGCTTGTTCAAACCCAACTTTGTGATCCCTGTTATTCAAGCTGTAGTACTGCATATTCCTTATAAAACTTTTACGCCGTCATTGTTAATCGGCGAAACATGAATATCAAAATCAACGCCGATGCTTTCATAGACTGCATGCATGGCTTGGGCCACATTTTTTGCGTTGGCCTCTCCTTTACACAAGCTATAAATGGATGGCCCGGATCCTGAAATGCCAAAGCCTAAAGCACCGTTGGCCAAGGCAGCTTGTTTTACCTCGTCAAATTTTGGAATCAGCATGGAACGCAAAGGCTCCACAATATGGTCTTGCAAGGAATTTCCGATTAATGCATAATCTTCCGTGTATAACCCGCAAACAAAACCGCCTAAATTGCCCCACTGCTGAATGGCTTTTTTCAACGAAACTTGCTGTTTAATAATGGAACGGGAATCAGACGTTTTCAATTCTATTTGCGGGTGAATAACGGTGGCGTACAAATCTGGCGGAGTGTGCATTTTTATTACATCGAGTGGCTCATAACTCCGAATCAGCGTAAAACCGCCCAACAGCGCCGGGGCTACATTATCTGCATGCGCAGCACCGGAGGCCAACTTTTCACCCTGCATGGCAAAATAAACCAAGTCTTTACGCGGGAGCGGCTTGTCCAACAACTCGTTCAGTGCAACGACGACCCCCGCCGCACTCGCTGCACTACTGCCGATCCCGCTTCCGGCTTTTATCCTTTTGTGAATGGTGATTTCTATGCCAAAATCAAGTTGCAATGCGTGCATCATGGCCAAAGCGGCTACCCCGGCTACGTTTTTTTCAGCGTCCAGGGGCAAATCTGCACCAGTTATTTCCTTGATTGTTACACCGCCAGCTTCGGTTCTTTCTACGAGCATTTCATCGCCGATTTGATCCAGGCAGACCCCCAGGACATCAAATCCGCAGGAGAGATTTGCTATAGTTGCCGGGCAAAAGACCCTAATACTCGTTTGCATTTTTTTGATTTTTAGATACACCTACACATTACCCATGCGTATTACGTCAGCAAAAATACCGGAAGCGGTGACAGCAGCCCCCGCGCCAGCCCCTTTGATGAGCAAAGGCTGGTCCACATATCTATCCGTATAAAACAACACGATGTTATCCTTACCTTACAGGTTGTAGAACGGATGCTCAGCAGGTATTTGTTGCAAGCCTACACTGGCCTTTCCTGTTTTGAAACTGGCAACATATTTTAGCTTGCACTGATTGCGTGTGGCCTCCTGCACCAAAGCTTTGAAATGATTTTCCTGCGCGCCCAAGGCCTCAAAAAACGCCGATACTGTTTTGGTTTGGAGGCAGGCTGTTGGCAAAAACGAGTTATTTGTAATATCGCTAAGCTCCATCACATAGCCACTTTCGCGGATCAGGATCAAGATCTTGCGCATGACATCTACACCGCTCAAATCAATTTTCGGATCAGGTTCGGTAAAGCCTTCCACACCAGCCTGTGTGACAACTGCTGCAAAGCCATTTTGGCCATCGTAATTATTGAAGATAAAATTCAGACTTCCGGAAAGCACGGCCTGTATTTCGTGCACTTTATCCCCAGATGCTACCAGGTTTTTCAAGGTGTCAATAATCGGCAGGCCAGCTCCGACATTGGTTTCAAACAAGAACGGCGCATTGTATTTCCGGGACAACATTTTAAGGTTGCGGTAATTGCCGTATTCAGACGCGCAGGCAATTTTATTACAGGTAACTACAGCGATATTGTGTTGTAGAAATTGGGCATACAAGGAGGCTACTGTTTCACTCGCGGTGATGTCAATAAAAATGCTGTTGCGTAAATTGTATTCGTTCACCCTCGCAATAAATTGTTCATGCTCCAATGCTGGTGCTTCTATGATTTTTTCCTGCCAATGAAGGAGGTCAATACCTTCTTCGTCAAAAAACATTTTTTTTGAATTCGCCAGGCCGATTATGCGCAGATTCAATTTGTAATGACTCAGCAAATAGGCTTGCTGCTTCCGGATTTGTTCGAGAAACTTTTTGCCCACATTACCCACACCCATGACGAATAAATTGAGTTGCTTTGAATTGTCTTCAAAGAACTTTTCGTGCAGGGTATTCAGGGCTTTATGCACGTCCTTTTTATCAATGACGATGGAAATATTCCGTTCAGATGCGCCTTGGGCAATGGCCCTGATATTGACATTATTATACCCCAAAGCGCTAAACATTTTACCGCTAATGCCCTGATGATTTTTCATTTGTTCGCCAACCACGGCCAGGATACACAAATCATTTTCAACAATACAAGGACTAATTTTTTGCTGCGAGATCTCGAGCTCAAAGGCTTTATCAATGGCAGGTTTGGCTTTGATGGCATCCTGTTCCAGTACACCAATGCAAATGGAATGTTCAGACGATGCCTGAGTGATGAAAATAACGTTCACATTGATTTGCGACAGCACTTCAAAAAGTCTTTTGGACGAACCCGCCACCCCAATCATGCCGGAACCTTCCAGGGTGATGAGCGCAATTTTATCGATATGACTGATGCCTTTTATGGGGTTGTCACTTTGTGCAGACTCGTTTGAAATGTAAGTACCAATTGCTTCAGGTTCGAAAGTATTCTTAATCCAGATCGGAATATTTTTGCTTAAAACGGGTTGTATCGTAGGCGGATACAGCACTTTTGCGCCAAAATGTGAGAGCTCCATGGCCTCTTCGTACGTGATCTTTTCGATGGGCTGAGCTTGCTTTACTATTTTCGGATTGGCGGTAAACATGCCATTCACATCCGTCCAGATTTCCAGATCATGGGCATGAAGTGCCGCCGCAAAAATAGCTGCGGTATAATCGGAGCCACCTCGTCCGAGGGTGGTTGTCTGACCGTCTGGAGCGGCTGCAATGAAGCCTGGCACAATCGTTACGCGCTGTTGGTGGGTATTAAAGTATTCGCGTATTAGCCTGTTGCTCAGCTCAAAATCAACCGAAGCATGGCCGAATTGATTATTGGTAACAATCAAGTCCCGGCTATCTTTGAAGGCACTGTCAGGCATCTCTTTTTCAAACGCTTTCGCCAGAATATACGACGACAAGAGTTCGCCGTAACTAACAATACTGTCGCTGGTACGATTCGTCATTTCACCCAATAAAAAGCAACCTTCCAGCAAGGTTTCCAAGGTGTTCAAGCTGCGTTTGCAATGGCTTAGGATACTATTTTGATCGAGGATCGGTAGAAGTGCTTTGATCGTATCAAAATGCTTTTTTTCAATCTCATTTAAAACTGACCTGAATGATTCGTCCTTATTAGCTGCTAATTGACCAGCATTCAACAACATATCCGTGACGCCACTTAGTGCCGAAACTGCCACCACTAGCTGATCTTGCTTGGCTTTTTGTTGGATTATTTTTATCGTCTGCGCTATATTTTGTGCGGAGCCAACAGATGTGCCGCCAAATTTTAAAACCTTCATAAATTAAGTTGAGCGGTAGCGTGTTTAAGACTATTGAGTGATTCTTTGAGCCGCTTGTTATTCTTCAGTACACCCAATCGGTTGCCCCGGGGGCAACCCAAGGCTGGGTACGGGCTTGAATGCCTCCGGTTTTTCCCTAAAACGATGCATTTGATGGAGCAGGTAAGTCAGGTTTGCTTGCTCGTCAATATTTGTTGCTACGGCTAAACGTTGCTTGATTTCGCTTTCCAAGGTATTGATTTCCAATAAAACATTGCCTTTAACGATACCTGTAGCAAGATCGGACATCGCCAAAGCAAACAATTTATCCAGATATAGTTGCTGAATCTGGCGGCGAATTTCAGCCTGCATAGGCGTTGCAGGCGTTTTTTGCGAAAATAGACGTACTTTCAGTTGTTGCAACATTGCCCCAAGTGTGAATGTACGAAGCAGTCCACGAGCCTGCTGTTCAGAGAGTCTGTTGAGGCGCTCAGGCATCAGCAGCATCTCGAGGGTTAGGCCCGCACTGCTTGCTGAAGCGGCCAAAGGATCGAAAAAGCCCCCTGTGTTGCTTTTGAACATTTCCCGATCCCGGTCAAAACCAATGGGTTGCGGCGGTATGAGCTGAGTGATAGATTCTGGTAAAGCTAAAAATTCGGGTTGCAGGGTTTGCATCAGTGCATCGAAAGCCCGCTGTTGGTTTACCTCAGGTACTGGTTCGTTCGTCGCTTGTCCGTCTCCCCGCATTGCATAGGAATATTGCACCCCACCAATAGATTTAGACACCGCTTCGGTTTGGTAACGATGTGCCAGATAAAGGGGGACTAACACGTGCTCCAATTCTGCCATTTCCCGGCCTTGAGGAATGCTTCGTTCGCCGAAATGTTTCAAGGCGACTTCACGGACACTGATGATCCGAAGTAGTTCATCCGTTGCATCGGAGCCATTGTCCCAAAGATGGGCGTTTGGATGGGCACTATTTGGTGGTCGGGCGCCCTCGTCAGAAATATGTCCGAGCCCGAGTCTGGTATTTTCCAACAGAATTTTGTCGAGTTCGGTAGCCACGTCTAGGTTTGCAGCAAAATCCTGATAGCCATACAAGATGGCCCGGATATCCCAGGCCCCGATTTTGTCGTCATAGGCTTTGGAAAAATCCAGTTCACCGTCCTTCGTCAGCGTAATAAATGGGTGGGGATAATCCATCACAGACGCACGACTGTTCATACTCGCTGCAAAATTGTGTGCCAGTCCCAGGGTGTGTCCGATCTCGTGGGCTGAAAGTTGACGGAGTCGGGCCAGGGCCATTTGTTCAGAAACCGGGTCAGTGTCCTGTGTGCCATCGAAAGGCGAACGCAGACCCTGTGCGATGAGATAATCCTGTCGTACCCGCAAGGAACCGAGTGAAACATGCCCTTTGATGATTTCGCCAGTACGTGGGTCACTGACGGTACTGCCGTAACTCCATCCGCGGGTAGATCGGTGTACCCATTGCACGAGGTTGTAACGCACATCCATCGGATCTGCGTCGGCAGGCAACTCCTTGACTACAAATGCGTTGCGATAGCCAGCAGCCTCAAAAGCTTGATTCCACCACCGGGCTCCATCCATCAAGGCAGATTTAATCGGCTCTGGGGCACCTGGGTCTAGGTAATATACGATGGGTTCTACAGGGTCGCTGATTACAGCACTTGGGTCTTTCTTTTCCAACCGATGGCGCTGAATATAACGCTGGGTAATGGGTGCTCCAATGGGTACAGAATAATCTTTCCAAGTGGTTTCGAAATAACCACTTCGGGGATCAAACAACCGGGGTTTGTAGCCGTTGTCTGGCAATTCTATGAAGGAATGGTGCTGGCGTACGGTTACGGCCGATGGGGTAGGGGTCACGGAACGGATGTAATCCCCCAGGGGTTTACCAACGAAGGTCAAGGTGGCCTCCCATTCGGAGTTTTTTGGAAAATTTTTGGTTCGGTCTAAAAACACTGCGGAGCGACTCAGGTCTGCCGCATAGGTCCCTTGATTGCTGCTGGCAAGGGTTCCGCTTACATCATGGGCATCTTGCATTAAAAACGGCGTAAAATCTACCAAATAACGACCGTTTTCTTTGGCAGCAATGGTGAATCCCCAGAGCACAGACTGGGCGAAAGCTTCTTCGACGGAACGGCGTTCCAGTGCATTCGTGCTGCTGGCACGGTAGGTAAGGTTGGGCTGAACCAGCAGGATTTTATTGCCACTGCGTATAAACTTCACCACGCGCGTATTGCCAATTTGTCCCCGATCCAGACCGATGTCATTAGAACCGACACCAGCGGGCAGGGTGTTCACGTACAGGAATTCCGTATCGAATTGATTGATTTCCAGCCAAATCTTGCCTGTTTTTTCGTCCCACCAGAATGGGAAGTAGCCGGGATAAGCTTTGGTGTTGCGGGTAAGACTAGCGAAGGAATTGGTTTCCAGGGTGGCTAATTTGGACGTGTCTGGTGGCGGCAAAATTTGGGGTGGAGGCAATGTCTTGGGTGAACAGGCTACTGTAAGCAAGAACAAGGAGAGAAGCAAGCGCATTTGAAGGAAGGATTTGTTGTTGTCCGGTTAAGCAATTTTGATTTCGTTGTAGTTCATTGATAGTCACTTTTTTATAGAGGTTTTTGGGTTTAAACGATTTGAATCGGTATCCCCGCTCCATATTGCAGGTATGAATCGAGGAAAATACGTTTTCGCCCAGTTAATGAGCCTGATTGACCCCAACGATTTCCGTCTGCTTTCCTGCGTTTTGGTGCCGTTTAAGAATTCCAGGATTTTTTTGGCTGTGCGCGCTTTAAAATCCCGCAGGATATCCTCCAGTTTGTGGGGTGTCTTTGCGTTCGCGTATCCGTTACAATTTTTAATACAGGTTTTGCCTTGAGTGAAAAGGCCTTTGTTACCGTTGAACGAAGCACACGGCTCAATGCTCCACATCAACTTCGATCGGGTCAGCCCGTAAGTTTGTTTACCACTGCACCCAATATTGATCAACCCACTCAATTCGGTGTGATCAATTTTCTGCCTAGCCATGACTTCTGCCTTGCACATCTCAAATCTCAAGCACAACGGCGCACTTGTGTCTTATGACCAAGTACTCCAGTCAGGCTATCTGCCAGATACAATAGGCGGATTACTGGGCGTTTTGCCAAAGTCGCTCGGCCTCACGCCGGTAAGGGTGGTTGGGCTGCTGTCGGATACTGTCCAACTGTTTGAACCAGATCTTTTTGTCGCCACCAAGTGTAGCCATACTGGCCAGCAGGCCATACCACTGTGCTTCCCGGCGGTAAATCCCGCCCTTTTCCAAATCTGAGAAATCGCGGGCAGCGGCTTGGAAATCGCCCGCTCCAAAATGGGCGTGTGCTCGCAGGGAAAGGCACTCCTGTTGGTCGCTCTCAGGCAATTTAGAAAGCAGTAGCTGAGTGCGGCGGTAGTTTTTTTGAGCAAAAGCTTTGCCCGCCAAGGTCAGTGTGTCTGAATCATCTGCTGTGCCACGAACACCACTAAGGCCATCTGGCACACGGTAAGCGGCCAGCGCGAGGCGGCGCGAATCGGCGGCACGTGGGTTAGGCAGGGGCTGCTGGGCGATGGGTTCTTTGAGCGGCGAAGTGTTGGGTGCAGGATCAATCGGCGAGGGCGTGTTTTGGGGCAAAATCTCAATGGGCACAGGGGTATATTTAAAAATGAAAAACCCTGCGCCCACCAAGAGGAGCAGCGCAGGTAAGATAAATTTCCAGTATTTAATAAGCCAATTTCGGTTTTTTGGCGAAATATCCGGCTCCGGTGGCGACTCCAAAAACCGTTGTCGAATTTCCGCTCGGAGCACGTTTTCGGCAAACAACTCTTGCATTTCCCACTCCATGCGATGCGCACGGACGGCGGCGGCCAGCTCATCGTCAATTTGCATGGCAGCTTCAAACTGAGCCGCTTGCTCAACCGACATCAAACCGAGGTTGTATTCCTCAATGCGTGCGTACCAGTTACTTTCCATATATAGAGCCTTGTTCATGTTCGGTTTTGGAGCGCATCCAGGCTTTCGGGATGCTTCTGGATTATTTTTTTTAGTTTTTCGCGGCAGCCGTGCACTTCATTGGCGGCCACTTGGTCGCTGGCAAATCCCATCTGCTCTCGGATCTCGCGCATGGAATAGTTCAACTGGAACAGGCCGAGCAGTTTTTGGCATCGCTCTCCCACTTGTGCCATCAAACCGGAAAGGATAACCCGCCTTTCTTCAGAAATTAAAATTTTTTCTGGTGAGCAGTCTTCGCTGGGCATTTCTAGTTGGGTCTCGAAGTCGGTGGTGGGCCTGTTTTTGCGCCGAAAAGCCAGCCATTGCCAGCGGGCTATGCCATGAAAATAGGTCTCCAATGTACTCTCCCCGCGAAAATGTCCCATGCGTACCTGCCGCTCAAAAATCAGGAAAGATTCCTCGAACACGTCCTTCCCGTCCTGCTCGCTGCCGCCTTGCAAACGCACATGGCGCAGCACCCAGGGCAATAGCCTGGGGTTTTCGAAAAAATGTTGGAGGGCGTGTTCCCGCTCCGAGTCGCTGCCTTGTAGGGCTTCGAGGAGTTCGGAGTCGTGGCGGAAGGCGGTTTTTCCCATGGAAAATGGACTGGAAGCAATGAAGGCGAAGGTAAAATAATTTGAAAATAGGAATATAAATATCCTAAAATTAACACAGGCATTTTGGCTTTTTAATTTCCTTTGACTGTTCTAATTTTTTCACCCAGCAACAACATAACATGGGCCGTACGATTTTATTCCTCATTTTCAGTTTCCAAATGGCTGTTGTTTTCGCCCAAAATACCCCAAAAATTACTGCTGTCGATTCACTTTTGGTTATGAAGGAGGTAGATAGCCTTTCGCAAGTTGCCATCGATGTCTTCTATCACAACGATTTCAATCTGGCTTTTGAAGCCAGTGCCGCTGCTGAAAAAATTGCCCTCGAAAAATGGGGACCGAAGTCCTTTGAATATGCCCGTTGTTGTTTTGCTCATGGTATAGTATTAGTGCGCGGAGGTGATTTTGTCAGAGCAGAGCCATGGATTCTTGAATCTACCGCTATTCGGGAAAAAGTGTTTGGAAAAGCTCATGTTAGTTATCTCATTAGCCTGAAACTCCTTGCATTAATTTATCATAAAATCGGCAACTTTGAAAAAGCCGAATCGCTTTACCTCGAATCCAAAGCTATACAGGAAAAAGTGCTGGGAAAGGAACATCCTGAATATCCCACAACCATACACAATGTTGCAAAATTTTATTTAGAAGCAGGCAACTACGAAAAAGCCGAATTGCTTTTTATAGAAGCCATGACCGCGCAGGAAAAGTTGGCGGGAAAGGAGACCCACAATTATGGTATATCCCTGAGTGGTCTTGGATTAGTTTACCTGATGTCAGGTAAACTCGAAAAAGCCGAATTGCTTTTATTAGAAGCCCAAGCCATACAGGAAAAAGTGCTGGGAAAAGAACATCCTGCTTATGCCTCTGTCCTGGACCAACTCGCAAACGTTTATATGGCTATGGGTAGCTTCGAAAAAGTCGAGCCGCTCGAACTCCAAGCCCTGGATATTTTGGAAAAAACAACAGGTAAGGATAATCCGGACTATACTTTAACCTTAGACAACCTTTCAAAATCATATGAACATCGAGGCATGTACGCCGAATCTGATCTCATAAAGTTGGAACTCTTTGAACTGTTACAATCGACCCTTGCCGCTTCCGTCAATTTTCTTTCAGAACGCGAATTAGCCGATTATGCCAGCACATTTCAATGGGATAACTATAATCTGTATTCTTTCGCCCTGGCCCGCCCTTCAGACCGATATGGCAAAATATCTTCGCTGAGCTACGATGCGACGCTCTTTTCTAAGGGCTTTTTGCTACAAACCCTTGCCCAACTAAAAAACCTAGTCAGTTCCAACCCAAAATCGAAAGAAATCAATTTACGCATCAGTGACAGTCGCCAGCAGCTCGCCGCTGAATATGCAAAGCCCGTTGCCCAACAGAAGGGCATTGCCCAATTGGAAGAAAAAATCGAGACTGCCGAAAAAGCAATTGCCCAAATTGCGGAAAGCTATCTCGAAAACGCAAAGCAGGTAAAGTGGCAGGACGTGCAGGCGACGCTGAAAAACGACGAAGCTGCCCTCGAATTTATTCACTTCAATATTCGATTTCCTAAAGACGACGACCTTTGGATGTACGCGGCCCTTTTGCTCCGACCGGGAACCGAGCAGCCTGTTTTCGTACCATTAGTTACAGAAAAAGCTCTTGACTCCGTACTCACCCTAAGCTCAGCAAACGGCGCACGAAAATCGGACTACGTCAACAAAGTTTACGGTACTTCTGCGCTGTATCAAATGCTTTGGCAACCTTTGGAAAAGGAATTAGCCGGGGTAAACAAAATTTATTTTTCGCCTTCGGGACTGCTGCATCGGCTCAATTTAGAGGCCATCCGTGTTTCCGAAAAAGAATCTTTGGCCGACCGTTACCACATCGTGCAACTGAATAATACACGACAATTAGGGGATAATCAATCATCCGTAGCGTATGTCGGTAACGAGGCTGTATTATTTGGCGGTATCCAGTTCGACATGAACGAAAGTGCCATCTCCAAAGCCAATGCCACACTCGCTACGCGAAATGCGGACGGCACACGTGGCGAATTGGATTTTTCACAAACGGATTCAACCAGTCGTGGCGGAGATTGGGCCTACCTCGGCTGGACGGAAAAAGAGGTGGATGCGCTACAGCCAATTTTGGCTTCGTCGGGCATAAAAACAACGCTTTTTAAAGGTTTTTCGGGAACGGAGGAGGCGTTTAAGAATATTAACGACGGCAGGGTTTGGAATCCTTCCGACGTTAAAAAACCTTCCCCACGTATCCTGCACCTCGCCACCCACGGCTACTTTTTCCCTGACCCTGCCGTCAACCCTCAACCGTCCGCCGTTAACCGCAATGAGGTTTCCGCTTTCAAAATATCTGAACACCCCATGATCCGCTCCGGGCTGATCCTGGCAGGCGGGAACCACGCCTGGAAAAATGGACTGCCGCTCAAACCTGATATGGAAGACGGCATCCTAACGGCCTACGAAATCTCGCAAATGGACTTGTCGAATACCGAATTGGTTGTGTTGTCGGCTTGCGAAACGGGCTTGGGCGATATAAAAGGCGCCGAAGGTGTGTACGGCTTGCAACGTGCCTTCAAAATCGCCGGAGCCAAATACCTCATCATGTCGCTTTGGCAAGTGCCTGATTTTCAGACCCAGGAACTGATGGCCGCTTTTTACAAACATTGGCTACCCTCCGCCGCTGACCTGCCCGCCGGGTCTTTGCAGGCGGGGGCTATGGCGGGCAAGACAGAAAAAAAGCCGCTACCCGAAGCCTTCCGGGCTGCGCAGCAGGAGCTGCGCGCAAAATATGAGCATCCTTATTTCTGGGCGGGATTTGTGTTGTTGGAATAACGGCTGCAAAACCATGTAATTCGCCGCTGTCAGAACGGACTTCTGACCCACAAAATATACACGCCGCTCCGGTCAAAAGCTGGGGCGGCATTTTTTATAAAAAAAATTGGCCTTGCTGGGTTATGCTTTTGAGGTTGGTTGCACAAGGGTTATGAAAGGTTAAAATGGCTCGCAGTCACGCCAACAATCACCACTTAAAGCGACAAACCCGAAAAATTGAATCAAACAAAGTGGAGCAGAACCCACTCTAAAAAACGGACTGGCTGTAACAGTAGCTTAAAAACAGGCCTATCCTAAAAAGGTAATTATTTTGGGGGCGTTTCCGAAAAGCCTCACGAGTAGGGATTAAATTTAAATAACATGGCAGGAATAAAAGTACTTCAGGCTATATTTGCCTCAGCAAACAAAGGGTTTGATGTAACCGAAATATGTCAAAACCTTGTCTCAAATGGTAATGATGATATTCCAGTTAATATTAAAACATTTGGAGATCCTGATCCAGGCAAACGAAAAGGACTTCAAATTACTTACACTACTGATAAAGATACAACACACGCAATGACTGCTGATGAAGGCACTACAATAGATTTGGTACTGGCACAACCAAAACTTACAAAAATTGCCCCTAAAAAATATCAACTCATTGTGGAAATAGCAATTTTGGGAGATTCAATTGGATACTCCCACGATGTTACGCAAGCATGCCAAAAACTTCTCCTGAGTAACGGTGGAAATCAAATTTTTATTGATTTCATGGAATTGAATGCTCCTCCACCTCAAGATCCAAGGCTTCTTGGAATAACCTACACAGATATGAGTAGCGGCAAAAAAGGTTATATTGTTGCTAAGGAAGGGGAGACAATAACGTTAACTAATCCGTAAAAAACAATTTGCGATTAGTCCTCCTCCTTCGCTGCTCCTAAAGTTCAAGGTTCGATGTCTTTCCCGATTTTCGGGATAGGTTGCGCGAAAGCCCCAGAGGTCAGCAATGGGCAGTTCAGACAAAATCTGCTCGGAGCACAATGTTCCGAGCGGATTTTGCTTGAATCTGCAAATTCCTCCCCTGCTGGCCACTAAAGGAGAACTCCGACAATATTATGACCGCAAATTGGCAGAAGGTAAAGCCAAAACGCGCAGTCATCGAATCAATCAATCAATGACATACTCATGTCCGTTTTAGACATTGACCACACCAGACACAGAAGCCCATGGAACGCAACCAGTAATGCTATCGCAGGAATTACTGCTAATTCTTACTATCCACAAAAACCTGCCGTGTTTATCAAAATGGAACTACGCTAATTCAGAACTCACGTTAAGGCAATAAAATAGCGTTTAAAGGTTTCAGATTTACCCTCCTGCTTTTGCAAAAGGATACGTTACAACTGTGTGGGCACTTTCAATGCGGAGCCAATAAAACCCGGCTGCCAAGAACGGAACTTCCCACTCCAAATGAATATCCTTGCTACTGCACTTCTGACTGCCCATGCTTCTGCCCCAGGCATCCAGTATTTCCAATTGTAGGTCTTGTGGATTATTAAGCTGGAGTTCAAGCACCAGTTTTTCGCCAACGGTGTTTGTGAAAATCCTGGAATGCATCAACGAAGGTAGGCCTTTAAGGTTGCTGACATCTTCAACGATTGCGCAGTAAGATACCGAACATTCCAGGCAATCGCTTACCGTGGCACAGTATGCTCCAGCGTCCAAACCATGGATTTCAGCCGTGGTTTCACCCGTATTCCACTCAAAATGATATGGAGGGCAGCCTCCTTGAGGATTTATGGAAACCGATCCGTTGGATTGTCCGGCGTTGGACATCGTAATCACGGGGTCAAAGACCCATGCAGATGGATCATTCATAAAGGAAACCATGGCACCATTGCTCAAGTTATAGTACGTCCCGCTAGCGCTTGTTCGTAGTTCCACGCTACGCACCATGTAAGAAATCAGTCCAGAGTCGGGACAAGCGTCGAAATACGTCATATCAGTTATCGGAACCTGGTTAAGGAGCAAATAGGCAGTATCAGTAGCTGTTTTCTTGTAAATAAAGTACCCCAAAGCATGGGCAGGGTCTTGCCAGCTCAATTGCACATGTATTCCTGCCTGATGGGCGCTTAGGTTTTCTACCGGTGGAAGTACGTGCATCCGTATGGTTGGGTCACCCAGAAGCGCGTTATGAACAAAAATCCCATAATAAGGGGGCGTGTAAAGGCCGGTATTGCTCATAGTAGTTTTAGCGGAATATCCGATAGATTCACCCAGCGCCATGTGGTGAAACACCCAATTTGGCCGGTTGGCCCAGGTGCTTGCCAGACAAGTTCTGGAAGCAATGGCAGCACGCAGGAAAGCATTGGGATAATCCCAGTCGCCAAAATAGGAGCCAAACAACAGGGTGAAGGCCGTTTGCAGGGAATCGGTGGTAAAATTGGTTGTGCTGGAAATATCCGAAGCGCTCTCCGGTCCGCCGCCGCCGCAACCATAAGACCACATAAAAGATTGATTGGAAAGGGTTTGTCGGTACGGCAAGTCTTTGACTTTTGAAATGCCGAACATGGCGGCAAAGTTATTCCAGCCAGTTTGCCCAAGCGCCTCTATATCCTGAAAATTATTGTCAATCAGGCCACGTTCCACCATCGGCATTTTTCCGGTTCGCCAGGCATGATCTTTATTCAGATAACGGCGCAACAACTGTTCCTCAGATTCAGGAAACTTGGTCATGTTCGCAAAATCCACCCGCCCCAACTGCAGTTTCAGGGGAGCAGGAAACACATTGTTGTCGAATTTTCCATCGCCCGGAACATTGTCGTGTCTAGTGCCTGGGGAATTGATATTGACCGTCTGATCTGTCCAGACGCCTTCCAATTCAGCATAATAACCATCTCTGGGCCATGCTCCACGGTGGTCGTTGTGATGGCCATCGGGGGCTATTTCTCCCGAATAAGGTACGGGCACACGACCAAACAAGAACACGGATTGTTGCTTGTCCGGATTGGTTTCTGACCAGGATTTTATGTAGGATTTTACCGTCGGAACAGGGTCATTTCTGTCTACATAACGTGTCTGGACCAGCCAGCCATCTCCCTCAATATCTGTCAGCAGCCGGGAAATCTCTGTCGCAAGCGTATATTTGAACGTGCTGTCAACCACCACCAGACAAGCGCCGCGATGATGCGTGGGGGGCACTTTTATGCCGGAATAAACATACCCGGCCCCAAAATTCGGCGTGCCATTTCCATAAGGAAAGGCGGGCAGGCTTTTGATTACCTGATATTCATAGCCGATTCCCATGGTTACGGTAGTGTCGACCCAGAATGTGCTTCCCGGCCCGAGGACTGCCACGCTATCCCCCCACAGGAGATCCGACTTAGCTTTGCGCCACACTTTATATCCTCCATTGGCCGTATCCAAAACCCAGTTCAGGGTCACCTTGGGCGGGTTTTCCTGAACAGTGGCTTCGATGATGACGGATTGCCTTGCGTCATATATGTTCTGTGCAAAAGGTGAGAAGCTCACAAGACATAAGACTAATGATAGGAAAGTAGAATTTTTCATGGTCAAAGGTTCGAAATTTTCTGCCATGCTTGGTATTGCAGCTCTAGCATAGGCTAATCTTTTTTTAGTTTAACATCTGATACCAAAGCACGGTTGATGCTATTAGTTTAACCCAACCTTACCAACCCTTTAAACAACCCATAACATGTCGCGGGCTACTTTTGAGGATTCATTTTTTCAAAATTTTAAAACCCGTTTTCATGAAAATTATAAACATTTTAGGTCTCCTCTTTCTACTCGTTTTTACAACCAATTGCACTAGAAAATACTTCAAAGCCTCGGACATTGATGAAAAAACGGCACCGCATAAAATGGTTGCCATTCTGCCGTTTGAGGTCGAAATGCAGGGCCGAATGCCCAAAAATTGGGATGAACAAAAAAAGAAAGAAGTCCTCGAAAGCGAAAGCGAAATGTTCCAACGCTCGCTGATTAATCGTATTTTGAGAAGTTCGAATAACCGGCGCGGGAATTTTAAAGTCAGTTTTCAAGCCATTGACAAAACACGGGCAGTGCTGATTGAAAACGGCTACAATCACGAAAGTATGAAAAATAAAGACCCGCAGGAATTGGCAAAATTGCTCGGCGTTGATGCTGTTTTTAAAGTGAAATTGAGAAAGCATCGCTACCTTTCCGATGCTGCTTCCTTTGGTATCAGCAAGGGTATAGAAATTTTGCAGAGCACCGGAAATTTGCCTGGTATTATTCCCGGCCAAGCGACAAGAACCAACGACATCAATATCGACGGCTCTTTGATCAACGCCGAAAATGGAGAAGTACTTTACAGTTTTTCTGACCGCTGCGGCGCACACTGGAATCGCCCACCTGAATATATCGTCGAGCAGGTAAATAGGCGGATCGCAAGGCGTTTTCCTTACAGGAAGTAACCAGCAGCTTCGAACGCTTGATTCCACCACCGGGCTGCGGTCGTTTTCTTTGGCAGCTACGGTGAATCCCCAGAGTACAGACTGAGCAAAAGCTTCTTCTACGACTACCTGCTGTGCCCAAAAACTGCGTCGCTGCTAAACCAAGATCCAACAGCGACGCAGTGACAGGAATTTCTATCGACTCAAATTTTAATTATTTTTCCCACCCCGTACGATTTTGCACCAATTATTTTTACAAAGTAAGCGCCAGCTTTCCAATCTTCAAGCTGGAGTACTTTTTCCGATTGTGCCTGTAGTTCAAAATTGGCCATTCTTCGGCCACTGAAGTCATAAATTTCGACCTGAAAAGTGCTTTCTGCTGCATCGGGTATTTGAAGGGTAAGCGTTTCAGAAGCCGGGTTAGGCGTCAAACTGATCTGGAGGTTTGCCCCGGGTTCTCCAATGCCGCTGACGCCTGTGCAGGTATAAATTTCGATCTTTTTATTGAACCCTGTGGGGAAAACAACCCCTCCAGCTACGAGTAATTTGTTCCTTACCGCAATCACAGACTGATTGATCAACAGATTTTGAAGCATATCCTGCGACCAAGTATTGGTAAGGGGGTCATAAATATCCACACGCTTGCTCCCAGATTGATAGGCGCCAAACGCGAGGATTATGCCGCCTCCACCAGCGAAATAAGCTTTTCCACAAACGCTGGCACCCATGGTCGTAAAACTCCTGGCTTCAGACAAACTGGAGGTGGTCCAAACGCCCGTTTCGGTATCAAAAATATCCACTACGGAACTGTTGTCACTCGCCCCAGTTACCCCACCAGCGATGATGATTTTTTTGCCTACCGAAGTGGCTGCACAAAAAGCCCGTGCTTGAGAAAGGGTGGCAGTTGTCCAGACGCCAGAGATCGAATTGTAGATGTCCACCCGGTCAGTAACCTGATCAACAGCAGTTTGTCCACCTGCAAATACGGCCAGATTGCCAGCCACCGCAACACCCATATACGCTCGGCCTATGGACAAAGATTTGGTTGACCAGTTGCCCGTATTGTTGTTGTAGACGTCTATGACATCATAAAAGGTGGTAGTTGAAGCAGTTTTTTTGAAGCCTCCGGCAAAGAACACCTCATTGCCAATCGTTATCCCTTGGGTATATGCGCGGGGAACGGAAAGCGTAGCGGTTGTCCATGTGAGGGTCATGGTGTCTAGAATATCCACTGTTGCATAATGGGTCAGGTTATCCCAGAAAATGCCGCCCGCGAAAAGCACTTTGCGACCAATACCCGCCACCCCTGGAAAAGCCCGAGCCACGGAAAGGGTTTTAGTGGTTAGAGTTCCTGTCACCGCATCATAAATTTCCACTTTGTTGGTTTGACCAGCTTGAAAACTACCGCCACCGAAATAAACCTTTGAGCCTAAAGTGGCAGCACCCATCTGGCCTTTTGCTTGAGAGAGATCAGCAAGTGTCCATTGCGCTGATAATGAATGGATTGAGCATTGAAAAAGCAATATAAAAATGGGTAGGAAGCGTTGTTTTTGCATAAACTTGTTTTGTTAAAGGTAGAAAGAAAGAGCAAATTTAGCCATTTCAGTACAAGCTTTATTCCAACCGCGTTCCTAAGATTCAAACTTCCGCACGAAACGCCTCCCCTTTCCCGAAACCGTGTACCTTCGCCCCCGATTTTTCAAACCCATATCATTCATGTTTATCATCAATATTTACCTCCGTTTTGCCCTGATCGTGGGCGGTATTCTGGGCGGCATCGCTTTGTGGAGCGCCTATGGTTTTTGGTACGGCTTTCCATTCTTGCTGGTTGGGATTCTTATGCTTGCGGGCTATCTTATGCTTGGCACCATTTTGTCTACCAACCAACTATTATCCAAACAACAACTAGCCGAAGCCGAAGCGAGACTCAAGCTCACCTTCTTCCCAAATATTCTGCTCATGGGCTACAAGGGCGTGTATTACATGACCCAAGGCGCCCTCTACATGCAAAAGCGGGACTTCAACACCGCCGAAATGTGGATCAAAAAGTCGCTGGATTCTGGTTTGCCTTCCGATAACGAACGCGGCGCAGCCATGCTTCAACTGGTCATGATATCCGCCGGGAAAAACAATATCAAAGCGGCTCAGAACCATTTTTCTGAGTTGAAAAAGCTCCACGTAACCGAAGGTATGCTCAAAGAGCAGATCAAAGAGGTTGAAAAGCAGCTCAAACAAGCCGGCCAAGCCATGAGCCCCAGTATGATGGCGCAGATGGGCGGGAAGGGATTCCGGCCCGGTGGGAAACGGCGTCAGCCACCGATGCGGTAAGAAATATCGAATATCGAATGTCGAACAT
>JBJXGO010000009.1:0-11918 GCA_046160345.1 Saprospiraceae bacterium
GTACCGGCGCAACTACGCAACCCATAAACCTTTCAAATTCAGGGAATTATACGGTGACCGTCAGCAACGCAAACGCTTGTACCGCCAGTTCGAGCCCAACCCAGGTAACGGTGCTTGCCCTACCGCCTACACCCCTTATCATACCGAGCGGACCGACCATTTTTTGTCAGGGAAATTCCGTGATACTTAATTCCAACGCAGCAAACACCTATTTATGGAGCACTGGAGCAACGACACAGGCCATAAACGTTTCAAATTCAGGGAATTATACGGTGACCGTCAGCAACGCAAACGCTTGTACCGCCAGTTCGAGCCCAACCCAGGTAACGGTGCTTGCCCTACCGCCTGCACCCCTCATCACGCCGAACGGACCGACCATTTTTTGTCAAGGAAATTCCGTGATGCTTAACTCCAACGCGGCAAACACCTATTTATGGAGCACCGGAGCAACGACACAAACCATAAACGTTTCAAATTCAGGGAATTATACCGTAACCATCAGCAACGCAAACGATTGTACCGCCAGTTCGAGCGCAACCCAGGTGACGGTGCACCCATTGCCGCTGCCACCTGTCATCACAATGAATGGCAACGTGCTATCGACAAATAATGCAACAGGGATTCAATGGTTTTTGAACGGAGGAATAATTGCAAATGCAACCGGGCAGAGTTTTACCCCAACACAAAGTGGGAACTATACTGTGTCGTTTACCGATGCAAACGGTTGTCAATCTGAATCAGCAGTTTTTCAATATACAAATACGGGTATAGAGACTATTTCTGAAAGCAACATCGTTCTGATCATTCCAAATCCAAACGATGGCAGATTTCAGGTTGAATTCCGAAACAAATCTGTTCCAACACACCCTCTTTTGATAGAGGTTTATAATTTGCTTGGGCAAAAAGTGTTTATGGCTGATTTAAAGCAGATCGACCCATTAATTGACATTTCATCGCAGCCCTCTGGCACTTATTTTGTCAAAATTATTTCCGCGAACTGGAAAGGGATAAAAAAGGTCCTAAAAATTTAAACACGTCAGGCAACCCATTTCCTTCAAGCTACATCAAACACTTTGTACAAACCAACATGCAATCATTCAGCGACCAGGAACTTGTAAGTGGCATACTGCAGGGCAGTTCGACACATCAAACGGCACTTTACCGCCAGTTTAGTGTTCCGATGTTTAGAGTGTTGCTGCGTTACGCCAAAGACAAGTCAGAAGCCGAGGATATGTTGCAGGATGGTTTTGTCCGGGTATATCGCGATATGAGCCAGTTTCGGGGAGATGGTGCACTGGGAGGCTGGATCCGGAGAATCATGGTTAACACAGCACTAAGTCATTTGCGAAAGCAGCGTGATTTTGTAAAAGATGTGCCAGATTTCAACATTTTTGAAAGCAAATTCCATACAGAAGAAGATTTTGCTTCTAATTTGGACGCACAAACCCTCGTTTCATACCTCCAAAAATTACCCCCAGGCTACCGTACCGTGTTTAACTTCTATGCCATCGAGGGATATAGCCACGAAGAAATTGCCGAACAGTTGGGCATCAGCATAGGCACCAGTAAAAGTCAATTGTTCAAAGCACGGGAATTCCTCAAAAAAATACTCAACAAATCATTTATTTCTTGACCATATCCCTCAACAAAACCCACCAATCCACCCATGACTGAGCAACAGGCTAATAGCCCCATTGACGACCTCTTTCGCAATACATTTGAAAACCTGCCCGATTCACCTGCCGAATCAGGTTGGGACACTCCTTCTGATGCTGTTTGGCAACATATTCAGGCCAATATCAGCTCAAACCCAAAAGGCTGGGCATTAAAGTCGCTACTATTGATGGGCACATTGCTGGTAGCAGTGGTTGCGGGCCTGTATTTGATGATTGCAAACCCAGAAGTAAAGCAAACAGAGCAGCCAATGTCTGCACCTCCCGTGGAAACACCCGTGGTGAACCCGGCACCATCTGAAAATGCAATCAACCAAACATCAGATACTGCGCCAAAACCATCACCTGGCAGTAGCAAAAGCAAGGCTTCGCAGGGGAACCCTACTCCGGCCAATGGCGCTGACGGAATAAAAAACAACCCGGGGAAAGGCGCAGCTCAACCGCTTCCCGGCAGCAAGACAACCCTGCCACCCAACAGCACAGAAGCCGAGAAAAAGAAATCCTCGGGAAACTAAACGATTAAAGGATCACATTTTAGCAGTAATAATCAGCCCGGGGGAGTGTTCCGCCGGGCTGTTTTTATGTGGTAAAGTACCTTAATCTTTTGTGATTCTATTATGGCCATTCCTAAAGTCCTCGAAATAATACGATCCTTTTCAGCAGAGGAAGAGGCAGCCTTCCCATTATTTTTGAACAGTCCATTTTTTATTCATGGAAACAATGCTAAGGAATTGCTGCTGCTCTTTTCATACTTGTCAGACAACCATATCGAGTATGGGCAAGAAAAACTTGAAAAGGCTGTGATCCATACTTTCCTTTTCCCAGGCAAAGCATTTTCAGCAAGCCGACTTGAAAAGACCTTATTAAAACTAGGGGAAATGGCAGAGCAGTTTTTAGTTGTTAAAAATTATTTGAAGAATGAAAACAAGCAACAGCGCAACCTTGACCTAATGGCGGTACTACGAGAAAAAAGGCTTGTGAATGCTTATGAATTAAAACGTCAGAAGTTAAAAAAGGAGCAAAAGACCCCTCAAAAAGAATCTATTAAAAAGTATTGGCAGAAATATCAAATTGCCAAAGAAGAATATGCCTGGCAGAGTACCTTCAACAAGTCAAAAGGTGATTTGGGCATTCCGGAGCTGCTTCAATGGCTGGATCTGTTTTTTATGTTAGAGCGCACTGATCTGTTGAACCAGCTGCTTTTACAACAAAAAGTTTCTGCGCTAACTATTCCTGCGCCACCCAAGCTACTCGTTTTTCCCCCGTTAGATTCTGAAGAAAAGGAAGCCACCCAGCCCGTGCTTTTTATCCTTAAGCGAATTCAAGCATTACTGTTGAACCCTGAGCCTACCGTAGCTGGATTTGGACAATTAATGGAATTGATCAGCAAACATGAATCCGAATTTTCAGACGATCTCCTAAAATCCATTTTTACCTATTTAAGGAATTTTTGCACTATGTTGACGAATACTGGTTTATCAAATTTATACATAACCCTCCATCAGATTCAACGTGATAATCTGGAAAGAGGATATTTTCATTATGGAGGGCAAATTATGCCCAATGCTTTATTGAATATGACCTCTGTTGCATTAAAATGTAACCAAATTGAATGGGCCAAAGAGGTTATAGAATCAAACCGATACAAAATATTAGACGTTAATGAGTCGGAAAACATTTATAATCATAACCTGGCACTATGTCTTTTTAAGGAGAGAAAATACGAGGATTCACTTCAAAAAATATCCTTTTCAACTTCCCACACTTTTTATCTTTTGTCGGCCCGCCGTTTGGAATTAAAAATATACTACGAACTTAACTCAGAATTGCTTATTTATAAAATTGATTCTTTCCGGAAATTTCTGGAGCGCACAGCGCCTAAGATATTTACAAACAAGGATCGGGTCATGCATTTAAATTTTGTTGGCATGCTGGTTCAACTAAGCCAATCAAGGCCAAAAGATACCCAACGCTCTGCTCGACTTGTAAAGCGAATAATTGAGAAAAAATTGCTTTCTGATCGCGTATGGCTTCTTGAAAAAGCCAAAGCATTAAGCTGACTACATGCTTACATTCTACTACTTTTGCAGGAACAAATTTTATCGTGAATGCAAAACTACTACCCTGCTCTTTTCAGCATTTTTTTCTCCTTCTTACTAGCTTGCAACAGCGCCAGGACCATTAGCGGAGAAGTCAACTTTATCGCCGCTCCGGAACCCGGCACCATACTCGTCAGCGCTGGCGGATATGGCCCCACCAAAGCGCAAGCCATCTCGAATGCCGAAGCAAACGCATTCAGCGCCTTGATTTTCAAAGGTATCCCCGGCTCTCAACAGCAACTTCCAATGCTGCCTGACGAAACTGCCTCCCGAAAGCAACACACCCTTTATTTTGACCAGTTTTTCAAAGGCGGCTACAAACCGTTTATGATGCTTTCCGAATCCCAATCTTCCTACGCTGCCGGTCGAAAAGGACGAAAAAACATCAGCCAACGGGTGAAGATCAACGTTGATGCACTCAGGCGCGATTTGGAACAAAACGGTATCACCCGAAAATTTGGGCTTTAGTCCAACTCAACCTGTAACTTCTTTCTCATAAAAATATGCACAGAAAACTAACGCTCCTCCTTTTTTTAGGCCTGGGGAATACCCTGTTCGCGCAAGATACCAAGCCAGCTTCGGACGCACCCCGAACCATTCAGCCAAGTATTATGGTGATCCCTTTTGCCAAGGAAAACCAGGACATGCGCAAGGTGCTGGAAAACGATATCAACCTCCGGGTGGCGGTCACCAAAATAAAAGAAGGTTTTGACAAACGCGGATTTTCGACCGTGGACTTTGTTGCCAAAAGCAAACTTGTGAACAACGACAAGGCCATGGAAATGAACAACTTGTCCTCTTTGAAACAACAAATCATCGAATTATCCGGCGCAGACATCTATGTTGAAACAGAAGCCAACGTAAACCGTACGGATGGTGGCAACAGCATCACAGTCATCGTGACCGCATACGATGCCTACAGTGGTGTTTCACTGGCAAACAAAGTGGGAAATTCTCCAAAATTCTATACCGAAAATTTTGAAAAACTGACCGAAAAAGCAGCGGAGAGTATTGTGGAAGATTTTTTGAACACCATGCAGTCCAAGTTTGATGAAATTGTGAAAAATGGCCGCATTGCCGCGCTAAATATCACCTTTTCTGAAAACGCAACCACCGATATGGATTCCGAAGTAGGCGACACCGGAAAAATGTTTTCCGAAGTGCTCGAAAAATGGCTCGAAGAAAATACGTTTAAAGGCTATTTCCACCTGCAAGGCGTAACCGCCACCAAGATGATCGTGGATGAATTGAGGCTTCCGTTTTTGGATGCCAACGGTAACAATTACCGCCCGACCAAATTTGCTGCCGAGCTTCGAAACTACCTCAAAAAAATAGGTTTTGAAAGTACCCGCGATGTGCAAGGAAGCAAAATTTTTATCACCATAAACTAATTGATCAAATGCCAAAATCAATATATACCCTGCTATTGGCCTTATTGTGTTGTGTTCTTTCCGCACAGAGTTCCGCTCCAATACCTATTCTGCTCTCCCAAACCACGCTTGGAAAAGACCTGCCCTTCAATAGCCGTGACCGAATTGACCGACAAATTCTCTCGGCATTGGAATCTGGCGATGGCCTGAACAACCAATTCTCTGTTTTCGTGATCCGTCCAGCACTGGATATTTTGGATCAGGGCAAAATCGAAGGGATTAAAACCCAAATTACTGTAAAACTCAACCTGCAACTCAAATTGACCAATGGGGCAACTGCGGAGGTTTTGGCCATTCAGGATGTAAGGATATCTGGTGCCGGCAACACGGTCGATGATGCTGTAAACCGTGCCCTTCAATCTCTTCGTCGTGACCACCCCGCTCTGAGCAAGGCTATTGGCAATTTTCGCCAGCGCATTGTAGATCATTATGCCACTAATTGCGGAAACGTTAGCACCGCCGCCAATGAACTGGCTTCCCAAAATAAGCACCGCGACGCCTTTGCCTTGTTGCATTCTGTACCCCAGGGAACACCCTGTTTTCAGGAAGTTGCAGGAAAAAAAATGGAATACTTTGGGTTGGTCCAATCCGCTGATTGTCAGAATAAAATAAGTCGCGCAAATGCCGCGGTCGCTTCCAACGAT
Source organism: Saprospiraceae bacterium (assembly GCA_046160345.1). Taxonomy (GTDB): domain Bacteria; phylum Bacteroidota; class Bacteroidia; order Chitinophagales; family Saprospiraceae; genus M3007. The sequence goes on from JBJXGO010000009.1 coordinate 5,847, forward strand.
TTTAAAACTGCACTTCAAATCCTTGGTCAAATTGACGCCAATGCACCTTGTTTTGGAGACGCCAAGTCCGCCATCTTATCCATTGAATCCAAGGTGGACGAAAATCTCAAAACCAACTATGAATGGATTTTCAGTTTTTATAAGGAAGGAAAGGCTGCAGAAACTGCCCGATGGAATGCAATGACAGCCATGGGTCTGCTTTATTTGACTGAAAACAAAAAATGCATTTTGGTAGAGCGGTAATGCAATTATTAGCTCCATCTGGTCATAGACTATAGGCAGTCTCTCATTTAACCTGCTGATTAACAATGAAAAAAACAAGCTTATTTATTCTTATTTTTTGTGCCCAACACCTTTTTGCCCAAACTACAAAAACTTCCATTTGGGTTGCCCCTTTAGAAAGCGACAATCCCAACAACATGACTTTTGCCAAAGAAGCCCGAAGTGAAATTGTCGAGTCATTTATCAAATTTGGCAGCTTTTCGGTAGTGGATCGTGAAGCCAGCCAACTGGTTCAACAGGAGTTGGAATTGCAAAAAACAGAAGCTTTCATGGACGGCAAAGTGGTTGAACAGGGCAAGGCTATTGGAGCTGAGTTTATCGCAAAAGGGTATTACCATTCCAAAGAAAGCAAGTTCGTCCTGAAAATTGTGGATGTCTCTACGGGCAACACAGTAGAAACAGACGAGTATAAAATGGATTTTTTTGCTGCCAACTACCGCAAGCATCTGCGCAAAATGGTTTATCGCCTGGCAAACAGATGGCTCAGCGGTTCAAAAATCACTGTAATGCGCTCTTTGGAGGACAAAGGCGAATCAACACAACGGGTACTTCTTGCGGGTGGTAGCGGAAAGGGCCTGAAAGTTGGTACCATGTTGGAGGTTTTTACCATTGAAATAGAGGAGGTAGAAGGCGAATCGCTGGAGCGATTTGCGCCGATCGGCAAAATGAAGGTAGATAAAGTGGAGAACGCCAATTTTGCCAATGCAAAGATCCGCTCTGGCGAAAAAGAGGTGTTCAAGCACTTTGCCGCCAACAAAAAACTCTATGCGCGAATTATTCAAAATTAAAACTGGCTTCTCATGATTCGGCTTTCCACCCTCTTTTTGTCCATACTATTTTCCGCCAACCACCTTCAAGCACAATTCGTGCAAGGAGATGACCCCTTGGGCCGGCCATATCGCCCTTTGATAGGTGTGCTCAAAACTGATGTGGCCCCTGGCATTTCTGCCAAAGTGGCCGAGCAGATTTCTATTTCATTTATCAATGGACTAAAGAACATAGGTGGAGCCATTCCTCCTTATGAAGTAGTGGAAAAAAAACAACTTTCTACAGCAGTTTCTTTATTGAAATCCGGGCGGTCTGCCACCGAACTGAGCAACACAAAATTTTGGGACGACATGGTGGGCGTACAATATTTGCTCCGGCTCGATATTAACAGTCTGGAGATGGGCATTGACGAGGATTCTATTTACGATGAGAAAAAGAAGTTCCTCCGGGTGGATAAATATCGGATCGCAAGCGCCAACCTGACTGCCAGACTTGTAGATGTTGCCACCTCTAAAGTATTGATGTTCAACAATTTTGATGCAAGCGGCACAACCAGGGGGTTTGAGGAATTCAAAACCCAAACTGATTCGGCCAGGGCCATCATGCAACTTAACAAACAGGTAAGGGCATATGCAAACGGCATGATACACAATGTGGTAGCTGGCGCCGCAACTGTTACTGGCATCCATAAAGAAAGCAAGGGAAAGGCCGAAGAGATTATCCTAAACAATGCACCCATCATAGTGCCCAACCGGGAGGATGGCCTGGAGGTATTTGCAGTATTAAAAACCTATACCTCTAATGGTCAGGTATTCAGGGATGTGGAAAAAATAGGCAAGATCAACAAAGGCAAAAACTTTCAAATTTCCCTAAGAAACTTTCAGGTTCAACGCGGAGAGAAAAAAATTGCAGAACATTTTAAAGCCGGAACCACGCTGATTTGCAGTGCGGGCGGATTCCCGATCGGCCCGTTCGCGCCCTCAGAAGCCCGAACCAGTCTTGCCTTGCAGGAATTTAAAAATAACGCCTCGGCACCCGCCAAAGCACAGCGAATATTGCAAGATATTCTATCAGAAAATGCGGCCAGTCGTCCCCTTTTATTGGACATTGTGGATCGGGAAATCTACGATCTGGTTCAGAAAGAACGGGAATTACAGCAACAAAGACGTTCGGATGCTACCCAGGCGGGAATTTCCATTGGAAGCACCTATTTTCTTAATATCGATTTGCTCGAATTCAAAAACACCAGCAGCCTCCAATACAAAACAATAGTCGAAGAAAAACCATTAGCCGCCAAATCAGCCGTCGCTGCTTCCCAAGCTCCTGCCAGTAAAACAGATAAAGCAGCAGGGAACCAAGGGACAAAAGACAATAAGTCACAGGGAACCAACCAAAAGATCCAGACAAACCAATCCAAACCTGTTGCCGCATCTGTTAAACCAACGCCAACTGAACAATTGCAAAAAAGGGTACCTGAGAAGTATGTTGCAAGGGCTACAGCAAAGATAAATGTTAGCCTTGTGAGCGTGAAAACCGGCGAGATTGCCTTTGCGAATGCTTACGGCCTGTACGGGGAAGGCTCAATCCCTTATAATAAGGACAAATATGACAGGGTACGGAGTGAAGAAATGGCTTTTAGAAACCTCGCGTCAACAGTAGCAGGCTATGTTTGGGGAGATATTCAAAAAAATCTAACCCCCAGGTTTCAAGTGTTGACAATCATGGAAACGGGAAAAAACGGGGCTGAAACCCTGCTTGTCAGTGGCGGGTCACGTTCAGGTTTTTCGGATAATATGAAGGTGGAACTGGTAGAAATCGTGACGGAAGAGGTGGATGGACAGAAAATTGACCGGGATGTAGTAATAGGGGATTTAAAAATTACCGAAGTGCGGCCTGAAACTTCGGTATGCAGCGTTAAAAACGGTGGGAAAGAAATCCAGACAAAAATAGACAGCAATGCCCGTCTTTATTGCCGCAGGCAGTAGAATGAGCATTGGCAAAACTGCGAGGATGAGTTGGGTTGGAGTTGTTTCTCTATTACCGCGAATCCAAGACTTTGAGTATCTTGGCAAAATAGCCAAAAAGTGTCCTTTTTTTCTTAGGCTGAATACGTGAATCTTTGCAGTATAAATTTTTTACTCACCTACAAACAATTAATGCATGAAAAATCTACTTCTCTTGCTCTCACTCTGTCTCACTACAACCCCTGCACTCACCCAAGCTAGCATTGAATGGGAAAAGTCGTTTGGAGGTTCAAAAAATGATTATTCTTTTAGAATCATCCATACGCCGGATGATGGCTATCTAGTAGCTGGATTGACCGAAAGTAACAATGGAGATGTAAGTGGAAATCACGGTGTTTCAGATTTTTGGCTTTTAAAAATCAACAGTAATGGCGTAAAACAATGGCAAAAATGCTATGGAGGACTGGGCATTGATGTTATTACAAGCTTGGACAATACCAGTGATGGCGGCTGCATTCTTGTTGGGAACACCCAGAGCAATGGGGCAAAAAATAACAGTCAGGTATTTGGGAATCGCGGTGAACAGGATATTTGGGTTGTAAAAGTGGATGAAAATGGAACAGTCCAATGGCGTCAATGCTATGGAGGATGCAACAGGGAGGATTCCCGGTCCATTCGCCAAACTTCGGATGGCAATTACGTAATCGTTGGCGGGACTTTGAGCATCAATACAGGCGAAGTATTTGGCTCACATGGCGACTGGGATGCCTGGGTGCTTAAAATTGCTTCCGATGGCGCCATGATTTGGCAAAAAACAATCGGAGGTACTGGCTTTGATTATCTGTACGATGTTCAGGAAACTCAAAATGGCGACTTTGTAATTGGCGGCGGCAGTTCCAGCACAGATGGAGACCTGATTGGCGTTAATAACAATGGAGGAGAGGATTATTGGATTGCCATGCTTTCTTCAGACGGAGATCTGCTGTGGAACAAAACATACGGCGGAAGCGACAAAGACGGGGCACGGGGCATTTGCGTCGCAACAGATGGCAGTCTCATGGTTTCAGGTCAGACGGGTAGCTTTGATGGGGATGTAACCGGAGCGTATGGTGGGTTTGACGCCTGGGTTTTGCGTTTGGATACCGATGGCGAATTATTATGGCAAAAAGTTTTCGGTGGTTCTGACTATGATGCTGGATTCAGTGTAATCCAACGAACCGACAACGACTTCATTTTGGCAGCTGAAACAAGCTCCCAAAACGGAGATGTTTCAGGAAATCACGGCGGAACTGATGCCTGGGTAGTGAAATACGACAAAAATGGCTTATTGAAATCCGCTATCTGCCTTGGAGGATCGGCCACTGACTTTACAAGATCCATCGCGTCAGCCACGGGCAATTCAGTGGTAGTTGCCGCATCTACCAGTTCGTCAGATGGAGATGTATCAGTAAACAAGGGTTTGAACGACGTCTGGATTGTAAAATTGAGCGTCCCGCTCGGATTGAAACCAGAAGCCCCCAATTCTGAAACCATTGCCTTAAAAATAAGCCCCAATCCAGCGAAAAACAGGATTCAAATTCTCACCAATGCAACAGGGCTCAAGCAGCTGGACCTTTTTGATGAAAGGGGTAAATTGCTCCAAACGCTGGAGATGGATCAAGTTGAAATATCCCTGCCCATTAACAACTTACCTGCCGGGGTCTATCTGCTCAGGATGATCACCCAAACCGGCCAGGTGCTGCAGTCCCAATTTGTGAAAGCTTAACCCTGCTCCTTTATGCGTTGGGCTGACCTATGGCTAAATCACGTCAAAGAATATACATAAAAAAAACTCCGACGGTTGCCCGTCGGAGTTTTTGAATCGTATCGTCAAGATACTGAATCGCTTATGCGAGTTGTACATTGACCGCGTTCAAGCCTTTTTTACCTTCTTGAGTGTCGAAAGTGACAGAATCACCTTCACGGACTTTGTCAACCAAACCAGTTACATGGACGAAGATTTCTTCGCCAGAATTTGAGTCGGTTACGAACCCAAAACCTTTGGTTTCGTTGAAGAACTTGATAGTTCCAGATTTCATACTAAAAAAATTGAAAAAATGAAAAGTAATTGTTCCGAAGAACAGTGCAAAGGTAAGCAAGTTTATTGATAATCAAAGGGTTTTATTTTTTGCACCAAATAAAAAACTCCGAACGGGGTTCCGCCGGAGTTTTTGATTCGTATCGTCGAATACCGCATCCTTTATCAGGCAAGCTTGACTTTGACTGTACATTATGATTCGCTGCTATCCAGCAATTATGGCACTTTAAAATTCATAAGCCTGCTTTGGGGAGTGGTGAAGTCTGAAATTAGTCGGGCTTTTCAGTAATTATTGTATCTTTATTAAACCGTTCGTGGATGCTCAAAATAAATCCCACCCTTATGAAGCGAAACGGCAGAAAAACACATCTTTGTATAGGAATCTGCCATCCGGTTTGCCATGAACATGCCCTAAGGCTGAAGGCTTTCGCAGATTTATCTTTATAATTCAATAAAACCGATTTAACATGAAAATTTTTACCCTGAACCTTTTCTGCTCATTCACATTTTTGAGCACCGCACTGTTCGCAAATCCGAACTTCAGTATCTTTTCAAGACCAGATGACTCTCTGTTTTCTGAAATTCTTGTAAAAACAGAAGTTTGCGACAAGGGTCCCTCCCCAGCGTTGGACACCATGACCGTAAGCAAAAGCGCCTCGCTTCCTCCAACCGTGGTAGTAACCGGTGATTTCTGCGGCAATGGTTCCGGATCCATTGATCTCACCCCAGACTCCAATACGCCCGGGCCTTGGACATTTTTATGGTCAACCGGAGCTACAACTGAAGACCTAAGTGGTCTATTGGCTGGAACCTATGTCGTCAATATCACAGATGCCAATGGCAATGTGCAAATCGAGCAGATAGTTGTACCTGATTTGCCGCCTGTTACACCGGCAGGCGCTAATTGTACTTTTAACGGCAACACCAATTGTATCTCCCCATTCAATGGCTCCCTTGACCTTACGGTGATCCCCCTTTTAC
>JBJXGO010000010.1:0-226819 GCA_046160345.1 Saprospiraceae bacterium
GATCGCCTGCGTCACCACTTTGTCGCAAGTGTTCAGGCGAAGGAAGTAAAGCCCATCGGCGGCTTGTGACGGCTGCCATTGGAAAAGCCTGTCAGATTCAGCAGCACCTTTGTAAGGTTCTGCCACCACTTGATGCATAGCATTGATAATGGTCAATTGGGCATGAGCAGATTGGATACCCTTTATTTCAATATTGAGCATCCCGCTAAATGGCCTGGGATAACTGTGCATGGAGGCAGCGACAGCAGTCATACTACTTACCTTAATCAGGTTTTTTACCGCCTTTCAAAAAACCTTGTACCGACTTGAGTGTATCCCATTGGTCATTTGCAGCAAGGCTTGCCTGAGAAGGCCAGGTGCCAGGATCGTGCATAGCGAGTTGAGGGCCAGCGGCACCAAGTATTTCCTTGAGCCGGACTACGTCGGATTCGGCCAAGTGTCGATAACTGGAAATACCATATTGATTAAGCAACAATTGAATTTTAGGCCCAATGCCTTCAATGACAGTCAGATCATCCCGATCTGATTTGATCGCGGAATCGGGTGGTGTTTCTGTAATGGAAGGAGATTTGGATTTTGTTGATTTTACAGGTTTTTCATCTGAATTGGCTGTTGATTCTAAAGTAGATACAGCAGGAACAAGAGGTTCTGATTCGGCTGTCAATGGTTCAATATTGAGAACTGGGGGCGTTATCAGGCTGGATTCTGGAACAAATTCAGCAGTAAATACAATATCTTCAGGGTTTGGGTTTTCCTTGACAATTTCTTTGATCTCCAAAGGAATATCATCGGCAATAGGGGTGTCTGGAGCGTAGGAAAGACCTAACTCGGTTTCAACCTGGCGATTGCGATTTAACAAGGAAGTCATTTCAGATTCCAAATAGCCCACTTTCTCGCGCAGGCTTTCATTCTCCCGATTAAGGTTGACTACCTGGATGGTGTAATTGCTATTGTCGGATTCAGCTACCGCCGCCCGGGTTTTGACGGAATCGATTTCCGTGCGCATCGCCTCGAGTGTTACGGTCAGGCTTTGGTTGTCGAGCCTAAGCCGGTCTAATTCTTCTTTTAATCGTCCCCAAAGCACCCAGCCTAACCAGAGGCCAATGAAGAATGCCCCAAGAAGCATGATGAGGATTTCGATAGTGTGCGTAGCAAATGGGTTATTTTCAAACATTTTTATGTCTATTTGATTGTCTGTTTAATTTAAGGATCCGGTTACTTAGGGTAGGGGAGTGCTCAGGTTCTTGCACCCGGATAATCAAACCATCACCTACTTGCCAACACGGATCTCAGCCCGGCGATTTTGATAGCGACCGTAAGGCGTATCGTTGGTAGCCAAAGGCTTGCTATCCCCGTAAGACTTGCAGCGAATTTGCGATTTGGGAACGCCCTTCTTTACCAGAATTTCTCGAATGCCGTATGCCCTTCGAAGCCCAAAATTGTAATTTTCCTTCGGTTCGCCCACAAAATCAGTATGGCCAGTTATGGTCACCTTTTGGCCCGAAGAAATTAGCTGTGCTGCAAGATTCGTCAAGTATGCATCAATAGCGGCATTGTCTTCCTTGCGCGATGATTTATAGGGGAAATAGATCAACATGCGGTCTTTCACCTTCTCCATTTGCACCTCATCCATATTGGAAGGCGAAACCGGTTTTGGATTGGAAGTTTGACTGTCGGGAGTTTTTGCGTTGGTGCTTTTATCGTCTTTTAGTGGTGTGATCTCAGGTGTTTGCTCAACTGCTGCAGTATCAATTTGTTTAGGTTGAACAGCCACTACTTTTTCCTCTTTTGAAGATCCGGCATTTCCACAAGCATTCATAAGGCCGCATACATACCAGCGCCAACATATAATGCTCCAAACAGTAAAAACGGCAAAAACGAGGGATTTTGAATTCATATTGCTAAAGTTTCAGATCGGAAGATTCAAGTCAAAGTAAGCATTTGGTTGAATCAACCTGTCTTTTTGAAACGTAGATTTTTATTTCAGGGGGCAATTATCGCACACATTTTCAGGTTTTTATAATAAAACTTAAAAAAGTATGACTTTTGCACCCCAAAAGTGAATCTAAATTCGGAATGGCTTAGTGAAAAGTATCGTAAAACTCGACAACGCGGATATTTGCCAGTCAGATGGCAGCCTTGTTCTCCAAAACATCAATTTAACCGTTGTTGAAGGGGAGTTCATCTATCTTATTGGTAAAACGGGTAGCGGCAAAAGTTCATTGCTCAAAACATTGTATGCTGCTTTACCACTCGTCCGTGGAACAGGCAAAGTGGTAGACTTGGACTTGAAAAACATTTCCCGGTACAATGTCCATGAACTCAGGCGCAAACTCGGAATTGTATTTCAGGATTTTAATTTATTGACAGACAGGACCGTAGAAGAAAATTTACGCTTTGTGCTCCGAGCCACCGGCTGGGATGACAATTTAAAAATAAGCCAGCGCATTGGAGAGGTATTGACAGAAGTTGGCCTGAGTCAAAAACTTGGCGCTATGCCTTTTGAGCTATCAGGCGGGGAACAACAACGGGTGGTCATAGCCCGGGCCTTGCTCAACAACCCTCCGCTTATCCTGGCAGACGAACCCACCGGTAATCTTGATCCGGAAACGAGCGACGATGTGCTTACGCTGCTGCGAAAACTGGCAAAACAACACAATACTGCCGTCCTTTGCGCCACACACGACTATCGGATTCTTCAAAACTTTCCAGCCCGTATTATCAGGGTCATTGGAGGAAAACTTGTTGACGACGAAGGTTCAGGTTTGCGGTAAGATTCAATTCCGTCCTTGAAGTATTGGCAGCATTTGTAGTTTTGCTCCTCAAATTGACCACACTCATCAAATTTCATAATAAATAAATGAATCTTCACGAATATCAGGGCAAAGAACTGCTCAAATCTTACGGGGTAAAAATACAGGAAGGAATCGTAGCCCAAAGCGCTACTGAAGCAGTAGAAGCCGCAAAAAAAATTAAAGAACTGTACAATTCAGCGTGGTGTGTGCTCAAAGCCCAGGTACATGCAGGAGGGCGCGGCAAGGGTGGTGGGGTAAAATTGGCAAAAAGCCCGGAACAGGCGGGTGAAATAGCAGGAGATATGATTGGGATGCGCTTGATTACGCCTCAAACTTCCGCCGAAGGCAAATTAGTGCGTAAAGTACTGGTCGCACAAGACGTTTTTTATCCTGGAAATTCTGAGCCGCAAGAGTTCTATATCAGTATTTTGACAGATCGTGGCAGGGGATGTAACGTGATAATGTATTCCCCGGATGGGGGTATGGATATCGAAAAAGTAGCCCATGAAACCCCTGATCGAGTCTTTTTTGAATTTATTGATCCAATGTTGGGCCTGCGAGGTTTTCAAGCCCAAAAGGTTGCGTTTAACCTGGGGCTTAGTGGTCAGGCATTTAAAGAAATGGTGGATTTTGTACAAAAACTCTATGCAGCATTTCTGGGTTCAGATGCTACCATGTTTGAAATTAATCCCTGCTTGAAAACATCCGACGACCGCATTATCGCCGTAGATTCAAAAGTTACGCTTGATGACAATGCCCTTTACCGTCATAGAGATTTAGAATTGTTGCGGGACAAAGACGAAGAGGATCCCGCTGATGTAGAAGCGCAGGACATGGACCTGAATTACGTGAAACTGGATGGAAATGTTGGCTGTATGGTTAACGGGGCGGGTCTTGCCATGGCAACAATGGACCTGATCCAGCTTTCTGGAGGCTCTCCGGCCAACTTCCTCGATGTAGGCGGTACTGCTGACGCTCAAAGGGTTGAAAATGCCATGCGCTTCATACTCAAAGACCCGAATGTAAAGGCCATCCTGATAAACATTTTTGGGGGCATAGTTCGTTGTGACAGGGTAGCACAAGGCGTGGTGGATGCCTACAAGGCAATCGGAAAAATTCCGGTCCCGGTCATCGTCCGCCTCCAGGGCACCAATGCCGATATCGCAAAAAAAATAATCGATGAATCCGGATTGGAAGTTATGGGGGCTACAGAGTTCCAGGAGGCCGCCGATTTAGTAGCCAAGGTTCTCACAAAGTGATCTTAAGAAGCACCTCGTATTGTCGAAATTGTTTTCCTTGTCCTAGATACCTTCGGTCAACAGGGTATCTGCTTTTTTCACAATTTGTTCCATCCTGAAAAGATCATTTGCGATGATTCGAAGATTATTTTCGTATTCTTCCAGGGTAACATTATGAATTTCAAACACTTGCTTGAAATAAGCCTGTGACAGGCTGTCTTTTGAATAACCCGCCAAGCCAGTAGTAGCTGCATCTGCAATGTTTAGATCCGCCATTATTCGGGCCATTTCTGCATCAGAAATGGTCGGCTGCAATACAGGTTTGGATTGGCAGGACATAAACATTGCCATTGCCAATAGGAGCGCCCATACCATTGGGTTTAGGACCAGAAGGATGGATCTTATGGCGGTTGTAAGTGGCAATGTTTTCATTTTATAAAACTTCTTTTGGAAAATAACATGCTGCGACTTTGGCATTCCCTTCGTAAAAGTCTCGCCATGACTCGGCCGTGGAGGTGATTTTTACGATGCCACAAGTTGGAACGTTTTCGATATAATCATCCTCAACAAAGTGGTTGGCGACTTCGGTAAAAGTCGGGTTGTGTCCGAATAAAAGGACTGTATTGCTTGAATCAGGCAAGGCGCTGATAATTCGCAGAATCTCCTGAGGGAACGCTTCGTAAATATTTGGCTCGCGCACTACTTCTGTAGCGTCGATTTTAAAAGCTTCTGCAAAAAACAAGGCAGTTGTGAGCGCACGTTTGGCAGGGCTGCTCACCAAATAGTCGGGTGTAACGCCTTGTTGTACAAGTAATTGAGCCATTTTGGGTGCGTCATGCATACCACGTTCATTCAAGGGGCGGTCATGGTCGCGCAGACCTGGATTGCCCCAGCTGGATTTTGCATGTCGAATAAGGTAAAGGGTTCGCATAATTTTTCAATCCAATGCCTGATTTTCAACTAGTTTAAGCGTAACTGAAAATTATATTTTTAGCACATAGCCTTGTCCGAACTGAGTATGAATAAGTTTTTGTTCAAAACCTTTATCCATCTTGTTGCGAAGGTAATTGACATAAACTTCAATGACGTTTGTTCCCGTATCAAAATCAACATCCCAAACCTTTTCGGCAATTTCTGTTTTTGAAAGCACCTTGCCGGGGTTGTGTAAAAAGAACTCTAAAAGTGAGAATTCACGGGGTGTGAGTACAATTTCTCGCCCGGCTCGCCGTACGGTTTTCGCATTCAGGTCCTGTTCCAAATCATGAAACCTAAGAATGCTTTCCATTTTCAGCGATGCCGTTGGGCGACGTGCCAAAGCCTTGATACGGGCCACCAACTCCTTGAATTCGAACGGTTTGGCAAGATAATCGTCTGCTCCAGCCTCCAGCCCAGCCACTTTGTCGTCCGTATGAATGAGCGCCGTTAAGAGCAGTATAGGTGTCGCAATTCCATCTTTGCGAAGTTGCCTGCAAATATCAAGGCCATTTATTCCTGGCATAGTTATGTCAGAAACAATAACATCGTATTCGCTTTGTTGGGCCAATCGCAATCCAAACTGACCTTCTGAAGCGGTGTTGACAATCCAGCCATTTTCTTCCAGACCCTGGCTTAGCGATTGCAATGTTTTTTTTTCGTCTTCGATAAGTAAGATTCGCACAGGGCAAATGTACGGGAGTGGGCAGTTTTTTTGATAAAATCTGTTATTATCTAAGGATCAAGTCTGGCCATATCAGGTTTTTGCCGACCTTTGTCCATTCAATTGTCCATCGTGCTCAGTTTTTTTCGCAGCAACCAAATTTTCGCAGCTATTCTGCTTGCGCTCTACATCTTCTTGGTGCATTTAGGGGCATTAATGGGTGCGGTTCAAGCGCCTCCCTTTGCCGGAGATGCGGGATTGGTGTTTCAATCCTGGTTTGATTGGGCGGGTTCCGAACCTTTTTTTTCTGCGATAACTGCAACATTTCTTGTTTTCGTCCAGGCATTGACCGTGAACGTTTTGGCGGATGAATTTCGGTTTATGGGAGAACGGAATTGGCTTCCCGGGTTGTTTTATGCGCTTAGCGCCAGTATTTTACCCGAATTCCTTTTTTTATCAGGCCCATTAGTTGCTGCTACCTTTATTCCATTTTCGCTTTGGAGCATATATAAAGCCTATCAGAAGCCAAATGTTACCGGTTCTATCTTCGATGCCGGGCTTTGGATTGGTGTAGCTAGTCTGTTTTATCCGCCTTGTTTGTGGCTTCTGGTTGCAGCATTTGCAGGAATTGATATAGTGCGGGTATTTAGACTGCGTGAACGATTTGTATTTTTAACCGGGGCTTTCGTTCCCTTGTTTCTGGTTTGGCTATGGTACTTCTGGATCGACCAAGGATCTGAGTTTAGGACAATTCACTTGGTAAAATTATTTCAGGTCTATCATTTTGATGCTGATTGGGGAATAATTATGATGTTCAAATCAACCATTCTGGTTGTTCTGACCATTGTTTTTTTGTTTGGATTAAGGGCGTTTTACAGCAGAAAAAGCATTCAGGCACAAAAATTTGTAAGCGTTTTATACTGGTACCTTCTGGTGGCAGGGCTTTCCTTATTGACCCGGCCAGAATGGAGATGGGAACATTTGCTGCTGGCAGCTGCTGCCATGGGAATATTATTGTCACTAACGTTTCAATCAATACATAAGCGGCTTTGGGCAGAATTCTGGCACTTGATCATTTTAGCCTTTGTGCTGTTTATTCAATTTGCAGACTACCTTCTAAGTATTTCATATTCAATATTTTAGTTCGAATTTAACCCACTCACTCTCTTATTCTCTCACTCAATGAAATTTGGCGTAATTGTATTCCCCGGCTCAAATTGTGACGACGACATGGTGCATGTCCTAAGCAAGGTAATGGGCCAGGAGGTGAGCAAGATCTGGCACAAAAGCCATGAACTTCCCCCGGAATTTGGCGTGGAAGATTGTGTGGTACTTCCCGGAGGCTTTTCTTATGGCGACTATGTGCGCGCAGGAGCCATTGCCCAATTCTCGCCCATAATGCAGGCGGTTAAGCGGCATGCGGCGGCTGGAGGTTACGTTTTTGGTGTCTGCAATGGTTTTCAAATCCTTTGCGAATCAGGTTTGTTACCGGGTGTTTTGATCCGTAATGGCGCCCAAAAATTTATATGCAACAATGTTTGGATCAAAGCAGTAACAAGCCGTTCTCCCATCACAGAAGGACTTGAATTGGGCAAAGCCCTGAAAATACCCATCGCACACGCTGAGGGCCGATATTTTGCTGCTGATCAGGTGCTTGATGATTTGGAAAAAAATGACCAGGTCCTTTTCCGGTATTGTGATGCTACCGGCAATGAAACACCTGAATCAAACCCAAATGCAGCGGCCCGCAATATTGCCGGTATTTGCAATGCACAGCGAAATGTGTTTGGCATGATGCCTCATCCGGAGCGCGCAAGCGAAGAGGTGCTTGGAAACATTGATGGAAGAGGGCTTTTTGAGTCCTTATTGGCTGCACAAAGCATCCCTTTGCTGGCTGGCACATGAAAAAACTCATTGTGATCGGTGGCGCTACTGCCACGGGCAAAACGGCGCTTGCTATTCAACTGGCACAACATTTCGCAACAGAAATAATTTCTGCGGATAGCCGTCAGTTTTATCGCGAGATGAACATAGGTACCGCCAAGCCCAATAAAGATGAATTAGCTGCTGTAACGCACCATTTTATTGATTCTCATTCTGTTGTGGACGATTACAGTGTGGGGGAATATGAACCAGCGGCCCTGGAAGTGCTGGAAAACATCTTTCTCGAACAAGAATTTGCCATTTTAGTAGGGGGCTCTGGCCTTTATTTGCGCGCTGTTTGTGAAGGATTGGACAATTTTCCTGATATAAGCGAGTCCACGAAAAAAATTGTTGAAACAGGCGAAAAAAAAAGCGGTCTTGCCTGGCTTCAGGCAGAACTTGCAAAGCGCGACCCAAGCCATTTTGCTAAAATGGACCAGCAAAATCCCGCTCGTTTGCGGCGCGCCCTGGAGGTTTGTATAGAAACTGGCCAACCCTATTCTACTTACCTGAATCAAGGCCAAAAACAGCCACGGCCTTTTCAGCCAGTTTATATTTTGCTTGATATGCCACGGCCTGATCTTTATGCACGCATAGAAGATCGGGTAGACAGCATGATAGTTGCAGGATTGGAACAAGAGGTGCGTGAACTTATGCCTTACCGCAATCGCCCTCCATTAAATACCGTAGGATATGAGGAGTTCTTCGAATTTTTTGATGGAAAGATCAGCCGGGAAGAAGCCATTGTAAAAATCAAGCAGCATTCGCGCAATTATGCCAAACGCCAGAAGACCTGGTTTGCAAAACACGGGAATTGGAACGTGTTTCCAGCTGAGGAGCCCCAAACTGTTCTGGCTTATCTCAAGACCTTGAGCTAAATTGGACCTTATTCCCCCTTTTCTTTCGCAAATTCATTATAACCTTTGATCAAGGATTGGTACAAAAGTTTGCCTTGCAAAGCATAACCGTATTTGGTATAATGCACTGAATCTGAGGTCATCAAGTTGTATGATTTCCAATATACTGATGAATTTTCCCCACCTGTGAAATTGTATAAATCCCACAACGCGAAACCTTTTTCACGCGCGAAATCTCTTATCACCTGGCTTGTCCTGGCCATGTGCGGGTTCAGGCCCTTGCCTCTCAAATAGGAATCCGCTGGGGTTGTAAAAAGGATAAGACTTGAGGGGCTTCGTTCCATTATTTGTGTAGTAAGTTGTTCCATGGTGCGACGCAGGTAAGCGGGGTCTGTAGATCCCTGGCTTTCGTTGGTGCCAAAAGAAAGGATCACCAGATCAGGCTCAAGGTCGGCCACTTGATGGGCGAAGTATTTGGCTCTGGCGAAATCCATAAATTTTGCCCCGTTCACTCCAATTGAATGATACAAAACACCGCTTAATTCATTTTCTACAGAAATGCCGTCTATGGTCAATGTCCGTTCTTGCGCCCTGGTTTTTTTGGCTGCAATGGTAAATGAGCCGACAGGTCGATCAAAATAAAATGACCGGGCGTAGTCATCTTCAATAAAAAGTTGAGCCACCTGATTGGACGCCTCATCGCGCACTTCCAGGTCGTATTCTAAGGCGGTTTTTCTTTGAAAAACAATCACTTTTGTAAAAAAACGGCTTTCGGAGGTGGCCGTGTCCCGCATCCGAAATGTTAGTTCTGCGCGTGGATTGGTGGTGCTGAGTTTAAACCCTGCCGCACCAAAATTGGTAACGGGTGAAACGTCACGCTGACAGTTTGAGCCTATCCACCGACAGTTGCTCTCTGCCAAAAAATCTTTTGCGCCATTTGACTGGGCTAATTTGTAGGGGAATAGCAATCCGCGTCCGGCATCACCAAACTCGCGTTGCAGGCGGTCTCGAACTTCTCGTGTGAGAAAATTGCCCAAAATATGCGAATCGCCCAGGTGCACGATGCTGATTTTCTTCCCGCCTTCTGTCCGCTGTGTAAATAGTTTTTGGAATACAGGTTCCAGGTAAACCTTGTTTTCAAGCTCGTTGTCGTCCTGTCGAATAAAACTGTAACCTGCCCCTACGGTATCTGCATCTGTTATTTGAACCTGAGGCAGACGGAATTGTGACTGGCATTGGCCAATAAAAAGAAGCAAAAATGCCGAGCAAATCCAAATACGGAGGGAGGAGACTGGAAGTTGCATAAAAGTATAGCGTTCAAATATCGGACAATAAGGGTGCAAATGTACGCAGCGAAAACATCACTGCGGCTTTCTCCCCTTCCTCCAATCGGTTTGTTCTTTCAAAAACAGTTTTGCAAACATGGCCCCTACTACTTTCCCGCCCTCATGGGTTAGGTGCGTGTAATCTGTGTTCGCAAGGCGAGGCCGGTTATAAGCAAAACGAACCATGGTGTTTGGCCCTCCCATGCCCCAAAAGAGATCGAAAAAAAGGAGGCCGTGTTTTCGTGCTAAATTACGCTGCATTTTTACAATGGCCGGCACGCCCTGCATCGTTCCGATCTCGGTTCCCACCTTGGCCCCACGATCGCCCACGCTGACCACCAAAATTGGCTTGCCGGGAAAGCAGTTCTTAAGATGTTTGAAGGTCCGGTCAAGTTCAGCTTCGTACCATTTGATGTTTGTCAATGAATTAGTTACAGCGTTCAGACCGACTTGAAGTACAATCAGGTCATATCGAAGCACAGCGTCAAATTGGCGCACAAAGGCTGGCTCGAGCAGTTTCAAAGGCCCGCCGCTGTTTCCGCGTATTGAAAAATTATCAATATAAATTCCCGGCCCACTTTCCAGACTTGCCCCATAGGCTGTAAGTCCCGAGGTATTTGAGAATTGGAACGTAAAACCATCTGTGCTTGACTGGTTTCCTTTCCAGAACCAGGTAGAAAGCCTGGAAGGTTTTGCAGGCAGTTTTTCAAATTTGGCGGGGCTATTTTTTGCCTGCCAGACCAGGGAGCTAACGGAATCCGAACTATAGAAAAACAGAACCTGGCTCCACCGTTGTGTGTGTTTAAAATAGCTGGCGCCCTCGTATTGAACCATTGCCTCCGGTCCTGGACTATAAGCATATCCGTTAACGCCTAGTTTTGGACGGTTTTCGGTTTTTTTTACGATCGAGTGAGCATACCAGTCATTAAAACGGTGCTTCAAACTGCGCTTAAATTGAGCAACTTCTGAGGTGATCGGCACAAAACCAACTCCCGCACCGCCCCAGGCTGTTTGCAGGGAATCGCGCAAATCGCCCACCAATATGTCCCCTTCAACAAAAGAATCCCCATACCAGGCCACACGTACAGTGCGCCCCATGGAAATAGAATCCACGGCTTCAAAAAAACGGTCGAGCCCACTCTGATCAAAAGAATAGTTCTCGATTTTGTTGCCAAAATAGATCGAGTCAAGCATAGGAGCCACCCTGATGGAATCTGCTTGAATTGCGGCAGCTGTGCTATCTGGAAAAATATTAAAATTTGAGTCTTGAGCGAAATATGCTGTACTGTCAGGAGGTGGCGCATCAATGAAATCATCTGAGGCGGCTACCAGAACAGAGTCCCGTACATCAGCGAAGATGTCCATTTTCCGAAGTTGGAGATCACCCAAAGTCATGCCGCCCGGCAGTAGAGAAAGGCCGGCAAGCAATATCAATACAAGGATTGCAAGTGAAAGGGCTTGTCCAGTATAATTTTTTTCCATTGTATTACCTGAAATACATCAAGATAGCCCCGAACGCAGTTATCAGCGCCAACAAAACAGACGCCATTTTGATTGAATACCGCATATGCCTGACAAAACTTTCGATCTCTTTGCGAAATTGCGGATAGCGCGGTAAAATTTCTTCCTCAAGTCTTTGGCGGTTGAAAATATGGGCCGCACCAAATTCAATTTTATTTCGCACCAGAATGCCATAAACTTTGAGCACCTTGGCCCGAAAGTAAACATTGACGAACAACATGGCCACAAACAGGCCGCCTACGATAAAAAGGAGGAGTGTGTACATGGCGCAAAGGTAAACCGGACAAGGTTGCTCTTTCAACTTTACCCAACTTTTACATTGTTAATCTGTTCAAATCCCGAAATTTGCCGCCCTTATGCAGAAAGAAGAAGAAACCTCCCGCCCAAAACTTACCCGTGAAAGCCTTCGCGAAGCTTTAAAGATCTTTGTTTATATCCGTCCGTATCGTGTTCAGTTCATTGTTGGATTATTCCTCCTGTTTCTAGGCAGTACGGTGTTTTTGGTCTTCCCGGCACTTATCGGGCGCTCGCTGGATGTTGCCCAGGGAAATATTCCGCAACAAATTGATTTGCCTAAAATTGGGCTTTGGCTTGTATTGATCCTTGTTTTTCAAGGAATTGTATCTTATTTCAGGGTCATGATGTTTGCCCAGGTAAGTGAACGGGGCACTGCCGATATCCGGGTAGCCCTCTACAGGCGGCTCATTTCGCTTCCAATTGTTTTTTTTGAGAAGAGTCGGGTTGGGGAGTTGGTTAGCCGCTTGACTAACGACGTCGAGAAACTGTACAACACCTTTTACTTTGTTTTGGCAGAATTCCTGCGTCAGATCATAATTCTCGTTGGGGGCATTGCTGTTTTGTGGTGGATGTCGCCCAGGCTGGCATTTGTAATGCTGGCTACTTTTCCTGTTATCGTGATCGGTGCAATGGTTTTTGGACGTTGGGTAAGGAAACTGTCAAAACAGCGGCAAGACAAGTTGGCCAACACCAACACGATCCTGGACGAAACCTTGCAAAGCATACACGCCGTCAAAGCATTTACCAACGAACTCTTTGAAAGTCAACGATATGGCCGCTCAAATGCGGAAGTAGTACAAGTCTCCATGCGTTACGCCAAAGGAAGGGCTGTATTCGCGGTGTTTATAATTACTATGCTTTTTGGCGCCTTGTTTTTTGTCATTTTATATGGCATGAACATGGTGCAGACGGATGCCGGGCTTCCAGTGGGCACTCCCGGGAAATTTACCGGAGGCGACCTGATCGCTTTTATTACCTACACCGCTGTCATTGGAGGAAGCATAGCCAGCCTGGGGAATTTTTATACCGAACTAGTAGGAGCAGTAGGAGCCACGGAGCGTATCCGTGAAATATTAAAATCTCCATCCGAAACTGAGGAGCGCAAGCGGGGGAGTGTTCCAGCCGAACGTTTTAAGGGCAATATTTCTTTTCAAAATATTCAGTTTTCGTATCCAACACGCCCTGATGTGCCGGTATTGAGCGGGGTAAGCTTGGATATTCCTGCGGGTAAAAAAGTTGCCGTAGTCGGGCAAAGCGGTGCGGGCAAATCCACCATCATGCAGTTGATCTTGCAGTTTCATTTTCCTGTTGCCGGGAAGATCCAGATGGACGGCAGGGATATTTTTGACTACGAATTAGAGTCTTATCGACACAACTTTGCCATTGTCCCACAGGAAGTTATCCTCTTTGGCGGCACGATCAGGGAGAATATATTGTATGGAAAGCCAGATGCTACCGAAACAGAGATCATTGAAGCTGCCAAACAGGCAAATACCTGGGATTTTATCTCAATATTTCCAGATGGGCTGGATACGATTGTTGGAGAGCGAGGCATAAAGCTTTCAGGCGGTCAACGTCAGCGCATTGCGATCGCACGGGCTATTTTGCGCAATCCGAGTATTTTGCTGCTGGATGAAGCAACTTCTTCCCTGGATGCCGAATCAGAAAAAGTGGTGCAAGAAGCACTTCACAGGCTAATGGTTGGACGCACAAGTATTATTATTGCACATCGATTGGCTACAATTCGGGAGGTGGACTGTATTTATGTATTGGAACATGGCCGTATTCTGGAACAAGGCACCCACGAACAACTTTCTGCAAAAGTTGACGGAGCCTACTCCAGTCTGGCAAAATTGCAATTTGAATCTTGAGTCTTTTCCGCCGTTTACACGATACCTCCATATTTTCACCTTTATATTGCTTGAATTAACATCGGGCAAATTACCCATAAAATGAATAAAAAAGCAGCAAAACCAGGCTTGACCCCAAAAAAAGTTGGAGAAAGCAAAACGGTGATGACTGAACTCATCATGCCCAACGATACCAACCCTATGAGCCATTTGATGGGGGGATATTTAATGCGCTGGATGGACATTGCCTGTGCAATTTGTGCAGGAAAACATTGCGAATCACACGTGGTAACTGCAGCTGTTGACCATATTTCATTTCAAAACCCTATTTTTTTAGGGGATGTCATCACCCTGGAAGCATGCGTGACACGGGCGTTCAATACATCTGTCGAAATCTATGTTCAGGTTTTTGCCAACGACATAAAAGGCCAGCAGCCTCGCCGCTGCAATCATGCCTATTTTACTTTTGTGGCATTGGACGATAAAAAAAAGAACCCTGTGCCAGTACCGCCAGTATTGCCTTTGTCAAGTGAGGAGCAGCAATTATTTGAAAGTGCTGCCCGTCGGCGGGAACTGCGCCTTATCCTCTCAGGGCGCATGAAGGCGAAAGACGCGTCATTGCTACGCAAGTATTTTACTGAAATCTGAGCCCATGCATATTAAGCCATACCAATCCTTTCTTTCCATTGTAGGCGTGTTGCAGTCACAACGCGAAATTCGGCTTTTGGCCTCGTGGTTGGAAGCGCTTTATGGAGAATTGTCGGGTAATTTTACCCATTTTGAGTTTGTTTTAATAAATAATGGCTGCGATATGGCCGGCATAGAAGCCGCAATATTGCCGCTTCCGGAGGGCTTGCGTAAAAATATTTTCCTGCTCAATTTGAGTGCCAGGGTGAATAGAGATAACGCGATATTGGCTGGCCTTGACCGTGCTAACGGCGACTATACTGCGGTCTTTGAATTTGATTTTAAGGACAATCCCGCTTTGGTAACTCAAATGTGGGAAATGGCGCAAACCGGCAATGACATCGTTTATCTACGAGCCAGGGAACGGCGCTTGCCATTGTTGCAGCGACTTTTGTACAAAATTTTCTATTTCATCCTAAGCCGATATTCCCAACTGCGTATCGATCCCTGGGCACACCACACCAGGCTGATCAGCCGTAGAGCGCTCAACTCCTTGCTCCGACTACGGGAAAACAGCCGCTACTTAAAAGCTAATTATGCGCTGGTAGGCTATTCAAATGCAAGTATTCCTGTCAAGGTTCCACTGCAACCAGAGCATTCGGCAAGTTTTGGCGAGCAGTTAAGTAGCGCGCTGGTTGTAGTTACTTCGTTCACTACTTTTTTGCGAAGCCTTTTGCTTTGGATATTTTTGTTCTCGGTATTGGTTGCGTTCGTGGCTATTTTCAATGCAGTAAAAGTAAAAATAACCAATATTGATATTTTTGGTGAGCGCGTTGAGAGCCTTTCCGGATGGGCTTTTTTGGTCGTGTTGATGTCAGTATTTTTTGCGCTTACTTGCTTGATCCTCTACGTGATGTCCATTTACCTCTCTAATATTTACAGTGAGATCAAAAACCGGCCCTTGTATATCGTAGAATCGGTACGCCGATTTTAAATTGTGTTTGACGTGAAAGCCCTGTAAAAAAAGACCCTGTGAGACCTAGAAACCAATAGACAGATGCCTTCCCCGCTTGAAATCCTTCAAAAATATTGGCATTACCCATCCTTTCGACCCCTGCAGGAAGAGATCATACTTTCAGTGCTCGGAGGGCAGGATACCTTGGCGTTATTGCCAACCGGAGGAGGGAAATCTGTATGTTTCCAGGTGCCCGCCTTGTGCAAAGAGGGTATATGTCTTGTGATCTCACCCCTGATCGCATTGATGAAAGACCAGGTACACAACTTGGACCGAAAGGGGGTCCCGGCAGCGGCGATATACTCCGGAATGAGCCACAGGCAGATCGATATGATCTTTGAAAATGCCTGCAATGGGCAGTATAAATTCCTTTATGTAAGCCCTGAGCGCTTGCTGACTCCCATGGCCCGCGAACGGATCAAGCGGATGAATGTCAACCTTTTGGCCGTGGACGAAGCCCATTGTATCAGTCAATGGGGATACGATTTCAGGCCACCTTATTTGCAAATTTCCGAGTTGCGCAAGATCATCCCGAAAGTTCCGGTACTGGCACTAACCGCTACGGCAACTTCTGAGGTGTTGATCGATATACAGGATAAACTAGGCTTTCAGGCACAGCATGTATTCCGGCAAAGTTTTGTGCGCAGCAACCTGTCGTATTCTGTTTTGTATGAAGACAATAAGCGGGAGAAATTGATTGATATTTTGCGAAGTGTGCCTGGAACGGGCATTGTTTATGCCAGAAGCCGCGGCGAAACCAAGGAAATCGCCCATTACATTGCTCAAAAAGGAATCAACGCAGATTTTTACCATGCAGGTTTGCCGGCCGAGGAGCGTAGTGCAAAACAAGTGGCCTGGATGGAAGGAAAAACCCGCATTATCGTGAGCACCAATGCGTTTGGGATGGGAATCGACAAGCCGGACGTTCGGATTGTTGTGCATTTGCATTTGCCTGACACCCTGGAAGGATACTTTCAGGAAGCCGGGCGGGCCGGTCGAGATGGAAAGAAATCTTATGCGACCCTGTTATATGCTGCAGGCGACGGTGCAGCGTTGAAGTACCAGTTGCAAGCGGCGTTCCCCCAAATTGAATTGGTACGGAAAGTATATCGTGCTTTGGGAAGCTATACCCAACTTGCCATTGGTGCGGGCGAAGGCGAGAGTTTTGATTTCGACCTTGCGAATTTTTGTCAACATTTTAAATTTGATCAGGCCCCTACCCATGCAGCAATTCGATTGCTTGAGTTAGAAGGATGGATATTCATGAGTGATGCCGCCGCTTCCCCTGCCCGTGCCCATATTACTGCCAACCGGGAGGAATTGTATAACTATCAATTGCGCAACAAACAAGCTGATGTTGTTTTGAAAACCTTGCTCAGAGCCTTTCCAGGCTTGCAGTCAGATTATGTGGATATCAGCGAAGCGCTCGTGGCAAAATACGCCAATCTGCCTGTAGAGTTGGTCCAACAAGTGCTGCTATCGGCTCAAAATGAAGGTGTTCTGCGTTATGAACCGCGAAAGGAAAAGCCTCAGATCACCTTTACCCGTGAGCGCGTAGCTGCTGAAAACCTTACCATCGATCTTCAAAAATTCAGCATGCGCAAAAAACGGGCCGAACAACGGGTTGAGCGGGCCATACAATTTGCAGAGACAAGAGAATGCCGCAGTCGGCAATTATTAACCTATTTTGATGAGCCTGAAAGCAAGGCTTGTGGCATCTGCGATGTATGTACCGGGCGCCACAAGACAGAATTGAATGTTTCGAACTTTGAAAGTTATGAGAAAAAGATCAGGGATGTGCTGCGACTAGAACCACTTCCCCTTGGAGAGATTTTAAAGGCGTTTTCCCCTAAGAGACAGGATACTGTAGCACATGTGCTGAACTATTTGTTGGATGAAGGGAAGTTAGTGTCTGGCACGGATGGCAAGATTGGACTTATTGCCGATTCGTGATTTGTTCCAACATTTTTTCCAGGAATGCATCGTCTATCTCATTTTGTTCCAATAGCAATTTTGCCCGTACATAATAAGGTTCGCGTTCCTCCATTTTTTTTTCAATAAATGCTTGTAAATCAGCATCTTTTACTTCAGAAAGCAAAGGCCGGAACTCTTTTTCATGCCGCAATCGCTTTGCAAGCAGGGTAGGGGGCGTTTTTAGATAAATTGTTGTCCCGACACTATTCATCCAAATTATGTTGTCAAAAAAGCAGGGGGTTCCGCCACCAGTTGCAATAACTGAGCTGGAGTATCCCTCGAGCGATCGCAAGGCCTCCCGCTCCAGTAGCCTAAAATCGGATTCGCCCTTTTCCGCAAAAATTTGGCTAATGCTTCCTCCTGTTTTTTGACTGATCAGATCGTCCAGATCGAGGAAGGGCAAATGGATCTTTTCAGCCAAAAGCTGCCCCCAATGGGTCTTGCCACAACCCATAAAACCGAGCAGAAAAACATGATCTTGGGTTTGCATATCGTTTTGACGTTTACTGCTTTCAGGCAAAGATAACCCGGTTATCTTTGCCCTCCATTATTCAGATTAAACTTAACTTTCTATGAAAAACAGCCTCTTTTTCTTGTTGTTCTTTGCATTTGTGGGCAATTCATGTAAAAATGACAACGGTAGTGCTTTACAAGAAAATAAACGCGGTGGCCCCAATAGCGAGATGATCCGAAATCCTGCTACCGCCAATATGCCCACCGACACCAATCAGTTGGCGCGCATATCATTTGAACAAGCAGAATTTGATTTTGGTACCGTAAATGAAGGCACCGTAGTGGAGCACACTTTCAAGTTTGCCAATACAGGCAAGGTGCCGCTTACCATCCTGAAATGTCGCTCATCTTGTGGATGCACCGTGCCGGAATGGCCGGAGGAGCCGATACCACCGGGAGGCACGGGGGAGATCACCGCAAAGTTCAATACCGAAGGAAAAACCAACGAACAAAAAAAGTCTATTACTGTAACAGCGAATACTTATCCGAATGAGAGTAAGGTGCTGTTGAAGGGGATAGTGAATCCTGTAAAGGGATAAGTATTATAGGATATGCTCGCATAAACATGAGTCATCCCGAATTTTCGGGGTGACTCATGTCATTTTTTTGGTATTGTGGTGCGTAGCACCCTAAACGTCGGTAGAAATTGTCATTGCGAATTGTTTAGGAGGTGCGTAGCACCGGAACTTGTGCGCCCGATCGAAATTGTTGCGGTGCTACGCACCTCCCAACTAATTGAAAACGAAAGTTCTACCGATCCCGATGGAATCGGGACTACACACCCATTTCGAAAAATTCGGGATGACTCATGTTTTTGGTGTTGCAATCGGAAGTGGGTGTCTCATAAGTCAAGACTTGACAGGGTTGATTTTCTTTTGCCAAATCATGTTCTGTTTTTGCCGGAATCTAACTTCCCGAAAGTTCTAAACTTTCGGGAAGTTTGGAATCCTGCGAAATAAAAAAAGCTTACCTCAATCTGGATCTCAAAATTTTCTGACTTGTGAGACACCCTCTCGTCGCAATGGCTATGATTGGGGCTACCTGCTGGGTGTACTGCACCTGGTCGTTCCAGGGCATGTGGAAGGGGGCTTTGGTTGGGGTGGGGATGTTTACTGCATTTACGGGGTTTTTGGGATGGGTTTGGGTGGGGGAGCTGTGGAGGGGGCGATTTTTGAAAAGTGTTTGGGAGCGTCTCAGAAGTGTTTTTGTCACATTTTTAACTGAGGGTTAAAAAATGTTTGCTGGATTGTTGCTTGGTATTATAAAGGTGCTTACTTTTGTGGCAAACAAATCAGTGCTAGGATGAAACCACACAATTCTTTATCCAAACGTTACCCAATAGGGGGCTTCGGCTCATTACCTACTGTTTTTCATGATTTGGTGAATGATCGACTTGAAGCCCAGCTCGACAAATTATTAGGAAAAATAGAGAATGATGTAAAATTCATCTCGAAACATCGGGTGATAACAGGTGATCATTTCCGTTTGATTGCACCTTCTCTTGTATCTTCTCCAAAAAAGGAAGCCACTCAACCATATGCCTTTCTAAAAGACATTTCATTTCCCAGCTTTGATTCATGGTTGCTTGACTCTCCTCCTCATTTTAGATACAATCTTTTAGCATACTGTAATAGTGATGTAAATCCTAGTCTAGACCCAAATGATTTTCAGAGGGAACTTCACCCAAATTCCACGACTGGCTTTTTCATAACTGAGCCTAAAACTGAAAGGCTACTCTCATTGGACAACACCCTTCATCCCCCATCATTTTCATTACGGCAAGATGTATTAGCCCAAAAGATTGAAACCTTTAATCAAGTACTGCGCATCCATGAAGAAAGACTAGTTGCTGAAAAACTTAAAATATTAAGGGAAACGCGAAAATCGCTTAGGGGTATAAAGAATGAAATCAATGCCCTCATTTCAAAAATCACCCATTTCACCCATACTGGCCTCTACCAATTAGAGCCCATGGTCAGGTCCACCTTCCATTACCTGGCCAACACATGCACCATTGAAAAATTAGTTCAATTGCTCGGTTTCACCACATCGTTCAATTCTTTAACTAATTTAAAATGGCACACCCATCCCTCGCTCAAATTATCGCCGATTTCCAGGCAATCAGCAAACAAGCTGAAGCCTTTGACCTAGTACTGGCCTCAAAAATAAATCTGGCAATCCTCGACTTGCAGGAACTGCAGGATCTTGCAGGAACAGACCAGGTCATAGATCGTTCAAAAAAGATTACAGAAACAATGGCCTTGATACTAAGACTCATTTACGAGTTTTTCAACGGCTCATAAATTCAATCCGCATGAAAGTAGGTTCGGTCATACAAGAAATAAGACTTAAAAAGAACATTTCTCAAGGTGACTTGGCAAAACGATTGGGTATTTCCCAAACGTACCTTTCCCAAATCGAAGGGGACAAGAAAACCCCTTCGATGGAGGTTTTGCAGCAAATCAGTGATTCGCTCGAAATCCCGGTGTACTACCTGATGTTCAAAGGCTTGGAAGTGGAGACTGACATCGTGCCCGAGAAACGGGAGGCGTATAAACAGCTCAGCCCGGCAGTGGCCTCTATGATTGAGGGGTTTTTCTTGGGCAAGTAGTTGTCAAACTCCTTGCAAGAAACGAGAATCCCCCGCTCGACTTATGTTGGACGGGGGATTCTCGTTTCTTGGTATTTGTCACCTCCCCCCAAAAAAATGGCCAACTAAGGGCGATTCATCGAGTTTCCGATCAGGGTGTCTTGTACGCCCGAAAAGGTGAAGAATATCTACTCCAGCGCCTTTGCAACCTCTATTGAGGGTCTGACTTGAAGTCAGTCCCTCAATAGTCGCAATCCGTTTTTATCGAAAATTTCGAAAAAGGCAGCTTCTGATTTGGCACACCAAACTGCCTTAAAAACAAAGAGTCGCTCCGAAAATCCGGAACGACTCTTCTTCAATCTGGGAGGATGAGGGGGCTCGAACCCCCGACCTTCGGAACCACAATCCGACGCTCTAACCGGCTGAGCTACAACCTCCATTTTGTAAAAAATCGGGCGCAAAGATAGCAGTCAATTTTCAAAAATATCAAGTTATAACCCGAGGAAAATTTGAAAAGTTTCATACAGGCACCGTTTCCTGTTCCTTTTGCCTCGGATGAGGCTGTTCCCAGCCCCGCAATTTTTTGAGCAGTTTGAGCAATTTGAGGTTTAAGGAGGGGTTGGCTGTAAAAAAATGCCCATTGATAGTGAGCCAATCTTTTTGTCGTTTAACCTCTTTGATATCTTTAAAAAGCAATTTATGGGCTTTGTCAAAGGGAGCACGCCAATAAATACCTCGGTCGGTTATCGCAAAACCCTCTTTACAGCTTCCTTTCAAAGAAAGATCACAGATGAAAAAAACTTTTTCGCGCCGTTCTGCAAAGAGGAAGCTTTTACAAGCATTGGCAAGCAGATCTGCCCGCATGGAAATAAAATCAAAATGAAACACTTCCTGCTCACGGCCGAAATCAAGGAAATCCTGAATCATCTGCCATAGATCTGTTTTGCCCGGCTTGGCTTTTTCATATTTCAAAATTGCAGGGGGCAACATTATACCATTCAAATCAGGGCAATATTGAATGACAAAAAAGTCGAGCAGGCCCGCAAATGAACTTCCTATGCGCCGGTCGATCTCTGGCAGCCCTTCCGTGCCAAAACGTTCCCACTGTATGAGCAGGTCTTCGCTTATTTGCTCTGCCCGAAGTTCATAAATTTCCCGAAACCTGGACTGATAAAAACGCTCTACATAATCGCTGTATTTGGCAACATCGTGCTCTTCCTCGATACGATGGCGCAAACTTCTGAAGAACAAGGCTTTGACTTGCTCCGTGAGTGTGTCCGGGTCAAAATCGAAGGCGTATATTGGCTCGTATTGCCTTTCTTCCATACCGCGCTGCCGGCCTTCAAAATGGAATCCACAATGATGGCAAAATACAGAGGCGAGCGGGCTTTGCGCATGGCAAGCCGGGCAGGGTTTCATGCGTTCTGCAATTTTGTCGCCACACCGGTTGCAAAATTTTGAGCCGGGTATGACGTCTGCTGCGCAATTGGGACAGAGGTTCATGCCAAACTTTGAATGTAAAAATTGAAGGGCTTGATTATTTGGAAAGGCAAAAGTAAAACAATTAGTTTGAATAACAAAATTGTTTAAAACAATTTTATTTTACAAAGGAGGGCAGTTTGATTGTTTAGCAATTCCCTTCGAAATTAATAGACTCGAATATTCTAATGGCGGAGTTTTAAAAGAAACCGTTCTATTTGGCGTCTATGGCGCAAAATGTGCACGATGGCGTGCTCCATAAGTTGTTCAACATCATACAATTGGCCCCAACGGACGCGCATTTTTTGCTCTGGTTCATAGGCCTCCAACACAATTTCGGGATGAAGCGCAAAACTCTGTTCGGTGAAGTCAAAAACAGCCTCCAGGTCTGTTACATATTCGACAGTTGATTTGCGGGTTTTGCGCGCTCGAAAATCCAGGGCTTCACCGTGTTTATTTCGAATATAGGTCGCATAACCGAAGCCCGAGCGCACTACATGGGTCAAGACGGATTGAATGGACCGACAATCAGGGTCTTTTGTTTGGTCGTCCACAATAGCAACTAATTCTTGGGGCTCAATACTCGCGACAAGGTTTTTTAGATCGGCCATGGCGCGCTCGTATTCGTCTAACAGGGCTCCAACTGCTCCGTTATTTCGGTACTTTTGAATTTGATCAGTGCTCATTATTTTAGCAATTGCGGAAATTGGGACTTCATCCGATTCAGCCGTGGAATAGACACATTTCGAACATAGGGGTTTTCCGGGTGGTTTTTTTCGTAATTCTGGTGATAATTTTCTGCTTTGTAAAATATCTTGAAAGGCTCGATTATCACCGCTATGGGCTTGGAATATTTTCCCGACTCATTCAGTTGCTTTTTATAGGATTCTGCAAGGTTTTTCTCTGTTTCATTTCGGTAAAAAATAACCGACCGGTAAGAATCTCCATGGTCTGGCCCCTGCCCATTCACCTGGGTTGGGTCCTGTGAGGCAAAAAAGACCTCCAGAAGGGTTTGATAAGAAACCATAGCGGGGTCATAAAATATTTGAACCGTTTCGGTATGGCCCGTAGTATGCGTGCAGACCTCTTCGTAAGACGGATTTTGTGTATGACCGCCCGAATAACCGGATTCTGCCTCTTTCACGCCTTTTAATGATTCAAAAATGGCTTCCACACACCAAAAACATCCGGAAGCAAAAGTTGCAGTGTCTAATTTTCCATATACAATCGGGTTTTCAAAAGTCAGATGCGGGGATTTGTTTTCAGCAGATTTTCCGGAGAAGGCGTTGCAGGATGAAAGCAGCACAGCGGCCACAAAAAGCGAAAAAAATGTCCTTTTATACATTGAAATTTAAGTTTTTTAAATAAGTGTGGAGGCTGAATAAATCGATCATTGAAACTCGGCACTTAAAACGCGAAATCGATTACTGCAATCCATGATCGGGCAATATTTACCCCTAATTGTTGCCATGCCGACACATTCCATTGTATTTTATCCAGCATTCAAACCTCAAATTAGTCCGCCACCAGTTCTCCACCACAAGAGGATCCAGCTCCTGCGGTGCAACCATAACAATGCTGGTTGAGCACGATATCCCGTGTTGAAAGCAATTCAAAATCGAAATCACTGATGTGTTGTGAAACGGCTTTATTTACTTTAAGGTCCAACATTTGGTTGAAATCACAATCGTACAAATAGCCATCCCAACCAACGGAGATCGTGTTTCGACACATAACACCAGCAACTGCAGCCGGATTGAATGCTGAAACCAGCTGGCTCATATAGTCTTCATAATTGTCTGATTCCAGCAAGTAATCCAGAAACCGGCTAATTGGCATATTGGTGATCGCAAAAAGCCGATTGAATTCAATATCGAAGCGCCGCTTTAGTTGCGACTTGAATTCACGCTCAAGCCCCGCTTGTCCGGCAGGCAAATACGCACCCGAAGGGTTGTAAACCAAATCAAGATTAAGCCCCGTGTTTTCTTTTCCGTAACCCGCGGCGTTTAATTGCTGCAAGGTTTTTATGGAATCTTCAAATACGCCATCACCCCGTTGTGCGTCTGTGCGGTTTTTACTAAAATAGGGTAGCGATGAAACAAGATGTACTTGATTACGAGCAAACCATTCGGGGAGGTCGTGATATTTTTTATTGGATTGCACAATGGTAAGATTACAGCGGTCGATCACGATTTTGCCGAGATTGCGACATTCCTCCACAAACCAGCGAAAATGGGGGTGCATTTCGGGCGCACCGCCCGTTATATCTACCGTGCGAATATCGTAGGTTGCCAGAATATTCAGGCATATCTCAAGGTTTTCGCGGCTCATATTTTCCAATTTTTTGTCTGGGCCGGCATCTACATGGCAATGAGCGCAACTTTGGTTGCAAAGCTTGCCAATGTTGAGTTGGAAAACATCTATTCCAGACGATCTAAATTTGCCATGCCCCGCCTCTTCAATTTTGGATTGAAAAGATTGGAATTGGAGTTTGCTGCGCTCTACTCCATTGAGAACCTTGATCTGGAAAAAAGTATCCGCAAGTGCGTCTCTACGAGAGGAAAGAGATTTGCTGCGTTGATGAATAGACATAGCTCGGATTCCAGGGAGGGGTTACATTGAGATCTTTTTTACCTGCTTCATCATTTGGGTGGAAAACACAAGGGTAATGCCTGCTTGCATGGCCGAAGCAACATGTACAGCTTCCATCATTTGTTCTTCATCTGCACCAACCTTCAAACAAGTTTCCGTGTACGCATCCACGCAATAAGGGCATTGCATGGCGTGGGCAACTGCCAAAGCGATCAGGGCTTTTTCTCGAGCCGTCAATGCGCCCTCTTTCATAACCTCGCCGTAATAATCAAAAAACTTTTTTCCCATTGGGCCCTGCCATTCCGTTATTTTACCAAAATTGGCCAGGTCTTCGGCTTCAAAATACGTTTTTTCCTTGCTCATGATTTGTGTTTAAAAGTTGATGTTCAATGTATTAGCAGCATCCGCCTCAATCATAATAATATGTACATCACAGACCAATATTGGGATTAAGGGCTGCGTCCCGGTAGAAGTCGGCAGTTACGTCGAGGTATGGTTCTTTTTGCATTAAAAATTTTGAGTAAAGAACAGCACAATCGGCAAATCTATTGAAAATACAGGTAGGCAGGAATCTTCAACTTTAAGATTATGACCTGCTTGTCCGTTTAGCGACAGATGATTCGATTGTCATTTGTCTGCCGGTTCATTTCGTTCCAAAAGGTCAGGGCGCCGGTTTCGGGTGCGCTCAAGACTCTGTTCAAAACGCCATTCATTTATCTTTTTTTCATGACCGGAAAGCAGCACTTCCGGCACTTTCATTCCTTCCCATTCAGCTGGGCGTGTATATACGGGAGGTGCGAGCAAATCGTCCTGAAAACTGTCGAAAAGCGCCGAGGTTTCATCATTCAAAACACCCGGGATCAAGCGGCCCACAGCATCAACAATTACCGCAGCTGCCAATTCTCCCCCCGAAAGCACAAAATCTCCAATGCTTATTTCAAGCGTAACATATTTTTGGCGAATACGTTCATCAATGCCTTTGTAATGTCCGCAAATCACAAGCAGGTTTTCTTTCATACTCAATTGATTGCAAAGGCTTTGATCAAGTGTTTGTCCATCCGGGCTGGTATAAATTATGGCGTCATAAGTTCGTTCGGAACTGAGTTTGTCAATGCATGCTGCCAGGGGCTCCGGCCGCATGACCATGCCAGCTCCTCCTCCAAACTGGTAATCGTCCACCTGACGGTGTTTTCCCAGAGCATAATCGCGTAAATTATGCAGAAAAACTTCCAGCAGGCCCTTGTCTTTGGCCCTTTGCATGATGGAATGGTTGAGCGGACTTTCCAA
This sequence comes from Saprospiraceae bacterium, assembly GCA_046160345.1. GTDB lineage: Bacteria > Bacteroidota > Bacteroidia > Chitinophagales > Saprospiraceae > M3007. Next base: position 25,520 of record JBJXGO010000010.1, read on the forward strand.
AAGCTCGGGCAGTACGGATATTATGTCGAATCGCATGGTGGGGCGAAGGTCGGGAAAATTGATTATTTGTGCGGACTTTGAAGTTTCTCCAAATGATACGCATAAAAAAAACGCCGCGCCCTGCTGGTGCAGAACGCGGCGAAACTTATTATAACCAGGTCAATGACTTAGTTGAAGATGTAACGGATACCGAACTGTGCGGCCCAGGTATCAAATTGGGTTTTACTTTTTACAAACGAATCGCGAAGCAGCACGGTAGAGCCGTCTGCCAGTTTCTGGGTTGCCAATCTGAACTTTGGAATGCCATCAGCAGTTGTGCCTGTTGAAGTAAGCGGACGATCTGTAACAAAATTGTTGCCAAGACCCCATTCGCTGTTAAGCAGGTTTGCGGCATTCAGGATGTCTGCCCGAAGCTGGATTGTGTTGCGTTTGCCCCCAACCTTGATAGAAAATTCCTGAATAACAGATACTTCAAAACGATGCAGTACCGGGAACAATATGCCATTACGCTCTGCATATTGGCCGCGGCGCGATTTTAGGTAATCACTTTGTTCGATGAAAGCATCATACGCGGCGGCCTGCTCCGCAGGAGTATAGGTTACACCACTTACCGTAAGTGGATCAAAAGTGAGTTCACTTGCACTCTTTGGCACATAGATCAGGTCGTTGTTGCTAACCCGGTCGCCATTCATATCGCCTGCGTAAGCATAGGAAAAACGGGCAGAGTTGATATTGCCATTAAAGCCACGGCGCTCACCAACATAACCTATATTAATAGCTGTTGCTCCTGAAAAATCACCACCGTATTCAAATCTGTAGCCCAAAAGTCCCACCGTGCGGCCTGGAGCATCCTGATCAGCAAATGCAAGGTCAAGGTCGTTGTTGCCCCGTACGGAACGTGCACTGGTCCACGATCCGGATGCGATGGATCCTGCGCTCATCAAATCCTTGGCTTCGCTAAAAGTATGGGCTACCATGCCATAAAAACCTTTTTTGTTTGGATATTCGAGTTTGATGGTTGCTGCACGGTACCAACCTTCATTGGTGGTTCCCATGACTGCTGCCCGGGATACATTGTCATTGATGCGAACGCCGTTGTCGTTACCTGCAAAACGCGGGCGTTTGTCCGGCCCGGCGAAGTTAGCGGTTGATGTCTCAAAATTGGCATCAAAATATCTGACGGCATTAACGTTGCGATTGTAAAGCAACTCTACAGTTGCTATCAAACCAAACGGCAGTTTTTGATCCAGGGCAAGGTTATTTTTCCAAACCTGTGGGAACCGGTAATCGGCATCTGTGGCAGCGATGTCAAAAGTAGAAGGCAGTGTTGGGCTGTCCGGAATGAATATATTGGTTTGTGGCGTGAATTTGTGCTGCCGGGTTTTTGCGCCAGAAACATCAATAAAACCAGTTAGCACGCCATTGTTTCCAATAGCGTTGGAGACCCAAACATAGGGTGGACGGCCGGTAAATATGCCCGCGCCACCACGCAACTGGGTTTTCTTGTTACCAAAAACATCCCAGTTGAAACCAGCACGGGGTTCCCACAATACTTTTGGGTCCGGGTTTTTGCCGGTAAATAATTTGTAACCACGGTTGCGGTCCGCGTCCACGTAATCCAGGTTGTCAACGGTAGCATTGGAAAGGCCTGTTTCATCAAAGGCAATAACCCCTGCCCGGATACCATAAGTAACTTTCAAGCGTTTCCTGATTTGGTATTCATCCTGCAAGTACAGGTCGAACTTGTTGACTTTCAAGGTTTGAAGCGGCTCTGCAGCGCCATCTAAAGCCGAGTAGCGATATTGGAACCGGTTGTATCGTATGGCAGAAGTGTCAACATTTGGGTTAAGGAGGCTAAAATCAGAGGCCGCATAAAACTGCTGGAGCGAGTCAAAAACATACACGCCGTTAGATGCCGGGAAAAACAAGTTATCCGACTTGTATTGTTCAAAATTAGCGCCAATGGTGTAGGTATGCTTGTCGCGGTAAATGGATACGTTGTCAGTAAAGTGAAGCGTACCGTAGCTCAATTTATTGCTAGGTGTGAAAGGGTCAAAGCCTACAGAGATGTAGGTTTTGTTGTCCTTCAAAATATCAATGGTGGGGAAGAAATCGCCTTTGTATTGACGGTCTTCATCTTGAAAATCGTAACCTGCACTAAATGTGTTGTAAACTCGATTGTTGATCTGAGTATTTAACTCTGCAACAATTGACCGGGTGTTGTCGCCAATCAGATAGCCCGCATTTTGATATGACATTGCATCAAAACTGGTGCGTCTGTTGCCCGCACCTGCTGAGGCGCTGTTGCTGATCAATTGGTCAGAAAGAGAGTTGTGGTGGGTATAGCGGAGCGTTAATCTGTTTTTGTCGTTCACGTTCCAGTCCAAACGCACCAAAAACTTGTCGCTCTTGGTCTCGTTGTCGTAATTTTCGTAAGGACCGGTCTCGTAACGGTATTTCTCGCGAAGGTAATTACTCAGCGCATCCAGGTCACTGGCAAGTACACGGGTTACATTGTTGCCGCCGGCATCCAGGGGGCTTCCGTCAGCAACCCAGGTAGTAGCGGGAGTAGTTTGACGTTGTCTTTCATAATTTACAAAGAAAAAGACTTTGTCCTTAATAATAGCACCGCCCAGACTTGCGCCAAACACTTTTTCGTCAAAGGCTCCAATGTTAGGTTTTACGTCACCGATCTTTGTGCCATTGAATATGCCAGTCGTGTCGCTTTTCCGGAAGTTGAAAAAAGCTGAGCCAAAGAAATCGTTTTTGCCAGATCGCGTCACAGCGTTCAGGCCCGAGCCGACAAAACCTGTTTGGCGCACATCAAATGGCGCTACGTTTACCTGCAACTCTTCAATTGCATCGAGAGAAATGGCAGTGGAACCTGTACGGCCACCAGCCTGCGCATCAGTGCCCAGACCAAAACCGTTGTTGAATACTGAACCGTCAATGGTAAAATTGTTCATACGGCTGTCCTGAGCGCCAAATGAGTTTCCATTACCGTTCGGATTGTATTTTGTGATGCTATTGATAGAACGGGCGCCAGTGGTAGGAACTGAAGCCAGTTGTTTCCGGTCAAAAGTAGTTGCAGCACCTGTACGATCAGAACTGAAAATGTCGTTTCGGTTAGCCACAATGGTTACTTCTTCTAATACAGAACCGCTTTCCTGTAGTTGCATATCCACGTTGGCTGCAGTTCCAAGGCTGGCCCATATGCCATCTTGGGTCATTGATTCGTAACCTGTATAACTCACAGTCACCGAATAGGGCCCGCCAACACGAACGGCAGGCAGGGTATAGCGGCCTGAAGCGTTGGTAGCTGTGCCATAGCGGGTGTTGGTTGGGGTGTGCGTAGCAACTACAGTTGCTCCAATGAGCGGCTCCCCGGACTTGTCAGATACAACTCCAGAAATAGAGGAAGTTGTGACCTGTGCAAAAATTTGGGTTCCGGACAATAGGAAAGCTAGCATGGCAAGCGTTTTCCTAATTGATAAATGTTGTGTAAAATGGTTCATACTGTTAGAAAGGAATGGTTAAAAAGAAAATTTTACGAAGGCGAAAGTACACTTGCAATATTAAACCCCAATTAAGTTTTGCCTTTTTTTGGCAAAACCAACCCGAAACCAATCGGCTTAGTCCTTTACTTTTTCCTACTTTTGAGCTGCATATTGTAAATGTCTTTTTTGAACCCAAGACAATCAGCATCTTGTGTATTTTGTAAGTTACGCAAGCGTACAGATTTTAAAAATGCAACATCAAAAGTAAAAATCTTAAAACATGAAAAAAACTATCCTGGTCTTTTCTCTTCTGTTGGCGGCTTTCTCTGCCTCCCGTGCCCAAGTTATTATTTCCGAGATCATGTACAATCCGCCTGAAAGTGGCACCGACTCCCTGGAGTATATCGAATTGCATAATTTCAACAATCTCCCCACAAATATTTCCGGTTGGACATTTTTTCCACTCAACAGTATTGAGTATGTTTTTCCTGCAGGTACGATCATGCCTCCAGGGGGCTATGTTGTTGTGGCAAAAAGTGCATCTGCATTCAATTCGGTTTTTGGCTTCATGCCCCTGGTTTGGACTGCCGGCGCATTCAGCAACAATGGAGAAGTAATTGAACTTCACGATGCTAATGGTGTGCAAAAGGACATAGTTACCTATTCGAACGCGCTCCCATGGCCGGTTGAAGCTGCAGGGATGGGGCCTTCCATTGTTCTTTGCGATTTTAATTCCGACAATAGTCTGCCAGGTAATTGGCAGGCCGCTTCAACGGGTACCGGGATAATTGTCAACGGAAATGAGGTAAAAGGTAACCCTGGCGCAGCTTCCGGATGCTCTGGCACCAACCAGATCACTGCCGTGGACGACAATTTAGCCGTTCCTTCCGGGCAATCCAGTTATTTAAATGTTCAGGGAAATGACCTTATTGTCAATTCTATCACGCTTTTCATTATTACTTCTCCACCTTCCAATGGTACCGCTACTGTAACCGGGCATGGCATTACTTACCAATCCAATCCCGGTTATTGCGGCCCAGATCAATTTTCGTATCAAATATGTGATGCAACAAATTGCTCAGAGGCAACGGTTAATTTGACGGTAAAATGCTACTCCGTGCGTACTATTGGATCAGTTACAGGAGAAAGCCCAACCACTGGCGTAGCTGACTCCCTTAATGTGAACTGTGAATTGCAGGGTACGGTTTATGGCGTAAACCTTCGTCCATTCAACAACAGCGTACCTTCCCTTTTATTTACAATTATTGACGCCAATGGAGATGGAATTGCAGTTTCCACGCTGGGGGGAACCTTTGGATATACCGTAAAAGAAAAAGATAATGTGACTGTACGAGGCACGATCGCTCAATTCAATGGTCAAACGGAGATCCGCCCCGATACAGTCATTAAAAATTCAGAAGGCAATCCACTACTTATGCCTGCGGTCGTCACAAGCTTGACAGAAGCAACTGAGTCTAAATTAATTAAAATCAATAGTTTGCATTTGGTTGATCCGACTGAATGGACCACTGGAATGGGAAATAGTGGGTTCAATGCCCGTGCGGTTTCCGACAATTTCCCCAACGACACTATTCTCATTCGAATAGACCGTGACGTGGAAACCTATAACCTTGGGGCGCCACCGCCCTTTGACCTTACTGGAATTGGAGGTCAGTTCGACCCATCAAATCCACACAGCTCAGGATATCAAATTTTGCCCCGCTATAATGCTGATATTGATGACATTGCAGGCACAAACCAAGCTGATTTCAGCAATGATGTAACTATAACACCCAATCCTGCAAAAGATCTGATAACCATTGATATGAATATTTCAATGGATCGACTCACGATTATGAATACAAAAGGTCAGCAAATCAAAACTTTTTACAATCCAGGTGGCCAGCAAAAAATGGATATTTCACTTTTAAAAGCTGGCGTTTACATGATTCGTTTTGAAAAGGATGGAAAATCCTGGACGACTCGATTTGTGAAAATGTAGGGCATAACTCATTTTGCCTTACTGCATTCTTACGCTCCATATTTCGCCCTGCGGTACGAAAACCGCAGGGCGATTTTTGTCCACTCAAAGACCATTTTCATTACCGGTTAATTTTTGGCTCAAAGATTGCAAAGGCCCGAAACTATTACAAACCTGCCAATTGTATGAAATACTTTCAATTCCGTATTATAATTATTTTGCTTTGTTTTTTAGCGCCAGCCTATTTGTTTCCCCAAAACACCAGGCTTCCCCGTCAAGTTGCACTGCCAGCCGAGTTGAAAGAAGTTTCCGGAATGACCCGTTTGCCAAATGGCGATCTTTGGCTTTTAAACGACTCGAAAAATCCGGCAGACCTTTTCCGTTTTGATCCAATTGCTGGCAAGCTTTTGGAAACCAGACTTATACCTGTCACAAATTTTGATTGGGAAGACCTTACCCACGATGCCTCGGGCAATCTGTACATCGGCGATTTCGGCAATAACTCGAATCGACGCCGAAACCTCCGGATATTCCGCTACGATCCTTCAAAAGGAACACTTGACAGTATTCAATTCCGATATCCCGACCAGACGGAATTTCCACCCAAAAATGAAGAAAACTGGAACTTCAATTGTGAGGCCATGGTCTTTTTTAAGGATAGCCTCCACCTTTTTTCAAAAAACAGCTTCAAAGGAAATTTTTATACCAAGCATTATGTGATACCTGCAATCCCCAATGGCAACACAGAATATGTAGCGGAATTACGCGACAGCATCCGGCTCAAAAACAGGGTGGTGACCGGAGCGGCAATTAGTTCTGATGGCAGTATTTTTGTGCTGACGGGCTATATTATTGGCAAAAAACTAGGGTTTCTGCCCTTTACCCGAGCAAGTGCAATGTATTTCAGGAGATTTTCAGGAAGTCAATTTTTAAGGGGTAAACAACGGTGGAAACGTTTGCCTAAATTCCTGATTTCGAGACAATACGAGTCAATAACCCAATGGGAAGGCAATTTGTGGTTGGCCGCCAACGAAGGAAGGAAGCCTCAGTTTCAGCGAATATGGCGAATTTCCAGATAATTAGAAAGGATACCCAACTGCCAGGCTTGGGTTGAAATCCCTAGCCTGTAATTTTGAAATCAGGCTTTTGACCCAATACGAGTTGTTGCCAGGATACAAATAAGGCCGTCGAAGCGGCAGGCCAAAATCCATCCGTAAAACAAAATAATCCAAATCCATACGAAGGCCGAGGCCAGTTCCAATGGCAATGTTTTTATAGGAGTCCCATCTAAGCTCAGAATCTACACGATCAGGGTCTTTCCGCAGTGTCCAGATATTGCCCCCGTCCACAAATACCGCCCCTTTGAGCCACAAAAAAAGCGGGAAGCGCAGTTCACCACCAAACTCGAATCGAAAATCGGCAGCTTGATAAAATGGTTGCGTATCGTCGGGCAGCCCGTCAGATTTTAACTTTACGTAACCGCCTGGCCCGAGCTCACGGATACGCCATGCGCGAAGACTGGATGGGCCCCCTACAAAATATTGCTTCACAAAGGGCACCGTCTTTGAGTTTCCAAAAGGAACTGCTACACCAGCGCCAACCCGTATTGCACCAGCTAAGCTTTGGCTAAAATTTCGCGTGTACACGGCTTCCTGATCGAGTCGCAAAAATTGAGCGAAATCCAGGTCGCCTATACGCCATACGGGTTCTTTGTTTCCGGTCAAAACAGGCCATAATCGGTTGGCTGCCAACACTTCCAACCCGCTAAACTCGCTTGCGAACCGGTAGTTCCAGCGCTCTCCAAAACGGTTTGGGCGGTTTGCATAACTATAGTTGAACGAGCGCAGCAAAAGCCCCGTGAATAGCTGGTTGCCAAAACTTCGCTGCAAAAATTCTCCGGGCACCAATAGCGAATCGAATTGAGGACGCAGGATATCCAGGCCTATATGATCCCAATTGTATTGGTGTTCAGGGTCAGAACGAACTCGATAACCAAAGGTCAAATTGGAGAGATGATAGGCGTAAAAATTGCTGACATCCAGGTAATTGTAGTTTAGCGACAGCCTTGCCTCCCCATCATTGCGTATTCTCTCGTAGAATCTTTTTGTCAACAGACGCTTTTTACCCAAATGGATATGGCTGGCAAGCCGCCAAAAACCCAGGTAGTCAAAAAAGCGGGGGAATAAGAGTTCATTTTGAAATTTAAATTCCTGCGAAAAAATAATTTTCGGGTTGGCAATATCGAATTCAATATTGTAGCTCACGCTGCTTTGCAAGTTTTCAGCCCCGGAAAGCAAGTTGCGGTTTTGCAGGAAAAAAATTGGAGAAAGTCCCAAAAGTCCATTGCTGATAGAATTTCGGGAATAGTTGAAGTCCAAATCACCGCCTGGTGAAAAACGTTTGTTGGGGGAGAGGTTTACGGTGACGTTAATTTTGTCTGATTCAAGGCTGTCTTGCAGAGGCCTCAAGGATACAAAACGATAAACTCCAAGGGCGTTTAGGTTTCGCAGGGTCTGGTCAAACTCGGATTGTTGAAATAGGGTGCCAGGGTCGAACAAGATTTTTTTTCTCAATAACGAAGGCCTGATCCAGAGTTTGGCCTCTGCCGCAGCAAAATACACCCCTCTGATGGTTGTATCACGTCGGACGGTGGATAAGGTTGGCACAACTCCTGAAAGCACTTCCACTTTTCCGATCTTGTAAATACGGTGCATTGTGCTGTCGTTGAAAGGAAGTACTTCTATCGTTACATTGGCTTTGGTGCCAATACTGTCCCCTCCAAACTCAATAAATTGCGGGATAAAATAGGCATACCCCCTGTTTTTCAATTCTGAGGATATCCGCAATTTTTCTGCATCAAAAATATAGGCATCAAGTGGAGACCCTTTTTTTATTAAACATTCGGCTGAAGTAGCGCGGAGGATTTGAAGTATCTGGGTATCCCGACTCACAAATTCTATACTGTCAACCGAATAGCGTGGCCCAAGATTTAGATAATAGGTGGTTTTCGCTTTTTTCCTTCCAACATTTTTGGTGGTAAAACTAGCTTCAGCGCGGAAATAGCCCCTTTGCCGCATCTGAGTTTTAAAATTTAACGCAGTTCGGATTGCCAGGGCGGGATCATAGATCGCAGGTGGCTCAGCAACACGCTTGTTGATCCATCTTGCAAAACGGGATTTTCGGTCGCGGTACTTGTAGTAAAATCCCAGGCGGGGATAGAAAAAGCCCAGGTTTTTTCGATTGGGCTTTTGTCGATAAAAAGGCTCCAACTCGTTCGCCAGCGCAGATTTGGCGGAAAGGTTGAGGCGCTTTTCAGCATTAATTATCAGGGAATTTTTTATCAAAAGGCGTTCTCCTTTTTCAGCATCCAGATGTTTGGTCACATTGCAGGCTGATAGCGCGATGCAACATAGCAACATGAAGCTCCCCAATGCGCCAAGCTGATATTTTCGATCTGGGGAAATTGATTTTTCTTGTTGGAAAATTCTTTTTTGAATCAACGACATGGTGTAGGAAACGCCTGAGTATTATTTTAACTCCCGCAAAAGTCGTGAAAAAAATGCAGGTGCCGTGCTTTGGCTCTCAGTTGTAGGAAATGGGTTGCCACAAGTTTTACATTTGCCGTTTAATAAAACCACAAAACCGCAACAACTTTTTCTGGATACATCTGATTTGCTACCATGATCTCACACGCTCAAGTCAAACACCTTCGCTCCCTTGGTATAAAAAAATACCGTCAGCAATGCAACCAATTCATTGTTGAGGGCGAAAAAATGGTGATTGAATTGCTTGGCCAAAACCAGATTCCCCCCATTGCTATTTTCGCCATTCAGCCATGGATTGATGGCAATTCCCGCATGTTGAAGCCATTTGCAAAAAATATTTTTTCTGTAACTCAGGCAGAACTTGAAAAGATATCCACTCTGAGCACCCCCAACAAAGTGCTTGCCCTGGCAGATATACCAATTGTCAATTGTGATTTTGATCTTGCGGCCAAGCACCTTTGCTTTTATTTGGATGGCATTCAAGACCCTGGAAATATGGGCAGCATACTGCGCATCGCCGATTGGTTTGGATTTCCTGCTGTGTACTGCTCCCCGGATTGCGTGGATGTTTTCAGCCCAAAAGTGGTGCAGGCAAGTATGGGGGCCATTTTAAGGGTGCGCAGTTGGGAAATTGATCTGTCTGAATTACTGGAAGAGATGCCGCACCTTTCGGTAGCAGGAGCCGTTTTGGACGGGCTAAATGTTTTTAAATCTGAATTGCCTCAACAGGGCTTATTGGTTATAGGCAACGAAGGTCGCGGGTTGTCGCCAAAAACAAATAGCCTGCTCACCCATCGAATCAGTATTCCCAAGCATGCAGAAGGCAGAGCAGAATCGTTGAACGCTGCTGTGGCGGCAGGCATTTTGGCTGCGGTGTTTCGTCGGTGAATTTGATGGTTCGGACAAAACTTTTGATAAGCTTATCACTTTAAACCAGCATCACTTCATCTTTCTATCTACTTTCGCCCATTCAATTTTTCAAATCAAATTTTTCAAACTCAAATCTTGCAACGATGGCAGACATTCGTAAATATCTCCCAATTATCCTTCTGGGCCTCGTAGCTGTACTTGTTTTCAGCATGTGTGGTTCCTACAATTCTACTGTTAAAAAAGACGAGGGCGTAAAAGCAGCCTGGTCACAGGTAGAAAACCAATATCAGCGCCGTTCTGACCTTATACCCAATCTCGTAAATACTGTAAAAGGGTACGCAGATTTTGAAAAATCAACGCTGGAAGCGGTTGTTCAGGCACGGGCCTCTGCAACACAAACTAAAATTGACCCGGAAAACCTCACACCTGAGGCTATTCAAAGGTATGAACAAGCACAACAAGGCCTTTCTGGTGCTTTGAGCCGCCTTTTAATGGTTACTGAGAACTATCCTGATTTGAAAGCGAATCAAAACTTTCTTGATTTGCAAAAACAACTGGAAGGCACCGAGAACCGGATCGCAGTAGAGCGCAAAAATTTCAATGGAAGTGTGCAGGATTTCAATTCGTACATCCGTCGTTTCCCCACCAATTTACTGGTCGGCGTCTTTGGGTTCTCTCCAAAGGGGTATTTTCAGGCCCAACCCGGCAGCGAAAAAGCACCCGAGGTCAAATTTAATTGATGCGAATTTTGCGTGATGAACCCAATCGCAATTTGGTTCATCACGCATATTCCTTAGTTCAAGGTCCTTATTCAAGAATTCTTCCCATGCTGTTCACTAAAGAAGAGGAAGCGCAAATTATTTCAAGCATCCGTAAAGCGGAACGAAGCACAAGTGGCGAAATTCGCCTTTATGTGGAGGGTTTTTGTATGCTGGACCATCCCGTTGAAAGAGCGGCAGAGATATTTGAACTCTTTGGCATGTTCAACACCAAGGAGCGCAATGCTGTACTGATCTATCTGGCGGAAAAAAGCCGCCACTTTGCAATATGGGGCGACGCCGGCATACACGAACGAGTCGGATTCCAATTTTGGGAACAAGAAAAAAAGTTAATGCAAGACTATTTTCGACGGGATAAAGCCGCCGAAGGCATCAGTAAGGCAATAGAACTCATTGGAAAACGATTATCTGAATTTTTCCCAGCCGATGAAAACAACAACGACAATGAACTACCTGACGAAATTATTTACGGGTAAACTCACCTTCTTTTTGCTCCTGCTTATTCCCCTTCGTTCAGGGGCACAAGGTGATGCGAACGTGTTTCCGGAGAAACCGGATCCGGCTGTATATGTGCATGATTATTCCGGCTGGCTGCAGCCGTATCAAAAAAATGCCCTGGAACAAAAACTCCAGGCATATTGGGACAGCACCTCCACCCAGATAGTAGTCATGATTCGCCCGGATCTAGGCGATTACGACAAATCCAGTTATGCCTTTGAATTGGGTAACCGTTGGGGTATTGGGCGGAAAGACAAAAACAACGGCATTGTAATGCTAATTAAAAGCGAGGCCCCTGACCGGGGAATATTCATTGCTACCGGGTACGGCACCGAAGGAGCATTGCCCGATATTACTGCAGGACAAATTATCCGAAACACAATGGCGCCTTATTTTCGCCAGGGCGAGTATTTTGCAGGAATTAACGAAGGACTTGATCGCATCATAGGCGCATTGGAAGGGGAGTTTACAAATACACCTGGTGAAAAACCGATCAACAAACATGCTCTGCTTATTGCCTTGTTTATTGCAATAGTTTTCATATTGGTATTCGGTGCCATATTTTATAAACTAAGAAACGTGGGCAAATGGATCACGCACAGCGGCTCCGGCCGGAGCAAACATGACCGCAATGATGACAATTTTGGAGGTGGCTGGTGGATAGGCGGCGGCGGATTTGGCGGCGGTTCCAGCAGCGGAGGCTGGGGCGGCGGCGGTGGAAGTTTTGGCGGCGGTTCCTTTGGCGGTGGTGGTGCTGGGGGAGATTGGTAAGCTGAGAGTACACGCTAAATTATTTCTTCGAACTCCAGCCCAGAATTAACAGGGTAAGCACGCGCCATAGCCTCCAGTCGGGTGCCATGCATTTGACGGAATCCTTCCAATACCTTCTCAACCATAGGACCGTCAACCAATTTTTGAACGCCTTCCAGAGTTACAAAACGCTCGTCTTCCCCCAATTTGAAAGTCTGTTCATAGCTTGAATTTTCAAATTTCACAGAACTACGCCCGTCGTTTTTGAAAATTGTAATCTTTAAAATTGGGTGTTCGATATAGCCGATTATTCGCATACAAAATTAAAACTTTAGTAATCCAGCCTAAGCACTTTTTTGTCTTCCAGATAGGTGCCCTGGACTAAAAGAACAAGCGCCTGGGTACCTTCTTCAGTCGTGACCGTTTGGCCATCTTTCAATAAAGTGCCGTATTTGACCACTGACAATGCTGCGTCATAAAGCGTAGCATGAACCTCGGCTTCGTTATGCATTGAATTTACAATTTCCATTTCTGGCAAGCTAAAATCTGCCAGCCCGAAAGTAAAGCCGTTGCCTTCCCCAGGCCTTCCAAAATAGACCCAACAGTAAAGCGGGATTGTTTGGTTTTGAACCATATTTTTTGCGGACGCAATATAATATTCTCTTGAGATCAAAAGATATTGACTGTCCATGTAAATGCCTGGTCCTTTAGTAACTTCAAGTACTGCAGCAGCTGTTTGCGTAAATATTTTATGGATATCCAAACTGCGGTTATAAGAGCCAACTACTGAAATGACTACTTGGGCCTGGTGTTCGGATGTTTCCTGAGCAGCAGTTTTCCATAGCCAGGAAAGGCGTGCCGCAGCCCCGATCTCGTCAGGAGCTGCCGGATAGTCAAGATATGCAACCATTACGGAGGCGCCACCAACAGTGTTGAACACCAAAGTTTTATCGGCCATGGTAATGGAATCTGCTTTTAGCATCCAATTTGTTTTCAATTTTGCAAGCAAAGCCTTATATTCAGGTGCTGTCTTTTTGTCGAGAAGTACGGTGCCACTGACAACCAACTGTTCAATTGGTTTTTCGGCATAAATTAACCCCTGGAAAAAAAAGGAAAAGACAAGTAGTAATGTGCGTGCGTCGAGCAAAAAGAACCTGTTCATATGCAATTTTGCAATTTGAAAACAAAGGTCAAAGAACGGAAGTCTTTGCCTAATATTGGGTCATTAACCGTATATCCTTTTTATGAAACATTTTTTAATTGCCATTTTGTGGCTCAGTTCGAACCATTCAATCGCTCAGTCAGCCGACCAAAAGGTCATTCGCCAGATTATGGGAGAACAAGAAACAGTCTGGAACAGGGGCGATCTTGAGGCATTTATGGATCATTCGAGCTAATTACTTTTTTTGTTTTCTAAGGGGTTAAAGTTATTATTATTTCGAATAAACACCCTTTAGCGAAGGTATTCTTATTGATTATTTTTTCCTGCAACAAAAATATTTTTTGAAAACCCTTTGTTGGCAAATAGTAAAATCCTATATTTGATCCAAAATAAAACCCCTATTGCCAAATTATGGCACAGTCTATTGGTTCATTTGTGTGCAAAATCACAATGATAATCATGTTCATACATAGCGGCCAACCCGACGGGTAGCTATGCGTTTTTTTCAAAAACTGATCAACAACATAGCTGTGATTTACAAAATTAAATTAAAAAATTCAGAGGAGAGTGTTCTCTTGGACGACTCTGTGTATGAATGGATCAATTCCGATTCATACCTTTCCAAAATTAACATACTCAACAACCTGAGAATGCATTCCAGCGGTTGTGTAGTCTTTCAAAAAACCTGGAAAAAGGCTGAAGGCGGCTTTAAAACAGAAACCATTTATCTCCATAAATTAATTGCTGAAAAATTTTTGTCCTCGGAAAAGACCAAATCTCAGCGACTGGTAGGAGCAAAGAATGGCGACAAACTCGATTGCCGGCTCGAAAATCTGGTTTACCGTTCGCGCGCCACAGCGAGTCGCATGCGAAAAACCAGCAGCAACACCGGATATACTGGCGTTTACCGGGAACATAGACGATATCGTGCGGTCATTTCAATAAACGGGAAAGCCAAACATATCGGCATGTTCGATACCGCTGAGGAAGCCGCAGCGGCATACAACAAGGTTTCTAAAGAACAATTTGGGCCAGAAGGCAAAATAAACAAAGTAAAAGGCTGGTAATTGCCTGATTCAATGCATCCTGTCTCCCCGAGGGGCAATGTTTTTCATTATTTCGGCCTCAAATAGCAAGCAGTCCCTCCATCGTTGCAGGGTCTTTTCCTTTCCAAAATACAACTCGGCAAGGTCGAGAAATAGGCGATAGTGGCCAGCCTCCGATACCATAAACTTGTGGTACCAACCCCGCAAGTCCTCTTCCGAACAATGAAGTGAAAGCAACCGAAACCGCTCGCAGCTTCGCGCTTCGATCATTGCGCAAACCAACAACCGGTCAAGCAGTGCCTCTTCCCGCGAGACTCCTTTCTTCTGAAAACCTTGAAGCAGGTTCACATATTCGTCCTTTCGCTGGCGACCCAATTGAAGGCCACGCTTCTTCAACTCCGCTAAAACCATGCGAAAATGCCCCCATTCTTCAGTTACGATCGGAGCAACTTCTTCAACAAGCTCAATTCGGTCGGGATAGGCCTGAATCAGTGAAATACAGGCGGTTGCTGCTTTTTGCTCGCAATAGGCGTGATCTGACAAGATTTCGCCAAGGTCTATTTCAGCAAGGTTGACCCAGCGAGGGTCAGTAGGAAGTTGGAGGCCAAGTTTAGTTGTCTGCATGCATTGTTGATGATTGCCGGGCAAAAATATGTACACAATCTTCACCAAGCTGAAACTGTTCCATCAAAATTGCTTCGGAAGGAATGACAGGCGAGGCAAGGCCCTGGCGCAATACCATGATGTTTTCAAGCACCCGAATTTCATCCCAATTGCCAGTTTGAATAAATTGATCCAACAAATTGGCTCCACCCTCTACAAGGAGTATTGCACAATTATTTCGTTTCAAATTCTCCAAAATATCGGAAATCAAAACTCTTTTGCGAGCATTAATAAATTGGGTATGGACAAAATGGCGCCGATTTTCTGAATTTTTGGATTCTGGCTCTTGTCTGTACACCCAGGTCTCTGTTGAATCATCAAGCAGATTGTGGCTGAAGGGTATTTTCGCCTGGGTGTCCAAAACCACCCTTAGTGGTTTTTTTCCGTAAAAATAACGATTGTCAAGTCGAGGATTATCCAAAATAGCCGTATTGGTTCCTACGATTATTGCATCACAATCTGCCCTCCATCGGTGCACGAGTCGCAAAGCTGCCTGGCTGGAAATTGTTGTGCGCTGGTTGATCTCACCCAGGTATCCATCAGCCGATTGAGCCCATTTTAAGATAATATAAGGTCGTGCTTTAGCGATCCAGGTAAAAAAGGCTCGGTTGAGCCATGCACCCTCCTTTTCGAGCAGGCCGATACTTGTTTCTATCCCGCCTCTTTTCAATTTTTCAAGGCCTTTTCCTGAAACGAGCGGGTTGGGGTCCAAATTTGACACTACCACGCTTGATACTTTATGGCCCAAAATCAAGTCTGTGCAGGGAGGTGTTTTCCCAAAATGCGCACAAGGCTCGAGATTGCAGTAAAGGGTAGAGTAGGGGATAAGCGATTGGTTTTCAGGCAATACGCTGTCTAAACAATTCACTTCGGCATGAGCCCCGCCCCAACGTTTATGCCAGCCTTCCCCGATGATTTTGCCTTTATATACCAAAACCGCCCCTACCAATGGGTTCGGAGAAACGTTCCCAGCGCCATAGCAGGCCAACTGGAAGCACCGCTGCATAAAACGAGCCTCAGGCATTATATGTCCTTAACAAAATTGTTTCCATTTCAGTTTGCAACCTTTTAGCTTCAGCACATGCCTTTTCCAGAAAATCTTCTCCGGAAGAGGCATATAGAATACTGCGGGAGGCGTTGATCAGCAGGCCACAATCCCGGTTCATTCCATGCAGACAGATTTGCTGGAGGTTGCCGCCCTGAGCGCCTACTCCCGGCACAAGCAAAAAATGGTCTGGTATAATTTCGCGCACCCGGACAAAAGATTCAGGGTGTGTAGCGCCTACAACAAACATGGTGTTTTCAATCGTTCCCCAGTTTTTTGTGCATTGAAGAACTGTTTCCCAAAGAGATTGACCATGTTTTTCAAGTAACTCACGCTGAAAATCATTACTGCCTTCATTGGAGGTAAGTGCTAAAACGATGGCCCATTTGCCTTCATAACCCAAAAAAGGCTCAACACTATCTTTGCCCATATAAGGAGCAACAGTAACTGCATCGCAGCCGAGACGGTTAAAAAAAGCTTCGGCATACATTCTGCTTGTGTTTCCAATGTCGCCACGTTTAGCATCTGCAATGATAAAATGTTGGTCGCCAATATATTCTATAGTTCGAGCCAGGGTATTCCAACCGCCAGGCCCGAGCGCTTCGTAAAAAGCAATATTTGGCTTGTAGGCAACACAATAATTTCGCGTTGCATCGATGATCTGCCGATTGAACTCAAAAACGGGATCAGCAAAACTATGCAGATGCTCGGGTATTTTGGCTATTTCGGTGTCCAGTCCGATACAGAGAAAAGATTTCTTGCGAAATATTTCGGAAACTAGTTTGGCGCGATTCATGGGGCGAAGGTAGGAAGTTTGCCGGTGCCCTTCGTAGTGGAATCTTACAGTTTATCAAAAGGCTTTTACCGTCTGAAGAAATAAAACGGCTTAAAAAGTGTTTGTTGTACTGCTACTTATTACGCTCATATTTTTTTTTAAAAATTCACATTTTCATGCAAAGACTACCCCTGCTCCTTATCCTCTTTTTGCTCTTTCAAACAACAATCTCCGCACAAGATCTGGCTGGCCCTGAACCCGTTATTGAGGGAACCGTTCGTTACCTGGTGACGCACAACTGGACAAAAAAATTGGCAGCGCTCACATACATGAGCAAACAGCGAAAAGAACGCGCTGCATATATGTGGGGAAACCGCGCTGAATGGCATGAATACGCACTTTTGCATTTTGATTCGACAACGACGAAGTATCTGGAATCAGAAGAACCTGTCGAACCCGATGATGAGGGGTATTCCTGGCGCAGGGAAACTTTTTTTGCCAAGCGGGAATTTGCACTAAACCGTTTTTATGACGCAATTACGCTACAAGGAAAAACCTATTTAGTACAGGATTCGTTGCAGTGCCAGGACTGGAAAATTTTGAATGATTTGAAAGAAGTAGCTGGCCACCTTTGTATGAATGCCAGTTGGGAAGATACCATCAAACAACAGAAGATCATGGTTTGGTTTGCACTTGATATGCCTCACAGCGGCGGCCCTGAAAGACTTTGTGGTCTTCCGGGGCTAATTTTAGAAGCAGACATCAACAATGGCGCAATGATCATATCGGCAAATCGAATTGAAGCAAAAAAACTTAAAAACGAACTTGATCTACCCAAAAAAGTTAAAGGCAAAAAAGTGACCGAGGAGGGATATCGTGCGGCGCTTAAAAAAGTCATAGACGAACGTATCAAAGCAGAAGAGCCATATTTTTGGGCTATCCGATATTGAATTGAATAGACCAAATTTGAGGCAGATACAATTAAATTTCAGACCTTTGCGTGAACTCATTGGGGTGTTCGCCAGTTGAAAGACAGGGCGGACTGAGATTACACCCATCGAACTTGCCCAAGTAATTTTGGGTAAGGAACTGAGAAGGGGTAGTGACATCACTACGCTTCCGAAGCCCCTTCGGTTGGCGGATGTTTCACTTATTTGCAGCAAATTAATGTTCAATTTTGTTGGCTCGCCCGCCTTGAAAGGGCGCAAGATTTCATGGAATCTCTTTGGTTCCATGGTTGCAGGATTAGCTTTTCCCTTTACGCTTTCAGCGCAACTTGACACCCTACAACAGCATCATCAAAATCAATTGTTGTCTGAAGTTGTGGTTCAAGCCACCCGAGCAGGCTTAAAAAGCCCAGTACCTCATTCCAATTTTCAGACTGAAAAAATTCAAAGCCAATATCACGCACAGGACATCCCATATTTGCTTTCTTCGGTGCCTTCGCTGGTCGAAACATCCGATGGGGGCATCGGGATCGGCTATACGGGATTGCGTATTCGAGGCAGTGATCCGACGCGTATAAACGTGAATATCAATGGGGTTCCACTCAACGATGCAGAAAGTCAGGGCGTTTTCTGGGTAGACTTGCCCGATCTGGCAACAAGCGCTACGGAGATTCAGGTGCAACGGGGAGTAGGAACAAGCACCAATGGTGCAGGTGCGTTTGGATCTAGTGTTAACATAAATATTTCAAAAGTTGAGCCGGAGCGGTTTGCAACTATCAGCAACACTTTGGGCGCGTTTGGCACCCGAAAGCACGCTGTCCATATAGGCACTGGACTGATGGACGGCAAATTGGCATTCTCAGCAAGAATTTCGGGTATCTATTCAGATGGTTTTGTAGATCGGGCAAGTGTGGATATGAACTCGATACATCTCAGCGGGGCCTATGTTGACGAGCGACAATCCTTTCAGGCTCATTTACTTTCAGGGCATGAAATCACCTATCAGGCCTGGAATGGTTTGCCCGCTCAATATCTTGAAAACCATGCAATTAGAACATTTAATACCGCCGGCACTGACAGGCCAGGATCTCCATATCCTGATGAGATCGACGATTACACGCAACGGCATTATTTAGCACACTACAAACGGGTTTTAAGCCCCGAACTACATTTGCAGCTCAATGGGCATTATACCAAGGGGTTTGGTTTTTTTGAACAATATAAGGGCGGCCAGAGTCTCGGAGATTATGGACTGCCCATTGGATTTGCCATTGACACTGTAATTCCTCCCCTGGATCTGGTGCTCCGTCGATGGCTTAACAACGATTTTTTTGGTGGCACCTTCGGGCTTCGATGGCAATCAAAGTCTATCTGGAAGCCAGTATTGCTGCTAGGCGGAGCCTGGAGCAGGTATGCTGGTCTCCATTATGGGGAAGTGATTTGGGCGGAGGCTTTCACGGGCGCCCCCAATGATTACAGATATTATGAAAACAAGGGCAACAAGCAAGACGCCAATGTTTATTTGAAAGTCGAAGCGGCTCCAACGCAGAAATTTTCCGCCTTTTTAGATCTGCAAATCCGGGGCATTCGTTACGATTTTTTGGGATTTGACAATGAACTGAATAACGTTCAGCAAGTCTCGAACCACAGCTTTTTCAACCCAAAAATTGGAGGAACTTATTCATTTTCAAATAATTGGCAGGCCTATACTTTTCTAGGTGTCGGGCATAGGGAACCCAACCGGGACGATTATACACAAAGCACACCCAGCAGCCGTCCGAAAGCGGAACAAATGCTCGATATTGAAGCAGGAATTCGTCGTAATGGGATAAAATGGGCGGCTTCTGCCAATTTTTATTGGATGCGGTACAAAGATCAACTTGTGCTTGATGGGCGCATTAATGACGTTGGAGCCTATATTCGAACGAACGTGCCCGATAGTTGGCGTAAAGGATTGGAACTTGAGGCAAGTGCTCTGATTGGCAATTACCTTCGATTACTTGGGAACGCCTCATTTAGCGAAAATAAAATTCGCATATTCTATGAGTACCTGGACAACTGGGATACAGAGGAGCAAATTAAAGTGCTGCACTTTAATTCAGATCTGGCATTTTCTCCGAATGTGACAACCCGGGGGGAGGCAACTTTTGTGTTCAAATCAAGAAAAACCTGGGAAGCTTCTACCACACTCATTGGTAAATATGTTTCCCGGCAGTTTTTGGATAATTCTAGCAATAGTCAAACTTCAATGCCTTCCTACCTTACCTGCGATCTCAGATTGAATTTTGACCTTGCGCAAGTTATTGGAAAACAGGTAAGTATGATTTTTACCGTACATAACTTTTTGGACGCCAAATATGTATCTAACGGCTGGGCCTATCGTTACATATCCGCTGGCTACGATGACCGTCCGAACAATGCATATACCCGGTTTGAAGGGAATGATGTTTACCACCAGGCTGGATTTTTTCCGCAGGCTGGACGCCATTGGATGGCAACCCTCCGAATGGGTTTTTAACTTTTCTTTGTCAACCCCAATTGTAACAGCCTACGCTTTTGATCGTTTTTGCACAAACAAAATCACTTTCTATTATGCGTTACATTCTTTTCGTTCTTTCCATTTTTGTTGCATTGATGGCTACCTCCTGTCAGCGCGAATCGTCCGCCGATGTCAAGCAAGACAGAATTTTTCTTCATTATGAACTATTCTACAATGCTAACGAGGATATAACCTATGCCCGTGCATGGTTTCGATTTGGCAGCATTACAGGAACTCAACTTGAATTGGCTTCGCCCAGCGAGGTGACATTCGATGGCGAAAAACTTTCTTTTAATAACTTATTGGCTTTTTATGAAAAAAAGTACCCGGGGTTTAAGGCTTCGGGGCAATTCAAGTGGGAAGACATAGATGGTAAGGTCTTTGAGAACGAGGTCAGTATCAATACCATAGACTTTGGCATAATGCCCGATACTATATTTAAAACTGCTGCACTTACTATCCCTTGGACAGGTAATGCACTTGGCACCGACGAAGCAGTGGGTACCTGGATCAATGGGGAAAATGAAGGGGACGCACAAGCGGCCATCACCATTGAATCAGGTGCTACCTCGCTTATCGTACCCTTAAACAAAATAGAAAAAGTAGGTGCAGGCCCAGGCAAAATTTATCTGGAACGTCGAAATGCACCGGCACTAACGGATGTTACGGGCGCAGGCGGTTATGGTGCGGGCGTTTATCGGGCTAAAACCAAAAATGTGATCTTCAAGTAGCTCAGCTTTTATTTTTCTTCTTTTTCCCTAAAATGTCGTTCCCTTTTCTACCGTCTAATATCGGTTCCGGAAAGGGAACGTCCTTTTGTTTGTCGTCAAAAACTTTGTCCACGAATCTCCACTTTCCTTTTTCGAACTTATACCCATCATAGCTTCCGTCCGGCACTTGGGTCATATCCCGACCAAAAGGGCTGGGAAATGGTATAAGGTGGTCAAAAACAATCATTTGATACTGTTCATCCCAGTTCATTTTCACTTTTGCATCTGCTGAGTATTGGACATAAATGCGATGTTCGGGAGCGCTTTGTTCCTTTTCAAATACAGGTGCTCCAAAAAAAGGAGTGCCTTCCTTGTCAAAACTAAGCACATCCATCAATTTCCGTTTTTCAAAAAACTCAAAGGCATCAAAACCGAAAAGCAAATATTTCCGGCCTTGGCGCGTATCAAATTGGCGGAGGTTGAAGTAAAGTGCGCCATACCATCGATCATGCCTGAGTGATTCGTTGGATGGGAATACCGGCATCTCAAAACTCCGGTCAATAAGCGGGTACATTTTTAGATGCCGCTCATTCATTTGGATGCTTCCATAGTATCGGTAGGTAGAATCGTTGACAAATAATTGCCAGGTAAAGATTCGAAAGCTGCTGTCAGGTGGTGTAAGAATGGACACCGTGCGCAACTGTTCAAAAGGAAATTTGAACGAATTTTCGATTTTCAATGCGCGAACCAATGTCGTGATAAAAACCCTGCATGCTGCAAAGCGTTCTGCCTCCACAGAATCATTCACGATGGCATACCCAAGTACCCCCAAGGTGTCTTCCAGGCCTTGTAATTGTTGTATCGCTGCTTCATCAGGATAAATCGCAGGTTCGGGCTTTGCCTTTTTTTGAGCAAAGCTTACGCCAGGAATGAGTGCAATTGCAAAAACAAATAGAGAGATTCTTAAATGCATGGGAGTCAATTTGTTCAATATGTTTAATGTGGGCGCATTCATCATTACCACCAGTCATTTTTCTTCAACTTGTTCTCGTAGCCGCGCACATTATAACTTACGCTGAGCATGAAATATCGAGCCAGGGTAGGGGCAGTAGAATTCATGACAAAGTTCTGGGAACCGCTTTGGCTGATGGTGACTCGTTGATTCAACAGGTCGAATGCGGCAAGTCGAACTTCTATGCGGTTGTTTTTGCCAAAAAGCCTGCGTACAGATGCGTTCCAAATTGCTGTACTCTGGTCAAATCCAAATCGTTCGTTTTTGAACTGGTTGTAGATTATGTTGCTCTCTAAAAACATTTTGTCCAAAAATTGCCATTTGATCGAAGCATCGGCACCATAGCTTCTTATCTTTTGATTTTGCTCACTTTGTACGGAGTAGCTAACATTGTTGATTCTAGCGTTGGTATTTAAACCGGCGATAATTTTTGGAGACGGCGTAAAATTCAATCCGAGGCGTAGGTTGTAGCCCTGATTGAATGTTTCGTTTTCTTCTCCATTAATAAAAGAAGGCGAACGGTTGATGTTTATTCCCGGGTTGAAATTAAGGTTAAGTTTTGTCTTGACGATTGGAATACTTGACCAGACATAAGTGTTGAAACTATGACCTCCTGAAACGTTTTCTGGCCGGGTTGTAGTGCGTGCGCCTATTGAATCAATAAATTCAACCGTCTGACTGTAGGCGATTTGGCTATCAAAAAGGTTATAATCAACGCCGATGCCAAAATTTGCCATGCTGCTGGAATTCCAGTAATTGACATGGCCGCCAATATCATGCGAGCGTTGAGGCCTTAAATCAGGATTGCCAACTACCCGATAGAGCGGATTGGCTACTATGGGTGTAGGCTGAAGATCGTTAAACCGTGGCTCCGTTACGCTGTAACTATAATTACCACTGATCCACATGTCGTTGGGAAGCTGATATTCGAGGTAAACGTTTGGGACAAAGTTGAAATACTTTTGGCTCAATGGGTTGTCCAGGGGCGGCAAACCTTTGTCGACGGAATAGACTCCAGCCAATTGAATCTGCTGTCCGGCCAAACCGGCCGATAAATTCATCCCGTTATTTGAATACCGTATGCTCGAGCCGATACGGGCATAGGTCACCTCTTGTTCGTAATAAATACTTAGACTGTCAATTCGCTGATTGTTGTTTTCCGGATCGCCAGTAGGGCGATTTATTTCGTTATTGGTTTGGCTAAAATTGACGAAGGTTTCTGAAAACCATTTCTTTGAAATCGTTTCGGTAAAAAGCGCGCTCGATTTCAATTGCCTGGTTTGATTGGAATTGGCATTGAACAACCGTATCTGGGTTGAGCCTCCGGTCAGCAAGAATTGGTTGTTGGAAAAAAGTGTTTCGGAGCCATCAGATTGGCTATGGTTATAGCCGGCACTGACCGAAAAAGATCGGCCTTTTTTCTTGAACCGGTGTCGATAAATGGCCGAACTGGATATTCGCCAGGCATCCAGCACATTGCTGTTGTCCAGGCTCAATTTGTTGGAAAGCAAGCGCGATTCATCAGCAAAAGATTGATTTTCAATAGACCTTGAGTGCGTATTGCTGAATCGGCTTTCGGCTTTTATAATGATCAGATCACTTGAATCAATTTCGTAATTAAGGCGTGTGCTAAGACTGTGGCTGCCCCTGAAATCAGCCTTTGACAGGGATTCATCGTTGAAATAAGTGGTGTCTGGCAGAAAGTTCTGCCGATTGGTGAATTGTTCAAGGTCGAGACTGGTCTCTTTGTAAAAATAACTGCCGTTGATTTTGACTTTTTTGTGGTCATAATTGTAGTTGGTTCCACCACCAAAATTTTTACTGAAGCCCCGTCCGTCAAAATTGTTGAAGGGTGAATCCTCGCCTCCGATTGTGTAATACCGCTGTCCACCGAACCCAAAATCGCCGTTATCCTGGTCGCCAAATGTATTTTGACCTTTGAATTCGCCATAATCCTCCCAATTCACTCCGGTTTGGTTGATGTTATTTCCAAAGGCAATAAAGGAAAGTTGCTCCTTTTGATTGAATCGATTGAAACTTCCGCGCCCGGCCCAACGCTCCTCAGTACCGACCGCGGCTGTCAATTTGCCAAATGAACCTTTTTTATACTCATCTTTGAGTTCGAGGTTCATGGCCTTTTCCTTCTTTCCGTCGTCAACTCCGGTCAGTTTGGATTGTTCGGACGCTTCGTTGTACACCTGCACTTTTGAAATCGTTTCAGCTCCAAGGTTTTTGGTGGCAGCCTTGGGGTCGTCTCCAAAAAATGTTTTTCCGTCCACATACACTCGTTTAACGTCCTTTCCCTGCGCTTTAATATTGCCATCGGCATCCACGTCAATACCAGGTAGTCGCCGCAATAAATCCTCTACTGTAGATCCCGGAGGAACCTTAAAAGAAGAGGCGTCGTATTCGATGGTGTCGCCGCGAATACTAAGCGTGGCTTTTGCTGCCCGCACCACCACCTCCAAAAGTTCTGAAGTGATGGGCTTTATAAGCAAAATGCCCACATCGTTTGTTTCTGTACTGGAGGCAGGCAAATATTGTTGTAAAGGCAGGTGCCCAACGTAGGATACCTTGAGTAAATAAGGTGTGTTTTTTACGTTTTTGAACAAAAATTCTCCTTCGTTTCCACTGCGTGTAAAATTTACAAGTGTTGAGTCTTTGGGGTTCAAAAGCATAACGGTAGCAAAAGCCGTACGCTCTCCAGTAGTGTCGGCGACCACACCTTTAATGTTGAACCGGGAAGGGTTTTGAGCATGAAGAAAAAGGTTGAACAGACAAAATAGGGTAACCCATAATGAAGGGTGGCTGGCTTTCATGAGATAAGTAGTTGTGTGTTAAAAATTTAGTAGGCGAATAACGCAACTTTTGTCATTGCATTGTCAGCAAAAGACGCGCGAACTCAAAAGGGGTTGCCTCGACAATAATTTTGCAAAAAAATCGAACTTTGCAGAGTAAAACAAGCTGGCTAAAACCATTCACTCAGGTGATGAGCGCAGTTCATTTTTTACATCGATCCTGATTACGCTGACAAAGCGTTCAATTCAATTGGAACAAAAACATGCACGATATAGAACCTCATTTCCTATGGCGCGATGCTTATATGGCTGAAAAGGACGAGCATTCACCCTTTTGGGGTCGTATTTACGATGAATTTAAGTACTCGAACAAACTTTACAATTTTTGCATCCACCCGCAGTGGGATTCATTTGGATCCGCTACTTTGTATGCGAAAATTCTATTCGTCGATTATGAAGAATCTTATGTTCTTATCGAATTGCTTGGGGAATGGAATGACACCCTGTACAATGATATAATGTTTCTTAAGCGCAATGTGGTTGACCCGTTAATACTTAAGGGTATTTCAAAATTCGTATTTTTTTGCGACAATGTCCTTAATTTTCATGCATCGATTGATGATGACTACTACGCCGAATGGGCAGAAGAGGTAACCGAGGACGGAGGTTGGATTGTTTTTCTAAATACCAGAAAACACGTGGAAGAGGAAATGCACGAAGCCAGGATAAATCTTTATGCCCATTTTGGAACAAAATATAACGATGTTAACTGGCGTGCGCAAAAACCTGGATTCTTGTTTCAAATCCTCCAGGAAAGCGTTTTGATCGGCATGCGCAATTTACCGGATTAGTTGTCCAGTATTTCAAAACCCAAACCTTTAAACACCTCAATTCATGGCTGAAGAACGAAATTTTGTGGAGCTCCGCTCCGAGGAGGTACAGGAAATACTCGGTACTCCGCCCAGCTGGCTTGTTCGCTGGGGCACCTTTTTTGTGCTGCTCGGTTTTTCTTTTTTATTGGGAGTGGCCTGGTTTGTCCGCTATCCGGATGTGGTGGCAAGCGACAAACTAAGAATAACAACCGCTGAGCCCCCTGTTGAAGTGGTGGCACGAACCGATGGCAGGGTTGCCTTAATTTTGGTGAAAGATGCGGCATTGGTACTTGAAAAACAGCCTTTGGCAATATTGCAGAATACCGCCACCTTTACCGACGTCCAGAAACTTGATTCGCTCGTGACAGTATGGCAATCATTTACAACGGATGATGAGTTTCGACAAATCGAATACCCGGAAAACCCAAATTTGGGTGAACTTCAATCAGAATATGCCTTGTTTGTACGGGATTTGGAAGATTTTCAATTTGGCCGGGAGAACCGAAAATCCTCTGTGCAAAGCAATATAGGTTCTATACAGTTGCAAATTAGGCAATTGGATCAAAGTATTGCTTTTGAACAAAAGGCTTTGAAACGATGCATCGAAGATCTAAAAATTGCAGAAGGTTTTTACGAACGCCAAAAAGAACTTTTCAAACAGGGACTGATTTCTGAGCTCAAATTGGAAGAGGAACGCCAAAAAGTTTCGAGTTTTGCCAATCAGCGCGATCGCCATGAAACTAATTTGTTGGAAAAAAACAGGGAGGTCATTGTCTTGAGGAACAGCATCAATTCAGCAAATTTCGGCCAGGAAGAAACCAACACTATAGCATCGACACGTCTGTTGGCCAGTTTGAATGGCCTGCGCAGCAGTATTGACAAATGGAAGCAAACTTATGTGCTCAGTGCTCCGCTTGAAGGACGTGTGGCATTTAATGGGCTTTCCCAACAACAATTTGTACGCTTGGGAGAAAGTGTCCTTACGGTAGTGCCACAAAATCAGGACGTAATAGAAGGGCAAGTGCTCTTGCCTGTGGAAAAGAGCGGAAAAGTTACCAAAGGCCTTCCAGTTGTTATGAAACTGGACAATTACCCGTATCAAGAATTCGGAACAATAGCCGGTAGGGTAGCATCCAAGTCTGCGGTACCCAAAAACCGGGAATACACGATCAAGGTGGACAGTATTCAACTTTCTCCTAATGGAAAATTGATCACCAGTTTTCAAAAAGAGATCCCGTTCGAACAACAGCTGATGGGCACTGCAGAGATCATCACAGATGACAAAGGCTTTTTAGAGCGTGTACTTGAGCAGGTGATCTCAGGGTTTAAGCGATGAAAATAATTCAAGCGGAAAGTTTCGGTCCAAATCCTTGTTGAAACTTTCCGCTTAAATCCCCCTAGTCCTTCTTTTTCAATTTTTCGGCCTCTTCCCGCAAGCGTTTTAATTCTTCCTGCGCTTTTTTAATTTCATCCTGCAACTGGGTAAGTTTCTGACTTTCAGCCACTTGTTGTTGTTTCGCATCTGCGGCCTTTCGATTCTCTTCTACAATAATCTGTGTTTTCTCTTCCTTGACCTGCGCGATCTCCGCAGCAGCCTGTGCTTTTAATTCACCTACCGTTTTAGATTCGTTCTCCCTTGTTGCAACAATGTTTGCTGCAGCGTCTTGCCGGGCTTTTTGAACCCCTTCAGCGGCTTCTTTTTGGGCGAGGCCGATCTCTTCGCTCGTCTTTTTACGCGCTTCGGCAGTTTCGGCAGCATATTGTGCGCGTTTAGTCTCTGAATCCTTTCGTGCAGTTGCCACTTCGGTGGCAGCACGTTCGCGGGCATCAGTCACTTCTTTGCGTGAGCGCTCCTGGGCGTCTGCTACCTCTTTGGCAAAACCGGATTTTTTATCGTCTGCTTCACGTTTGGCCAAAGAAATGGCCTCAATGGCCTGTTGTTTTGCTGCGGCCACTTCCTTAGCACTGCTTTCTCTGGCCCCGGCAACCGCATTTGCGGCTTCCTCCTTGGCCTTTCCGATCATTTCCGCGCTCAATTGTTTTTCTCTGGCTACGGCTTCTCTGGCGGATTTCACCTCTTCTGCACCTTTTTGATTGGCCTCTGAAATTTCGTTGGCAGCTTTTTGTCGAGCTTCCGCTACATCGCTGGCAAATTTCTGACGAACTGAAGCACTGTTCTCACGAGCATGCCGGACGCTGTCCGCCTCAGCAGTTTTAACAGCAAGGATAGCCTGAGCGCTTTGCTTTTTAGCTTCGGCTACAGAATTCGCAGATTCTTGTTGGGCGCGCACGGCAGCTTCACGTGTCGCTGCTACTTCGTTTGCTGCTTTTTCTTTGGCAGCGGCAATTTCCGCAGCAGCTTTTTCGCGCGATGCAACCACATCGCTTGCAGTGGCGTTTACTGTTTCCTGTTGTTTTTTCTTGGCATCAGCTATTTGTGCCGCAGCTTCAGCCTGTATCTGTTTTATTTTTTCTTCAGCCGTCTGCTTAGAGCCTGCCACCTCCGTTGCGTATTGTTTTTGGGCTTCGCCAGCTTTGCTGTTGGCTTCCAGGACCCTAGATCTCGCTTCTTCCTGAGCTTTAACCACTTCCTGGGCAGCTCGCTCTCGTGCTCGTTGTACTTCAGCGGCGCTTTCTTGCAACACTTTGGCCTGTTGTTCTTTGGCAGCAGCAATTGACTTGGCCAATTCTGCCTGGATTTTAGCGATCTCTTCTTCAGCTTTTTTGCGTGAACTTGCCACCTCCATGGCAATACTGTCCCGTTGGCTTTTAGAACGGGCTTGAGCCTCAGCAATCGCCTTGTTGGATTCGTCTTTGACCTGTTGAATTGATTGGGCGGCTTTTTGCCTGCTCTCTATTACCTGTTTGGCTATACTGGCCTTTTCTTCATTTGCCAGTTGCTGTTGTTTCGCAACCTCCTCGCGGATACGGCCGACCTCTTCACTGGCTTTTTTGCGAGAATCTGCAACTTCTGTGGCAGATTGCTCTCGTTGTTTTGCCAAGTTTTCCTTGATATCAGCCAACTCATTGGCAGAATTTTGTTGGACCAAAGACTTTTCCTCTGCTGCTTTTCGGCGGCTTTCAGCGAGCTCGTTGGCTAGTTTTTGTTTTTCCAGAACGGAGTTTTCGCGGGTTTTAAGGATTTCATTGGCTGCATCCTCACGCACTTTCAATATTTGATCAGCAGCAGTCCTTTTGCTTTCGACTACATCAGTTGTTGTTTTGGTGGCTTCTTGTTTGGCCGATTCTCGTGCTTCAGATACCATTTTGGCGTTTTCTTCTCGAATTCGCTTAAGTTCTTCATCAGCATTGCCTCGTGCGCTGGAAATTTCGTCGCCATACTGAAGTTTAGCCTGGTCAAGTTTCTGTTTGACCATAGCGATTTCCTTGGCTGCTGCTTCTCTCGCTTTTTGCACTTCTTCTGAAGAGGCAACCCGAGCTTTTTGAATTTCAGCACCAGCCTCCTGGCGAGCTAATTCAACATTGGAATTGATTTTATAGACTGCTGAATCGGCTTTTGCTTTGCTTTGGGAAACTGCTGCCTGGGCTTCAGCACGCGCCTTCTCTATTTCAGCGAGGCTACTTTTGCGTGCTTCGAGTACTTCATTGGAATACTCCATTTTTTTTGCATTGGCAGCTTCGCGGGCTGCTGCTACCTCTTGTTGGAGCTGGGATTTTATGTTTTCGCCGCGCTCTTTTTCAGTCTTTATCTCCGCCCTGATTTTTTCTTTAGTTTTTTCCAATTCAGAGCGTAAGGCGATCAATTCAGGATCATTGCCCGCAGAAGTACCAGTATGGGAGGCACCAGGTTTGGAGCCTGGCTTTCCAGGTGTGGCGGGAGTGCCTGATGATGCAGCTGGGTCTGGCTTGGAGACCGATGCTCCTGGTGTGTCAACCACGGCCATTCTGTCTAAAATGGAGTTGAAACAGGTTACCAGGTTCTTAAATTCACTCTGCCTATCTACATTGATGGTAAACTTGTATTTCTGGC
This sequence comes from Saprospiraceae bacterium, assembly GCA_046160345.1. Classification (GTDB taxonomy): domain Bacteria; phylum Bacteroidota; class Bacteroidia; order Chitinophagales; family Saprospiraceae; genus M3007. Next base: position 55,000 of record JBJXGO010000010.1, read on the forward strand.
GGTCCACAAAATTGATGAAATTGATTCCGGTAATATTGGCGTCGGCGAGCCATTGTACGGCATCCAGATCGAGTTTTAGGTTGTTGCGGTGAGTGGGCACTGCGCCTGCGACAAGCTCATCCATTCCGGTGAATTTATAGGCGCGTTCCTTGCCCATAGCATCCACGAAAACTACCTGGTCGTCTTGATTGAATTCAATGCCACCCTGAGAGGTAAATTTGGCAAAAACACCCTTTTCATTGGTGAAAAATTCGATAAAATAAGTGTAGCCCCCTCGTATGACAACGCTTAGCGTAGAGGAACTGGCGAGTTGAATGCCGGAAATCTTTTTGTTTTCTTTAATTACTTTGGAGCAATCTTGCGCCTGAAGTGTTTGGGAAGAAAAAAAGGCGAGCAGCAAGATAAAGGATAATAATCGGGAGAAAGGCTGCATGACTGGTGGATGGATAGAAAGGTTTGTGATAATAGGGCTAACCCAAGGGGTTGATTTTAATATACTGAAATTCAGCAACTTAAAACCAGAAAATGCCCAAAATAAGGGAATAAAATGAATTCTAACTGTCGTAAGACGGGGCAAAATAGAGATTTTTTTTAGGCCACAAACGAAAGATGCATCAAACAAGGGTCTAGTTGCCCAAATTTTAAGATTTGGTTAATTTAAAATGACAAATCTTTCCTTGAATCTAAAAATGCAATTTCAAAGAGTCGCGCAAAGGAGAATTCGAATTGGCATGTTCTTTCCAATAAGCACTTTTTCTACTAGATTTGAGGCGGCCTTTACTTGCAATTTTGTTGGATATAGTTTCTTCCCATGCAAGGATTTTGTGTGGAAAGGCTGTTTCAAATTGAATGCTTAAGGCCCTGGATATGTCCGTGTACACCAGCCTTAAGATACTTATCTGATCGCCTTTTTCAAGGTAAATGTCAGCGTTTTGTGGCATTCCAGATGCATGCCGAAGACGGGTATAAACTGCGGATGGGATCACAATTACTTTTCCAAGTGTCAGTTTCGATGGGTCCAATCGAACGCGGGTCCAAATCTCGTCTTCCAGTAAAACTTGCGGCAGGCGTATGTCCTGATCGCCCTCACCCTCGAAGTAAGAAAACCCCTGAAAGTGATAGCCATCCTGTTCCAAATTGTTTTGGATGAAAATTTGACCGCACCAATCCTGAACTGTAGTGGTGGTTTTTAATGTAGGCAAGCCGCTCACAGGCGTAAACACGGACTGCATAATCGAATAATCGTAAATACCGGTATGAAAACGGCGTATAGAATTATATTTGAGTACTGGTACACGATCGGCGCCCGCACCAGCGGGGTTGTCAAGTTTTACTTGTTTGATCTTTGAAAAATCTTCGGTGACAAACACATTGACTTGTTCTGCCTCCCGGATTTCACCATAACGTTCCTGGGTCACATCATAGGTGCAAATTTCCGCTTCACCAGCGTACCAATAATTGCTAAACGCTTCAGATGGTACAATAGTGATCAATTCCAAGGCAGCGGCGCCAACGGCGCCTTGCCTGGAGTCAGTTTTGCTATTGTTCTCAGCACAGTTTTGTGAGGAAAAAAGAGCGGTTGCAAACAGAGAGAGAAAGAGTGCTGCTTTCATAAAGAGATTGATATATAAAAATCAGTGCAATTTTGTGCCAATAAGCCTCAAAAACTCACTTCTTGTTTCGTTTTTTAAAAATTGCCCCGTGAAAGCAGAGGTAGTCGTGAGAGAGTTTTGTTTCTGTACTCCTCTCATCATCATGCACATGTGGTGCGCTTCAATTACTACTGCAACACCCAAGGGCTGCAAGGTTTCCTGAATAACATCGCGCACTTCGATGGTTAGTCTTTCTTGTACTTGCAAACGACGGGCATATACGTCCACAACCCTAGGAATTTTGCTCAGCCCCACAATTTGGCCATTAGGGATATATGCAATATGCGCTTTTCCAAAAAAAGGAAGAATATGGTGCTCACAGAGTGAGTAAACCTCGATATCCTTGACTAAAACCATCTCACTGTAATCCTCCTTGAACATAGCCGAACGAAGTATTTCCGCTGCGTCCTGACCATATCCTTGTGTTAGAAATTGCATTGCTTTTGCAGCGCGCTCAGGCGTTTTGAGCAAACCCTCCCTGTTCGGGTCTTCTCCCAATGCATTCAAAATATCAAGGTAGTCGTCCTTGATTTGAAGGGTTAGCGCCTCATTGAAACTCTCAGATTTTTTGTAAGCCATCTTGTTGATTGTGGTCAAGGGGCACCATCCACCAGTCTCCAATTAAAAGCAGCCAACGAGGTTAAATTTGGGTTCATTGAACAACTTAACCTTGATCGCCGTAATATTCGGCATAAATTGTCTCAGTTTCCCAAAGTTTTACTGCATGAAGTTTGCATGGGAATGCCTCTAATGCTATGGCTAATCGCTGCCAGATCAATATAACAAGATTCTCGGTAGTAGGTTGAAGGCCGGGAGGGATAAAATCTACATCCAGGTTCAGGTTGCTGTGGTCGAGATGATCTGTGATTTGTTCATGAATAATCAAACTCAATTTTTTAACATCCATTACAAAGCCTGTTACCGGGTCAGGCCAACCTTTGATCGTGACGTGTAGATTGTAGTTGTGCCCATGCCAGTTTTTATTAGAGCATTTGCCAAACGCCGCCAGGTTCTGGTCTTCGGACCAGCTTTCCACCCAGAGCTTGTGGGCGGCATTGAAGCGTTCGATTCGCGTGATGTAAACCATTCTATATCAGTATGTATTCGTCAATTTGTATGTCTTGAGGGGCGCAAAATTACTGCGAAATGCTCATTTGTCTTTCAAATCATTGGTTCAAAATACTTTTTTCAGGCTCGAAGGCAAATAGATTTCGGCTGTACACCTTCCTTCTTTTCATCCATAGAGCAAGGCCTTTTATCTAAAAACGCTTAATTGCCCCTTCTTTCGAAGTTTTTTTGCCACTAATTCTACGATCTCCAAATTGCCAAACTGCATAAATATGAAAACACGCAGTCTGCTCGACAATATCTATGCTTTTCTCAATCAGCGGCCTGTATATCACGCCCTGTTTTGGTTGGCTTTGTACGGCACAATGGTTGGCACCAGCTTGAGGCAGGGATTTGATTTGGGCACCACCTTGTGCAATGAAACGATCCAGGCACTTTTTTTTGCAGGATTGGTTTATTGCAATCTATTATTCCTGATTCCCAATTACTTAGCACGTCATGCATTTATTTATTTCGGGTTGGTGTTGGCGGCTTGTGCTATAATAACACCAATCGAGGTGTTGGTTTTATACCTTGTCTATGGCCACTCTCCCGAGCTTCAGGCCAATGTAGTGGACCAACAGGAACGGATTTACCTGAGCAATGTATTCGTAACCATAATTAGCACTGTACTACGCGTAATTATGGATTGGTGGCGTTACCAAAACGAAAAACAAGTGCTGCTCACCCAAACAATTCAATCGGAGCTTCGGTTTTTGAAAAGCCAGATAAACCCTCATTTTTTGTTTAACACTTTAAACAACCTCTATGCCCTCACTTTGAAAAAAAGTGACAAGGCGCCCGAAATCGTCTTGAAATTGGCTGAAATTATGCGTTACATGTTGTATGAATGTAACGAACGGCGGGTACACCTCTCGAAGGAAATTCAATACATCTACAACTATCTTGATTTAGAGCGACTTCGGCAGCCCAAAGATGCAGATATCCGTTTTTCAGTGGAAGGCCAGGTGAGCGAACAATTGGTGGCCCCGCTAATGTTCGTTCCATTCGTTGAAAACAGCTTCAAGCACGGACTGAATCACACTACCTCGGGCGGATATGTACATATTCGGCTTTCGGTTCAAGGAGAAGACCTTGAATTTGTTATTGAAAACAGCAAAGTAGAACAAATGCCGCGATTAAGCCACCCGCGCAGTGGAGGCATTGGCCTGGTTAATGTTCGCCAGCGGTTGCAGATTCTTTACCCGGACAATCACGATATTGAAATCCTGGACGAGCCGAATCGATATTTCGTGACGCTGCGGTTAAAAATGGTGGATTGAGCTGAGTTACAAATGAATCACCTCTCCGTATGCCGCAGCCGCAGCCTCCATGATCGCTTCGCTCATGGTGGGGTGGGGGTGGATTGACTTAATAATTTCCTGTCCGGTAGTTTCCAATTTTCTTGCAACCACAATTTCGGCGATCATTTCAGTCACATTGGCACCGATCATGTGGGCGCCGAGCAACTCACCGTATTTTTTATCAAAAATGAGTTTTACAAATCCTTCAGAATGACCAGAGGCTTTGGCTTTCCCACTAGCCACAAAGGGGAATTTTCCGATCAATAATTCGAATCCGGCATCTTTGGCCGCCTGTTCTGTATAACCTACCGAAGCAATTTCGGGCGAGCAATAGGTGCAACCAGGAATGTTGTTGTAATCGATGGGCTCTGGATGATGGCCGGCAATCTTTTCTACACAGGTTATGCCTTCAGCACTAGCCACATGTGCCAAAGCCTGGGTAGCTAAAACATCTCCTATGGCATAGATCCCCGGAACATTGGTCTGACAATATGCATCCACCTGAATATAACCCCGGTCTGTAATAATTCCAAGATCCTCTAACCCCAGGTTTTCAGTATTGGGTGCGACCCCTGCAGCACTAAGCACTACATCACACAGGATGGTCTCTGTTGTGCCGTCCTTTCGGTTTTTCATGTTTACTTTGATCTCTTTTCCGCCGGTATCTACATTTTCTACCGCCCAACCCCCATAAACTTTCATGCCTTTTCGCCCATATAATTTGGTCAATTCTTTCGAAACATCGGAATCCTCCCTCGGCACTAGTCCTTGTTCCATAAATTCCACGATGCTCACCTCTGTTCCAATGCTATGGTAAAAATATCCAAATTCCACGCCTATGGCTCCCGCTCCAACCACCACCATTCGCTTGGGTTGGGTTTCTAGGCTCATTGCCTTGCGGTATTCGATTATTTTTTTGCCATCGATCTTCAGGTTGGGCAATTCTTTCGCTCGACCGCCCGTAGCGATAATGATGTTTTTGGCGGTATATTCGGTTATCTTACCTTCGGCATCTGTCACAGCAACTTTAGGGCCTTTAATTAGCTTCGCACTCCCCATGATGACGTTGATCTTGTTTTTTTTCATCAAAAACTGGACGCCCTTGCTCATGCCATCAGCCACTCCACGACTGCGTTTGATTATTGCATTAAAATCGGCCAGCGGCTTGCCAACTTTGATGCCGTAGTCTTCTGCATGGTTTAAATATTCAAACACCTGAGCACTTTTGAGCAGCGCTTTAGTGGGTATACAGCCCCAGTTAAGGCAAATGCCCCCCAAGTGCTCACGTTCTATAACAGCCACATTCATGCCCAGCTGCGAGGCGCGGATGGCAGCCACATACCCGCCCGGGCCGCTGCCGATAACAATCAGATCGAAATTCATGTTGTAAAGGAATTATTTGAAAAGCGGGCAAAGGTAATAATTGTGCCACAGCTTTGAGGCGTATCAGATTTTTAGCTACCAAAGCAATAACTTAGGCAGGCAATGTCCGTATTATTGCGCCGAATTTGTGTAAGCACATACTATTTCTAAACAATGAGCATGAAAAAATTACTTTCCCAATTTTTACTCCCCGCCATAATTTTTACAGCAGCAATTTTACTGCAAGTTTCGGCATTTGCCCAGTTGAGCGTTAATAATCCAAATTCTCGACCACTTTTTGACAAAAAAACTGTCGGCGAGATTCGCATAACGCTGCCCACCGCTGATTGGGTAACTGTGCTGGACTCTCTGCGAATTTATGGCACGGATGCACTTCCAGCAGCCGTGGTAATTGACGGGACGCGGTATGAAGGGGCCAGTGTACGTTTTCGGGGTGACAAATCATACTCAAAAGGGCTGAAGCGAAACCCATTCGGCATCAAATTGAACGCGAACGTCCCTGGCCAAAGCCACCAGGGCTATACCTCCATCAAACTTTCTGCTGCAGTGCGCGACCCAAGTATGGCACGGGAGATGTTATTTCATGAAATTGCTTCGAAATATATGCCTACATCCCAGGCAGCCTACACAAAATTATACGTCAACGAAGAATATGTAGGCGTTTTCGTGAATATCGAAAGCATTGACAAACAATTCTTTGAAAATAATTTTGGCGGCTCTCGTGGAGCAGCGTTTAAAGCAGGTGTGGACAACAAACCAGGAAATCTCCCAGCCACTTGCAAACAAAACATTTTTGGCTCTTTAGAATACGAAGACAATCTGGATTGCTATAAAGGCAACTTCGAATTGGACTCTCGAGGTGGTTGGACAGAATTGCAGGAACTTACCCGCAAATTGGCCCAGGAGCCAGGCAATGTAGGGCAGGTGCTCGATGTGGACCGCGCGCTCTGGATGCTTGCGCTCAATAATGTTATGGTAAATTTGAGCAGTTATACAGGAAATCATAGCGTGAACTATTACCTGTATCGGGACCTGAACAACCGCTTTCAGCCAATTCACTGGGATTTAAACCTTTCCTTTGGAAGTTATAAAAATACCGGGAATGGCAGTGACCTCGACCTGCGTTCGCTGCAGAACCTCGACCCTCTTTTGCATAGCGACAACTTGTACAAGCCGCTCATTAGCCAATTGTTGAAAGACCCGTTGAACAAAAAAGTTTACCTTGCCCATATTCGCAAGATCAATGAAGATAACTTCTTGAACGGCTCGTTCGAAATGCGTGCCCAGGAACTTCGTGGAATGATCGTAGTGCCTTTCAATGAAGACAAGAACAAAACCTACAGTTACGACGACTTTCAACGCAGTTTGAGTGAAACGGTGGGCAAAAAAAGCAAAATTCCAGGGTTGACAGAACTAATGACAAAGCGTTCGCGGTTTTTAAAAACCCATCCTGAGTTAACCAAACTCCCCCCGGTAATTTCTGAGATATCGGTAAAAGGGCGGGAGAAATTTGAGCCGCAAAAACTCAATGCATTTTTCATAAGCGCGCGCGCTGATAAATACCCTTTGCGCATGTACCTTTATTACAGGTTTGCCGATCAAAATGCGTACACAATGGTATCCATGTCGGAGGAATCCTTGCCAGGCCTTGCAGCCGGAGTTAAGGCCTTTTCCGTTCAAGTAGAAGCAAAAAGCCCGGAATCGGTTCTTGACTACTATATCCTTGCTGAAAACGTAGGTGCTGCTGATTTTATGCCCGCCAACTACACCAAGCAACCCTACAAAATCAAGCTCAGCGAATTGAACAAGTAAGCCCATTTTTCTACAAATCTATGAGAAACACTCTCTTCACCTTCATATTTTTATTTTTTGCTTCAAACGCCTTTGCCCAGGATTTTTATGGCAATGGCGTTCAGGAAGTGCGTTTGGAATTTCCTCAAAAAAATTGGGACAAATTGCTGGATTCCCTCAAAAAAAACAATCCAGAGGCAAGATTGATCGCGACAGCCTGGGTTAATGGTCAGCGATTCGACAGCGTTGGAGTTCGATACAAGGGAAACAGTTCCTACTTTCGCACACGAAACGAGACGCTCAAAAAGCTTCCGTTCAACATTAAGCTTGATTTCAAAAAAAAAGGGCAGGTACTTAAAGGAAATCAGAACACGGTCAAGCTTTCCAATGCATTTCTCGATCCAAGTTTTGTGCGCGAACCAGTTGCCTACGAAGTTATTCGGAAATACATGCCAGCTTCGCAGTGTAATTTTACCAAACTTTATTTGAATGGAAAATACTGGGGAGTCTATGTAAATTCAGAGTCGGTAGATGAAAATTTCGTTAAAAAGCACTTCGGGACCTCCAATGGCTTCATTATCAAATGTGACCCGGACAATTGGAAAAAGGTGCGCAGCCAGTCAGGTTGCCCAAAAGGAGAAAATGCATCGCTCATTTACCTGAACGACAATGCGGGCTGCTACGACGCTTTTTATGAAACGGATAGCCCTTCTGCCTGGAAAGTCTTGCTTAACCTTATTAAGATACTCAACAAGAATACTGACCAAATTGAAAGCGTCCTGGATGTAGATCAAACGCTTTGGATGTTGGCACTTAATAACGTGCTTGTTAATCTGGACTCCTACAATGGCTCGCTATCGCATAATTATTACCTCTGGGCAGATAGTTTGGGCGTTTGTCATCCAATAATTTGGGACTTAAATATGGCTTTTGGTGGCTGGCGCCGCGATTTTAGTTTTCAGGAAATGAATGATGATCAACTTGTTCAGTACTCTCCTTTGGCTGAATTTGAAAACCTTCGGCGTCCGCTTATTTCCAGGCTTTTGAAAAATCCGCTTTATCGCAAATTATACATTGCACACTTGCGGACCATCAACAACGATTTCCTTGCAAATGGACTTCTGCTTACACGAGCCAAGGCTATGAGCAAAGAGGTGGAACCCTGGGTGAAAGCCGATTCATTAAAACTGTATTCCTTGGTAGATTTTCAAAACGCCTACGATAAAACCATGAAAACTGGGCAGGACAATGTAATTGGAATCGGGCAACTTATGGGAAGACGGGCCGAATGGCTGGCAAAGCACCCGCTTCTCAACAAGTCGCAACCTATAATTACTGAAGCTAAGGCTATCAAGGATGTCGATAAGGTTAAATTTACGGTCAAACTTACCAACGCCACTCGTGGTGGATGGCTATATTACCGGGTCGATCGTCCATTTGCTTTCAAACGCACTCCGCTTTTCGATGACGGCACTAATGGTGATGCGGCGGCATCTGACGGAGTTTTTACAGCAAGCTTAGGCGCTGCAATTGTTAAACAATGGTATATAGCCGCAGAAGGGGATGAGGGAGCGGTTACGCTACCGGAAAGAGCATCGTTTGAATTTTTTAAGTTGAATTAATTTCTAATTGCCTTTATCCCCGGCAACTCTTTGCCCTCTAAAAATTCCAGCATGGCACCGCCGCCTGTACTGACGAAACTTACTTTTTTCGTGAGTTTGAGTTGGTTCACGGCAGCTACGGAATCGCCGCCGCCTACCATGGTGAAGGTGCCCGTTTTTGTGGCGGCAGCACATGCTTTTGCCACTACCTTCGTCCCATTGGAAAAGGCCGGCATCTCGAAAACGCCCATTGGCCCGTTCCAAATCACGGTTTTGCTTTTGCGAATCACTGAAGCAAATGACCTTGCCGCAGAAGGGCCAATGTCAAGCCCCATCCACCCGTTGGGTATTTGGTTGCTTGGGCAAACCTGGACAGTTGCGTCAGCGGCAAATTTGTCCCCACAAACAGAATCCTTGGGCAGAAGTACCTTGACGCCGGCCTCCTTTGCCTTCTTCAAAAACTCTTTGGCTGTTTTTAACTTGTCGGCCTCTACTAATGAATTCCCCACAGCACCTTTTTTTGCCAAAAAGAAGGTATAGGCCATCGCACCACCGATCAGAATATTGTTGGCGTAATCAAGAAAGGTTTCCAACAGCATGATTTTATCACTCACTTTTGAGCCACCAGTCACACAAGTAACTGGCCTGACGGGATTTTTCATAGCCCGGGTTGCATTTTCGATCTCCCGCTCCATCAAAAAGCCAAAAGTCTTGTGGTTTTTGTCAAAACAATGTGCGACTATTGTTGTGCTGGCGTGAGCGCGATGCGCAGTTCCAAAAGCATCATTGACATAAATATCGCCCAAGGCGGCAAGATTTTTCGCAAATGCTTCATTTCCACCTTCCTCTTCGGGATGAAAACGCGTGTTTTCCAAAAGCAGCACTTCACCAGGTTTAAGGGCAGCGGCTTTTTTGACCGCTTGTTTCCCCACACAGTCGTCGGCAAAATGGACTTTGACTTTTAATTTTTTACGCAGATGCTTTACAAGGTGCATCAAGGTAAATTTCTGTTTGTTGACACTCCCATCTGCGTTTAACTTTTCCAGGGGGCGCCCCAGGTGAGACATTAAAATGGCCGATCCTCCTTGTTCCAGGATATGCTTGATAGTAGGCAGGGCCTCACGGATCCGGGTATCATCAGTGATCTTAAATTCCTTGTCAAGCGGCACATTGAAGTCAACGCGAATAAGTGCTTTTTTGTCTTTGAAATCGAGTGTCATAATTTACTTGGATTGATTATTCGAGTGCCAAGGGTGAAGCCACATAAAATTAAACCATCGCACAAAGCTCAGCCAAACGCGCCGAATATCCAGCCTCATTATCATACCAACCTACGATACGGCAAGTATTGCCATTGACCTGAGTCAACGGTGCGTCGAAAATGACGGAATGTGTGTTGCGAACGATGTCGCTCGACACGATTTCTTCGGTATTGTACTCCATAATGCCCTTTAGATTGGTATCTGCAGCAGCCTTGAAGGCGGCATTGATTTCTTCTACCGTTGCTGTTTTCCTGATTACACATACACAGTCAGTTATGGAACCTGTTGTGACCGGAACGCGCAATGAATGTGCCGCAATTTTCCCTTTCAGGTGCGGCAACACCGTGAGGACTGCCTTGGCGGCCCCGGTGCTGGTTGGAACAATATTCTGCCCGGCAGCCCGTGCCCGGCGAAGGTCTCTGTGGGGCCCGTCCTGCAAGTTTTGATCAGCCGTATAGGCATGGATGGTGTTCATAAAGAACTGTTCCACGCCAAAAGCTTTATCCAAAGTTACAATCATAGGTACAAGGCAATTGGTGGTGCAACTTGCATTGGAGATGATCGTATCGCTGGCCTTTATTTGATCAGCATTGGCGCCAATTACAAAAGTAGGCACATCGTCAGCCTTGGGTGGGGCAGATAGGATGACGCGCTTTGCACCGGCCTGAAGATGTAGTCCGGCCTTTTCTTTATCAAGAAAAATCCCCGTGCACTCGAGCACTACATCCACATTCATGGCTGCCCAGGGAAGCTCGGCCGGGTTTTTTACGGCCAATCCGGCAATCCTGATGCCATTGATCGTTATGCTGGTTTCGTCGGAACTAACTGTGCCGTCAAAACGGCCGTGCATGGTGTCGTATTTTAGCAGGTGAGCGAGGGTATGGTTATCGGTGAGGTCGTTGATGGCGACGACTTCTACGTTGGGGTTCTTCACAAGGTTGCGGAATGTGAGGCGACCTATGCGACCAAAGCCATTGATGGCGATGCGTTTTTTTGCCATTTTAAATTTTATGGTTGAAACGGTGAAAGGAAAATGAATGAAGCTTTGGTGATATCAGCTAGGCGGCGCAAAAGTAGGTTTTTTGCAGAACAATAGAGCACAGGATCGACCGTTTGAAATGAAATTGACCCAAAATAAAAAGCCGCGCCACACGGTAATTGAAACCCGTACCGAAGGTCAAACCCAGGTCAACACCTTCATAGATATCTTTGGAGTCAACTTTGATGGTTCCAACCTCCAAAAATTGTTCAGTTTTGCCACCTGCCAAAATTCCGACAGAAGGACCCAGATAGATTTTCGGGCGGAAGTCGTTGCTGAATTCATTAAAGAAGTAAATCACCTTAACCGGGATGCGAACATAATTCAGGTGTGTTTTTGCTTCCACACCTCTGAATTTAGTGACCATGCCTTCGCCAGAATATTTAAGATCAACTCCTACTCCCCAATGTTCCTCCGTGCTGTAAACCAGCATCAGGCCAGCATTGAGGCCGATCAGGCTGTTGACATCCCCAGGGGCATCTTGCAGCCATGCATTGGTGACTCCAAGGGTAGGTCCTAAGGAGAATTCCTGGGAGTGAGATATAGAAATGCCACCCAGGACAAAAGCAGCGATAAAAAGCAGATTTTTCAAATTGTGTTGAATTTAGTATCTAAATGTACGTCATTTTGACAGCACAAAGGTGCGTCCGGCGGTTTTTACGATCGTTACACAATTCAATAAACAAGTTGCATTATTCACACATTTGGATAATTAACTGCTACCTAATACTCCCCTAACTGACCGCAATTCCCAAACTTTCCCTTCTTTTGTCCTCCTAAACCGATGCTCATGAAAGTATTCTTAATAATTGGATTGTTGTCCCCCATTTTAACTTCAGCACAAAACTTATTGCCTAACATCCAAACTGTTCCTAATGATTTGATCAATATTCCAATACAACCTGACCATGCTGAAATAAACAGGCGCCTTAATTTTCCGCCCTGTACTATGTTTGCCAACGTGTTCTTCACAACGGATGTGCTTTGTGCAAATGACACTACAGGATCGGCAATACTTTCAATTTCAAATGCCACATTTCCAGTCCAGCTCTTCTTGGACAGTATTCTTAATCCGTTTCCCAATGGAGATTTCATAAATATTTTATCCGCAGGGAATCACACGGTGGTGGTAATTGACTCAATGGGATGTCTGGACACCGTATTTTTTGTCATAAACGCCCCGCCTGCGATTGTGTTGACTGCATCCGGCACAAATGTTTTATGCAATGGCGACAATTCTGGCAGTGTCACAGCTTCAGCCACCGGAGGCAATGGAAATATTGTTTTTGCCTGGCGGGATTGCCTTGGAGGCCCCACACTTGGCGGCGCCATGCAAAGCAACCTGTTTGCCGGGTGTTATATTGTGACTGCCACTGACGCTAATGGTTGCAACGTTTTTGATACGGTAACGCTGACAGAACCATTGGCTTACACTTTTCAGGCAAGCCAGGATTCTGTATCTTGTTCTGGACTTTCAGATGGAGTTGCGAACATCATCGTTATGGGGGGCAGTATGCCGTATCAATATGTTTGGGATAACGGGGCGATGGGGCCATCAGCAACCAATCTTGATGCTGGCTTTCATTTTGTAACGGTTACGGATGCTAACCTCTGTCCAGCAACTACGCTCGTTCAGGTATTCGAACCTTCCCCACTTTTGATTGACAGCATAAAGGCTCAATCAACAAGCTGTTTTGGAGCGAACAATGGCAAAGCCTCCGTTTTTGCTTCGGGGGGAACACTTTTATACCAATACTTATGGGATGATCCAGCTGCACAATCCTTGCAAACGGCAACAGGGCTTTCAGCAGGAACCTATCAGGTGACGGTTTCGGATTGGAATGCCTGTACTGCTCAGGCCGCCATTACGGTGAGTTCGCCGCCAGAATTGTTGCTAGGTTTTTCAAATGTTGTGGCGGAAACTTGTGCCGGTGATTGTCTTGGTCAAGCGACCATAAACCCATCAGGTGGGGTAGGGGGCTATCAGTTTTTTTGGGACGACAATTCCATTCCACCAGGAGTGCAAACCGCGACTAACCTGTGTGCTGGCAATTATCAAGTCACCTTGGTAGATGCAAACTCCTGTACTGCTGTTAATCAAGTGGCTATTGTTGGGGCAGTACCTATTGATGTGAATTTTGGCTTGGTATTTCCAACTTGCACAGGGTTTATGAATGGTTCTGTGGTAGCAAATGTGTCAGGAGGAAGTCAGCCTTATCAATATTTATGGAGCAATGGCAATACAAATTCAGACCTTCAAAACCTTCCCTGCGGACAATTTTTGCTTACCCTGACTGATTTTGCGGGTTGCGTGAGAAACTATACTGCCATCTTGGATTGTCCTCAAGCGCTTGCAATATTAAATATTGCACCTCAACATGTTATGTGTTTTGGCAGCTCCAGCGGCAGTGCTACCGTACAAGCACAGGGAGGGACGCTACCGCTCAGTTATTTGTGGAACGACCCAAACGCACAAATGAATGCAACTGCCCAAAATTTGCCTGCAGGAAATTACACCGTAACCGTAACGGACGCGAATGGATGTAGCATTGCCGGCACCACAAGTATATCACAAACAACCCAACTTGTGGTCAACATTACGCATACCAATGCTTCTTGCCTGAATTATGGCGATGGTACTGCTACAGCCACGGCATCAGGCGGCGTCGGGCCATATGCTTACAATTGGGGGGCTGCAGGTTCCACTCAAACGATTACTAATTTGGCAGCAGGGATTTTTGTTGTAACCGTCACAGACGCCAATCAATGTACTGCAACGGCATCTGTAACCATTGGTCAGCCGGCTTCCACAGTTAGTGTAACGGCTTCCCAAACCAGGTTCGCATGTTGGGGTGAGACAGACGGGGATGCTGCTGTTTCGGCAAGTGGTAGCAATGGGGCGCCTTTCACCTTCATGTGGAGCAATGGTCAAATCGGGGGCGGAGCGACCAATCTTCCTACTGGGCTTTATACGGTGACTGCCACAGACCCTAAAGGGTGTACAGGCGAACAAACGGTTGCAATTCAACAACTTGACAGTATAGAAGTAGTGGTTGCTTATGCTCCGCCAAGTTGTACAGCCAGTGCAGATGGGGTAGTTGCTGTGGTGCTTGTGGAGGGTGGTTTGGGCATGGGAGATTCTACGCAGTACCATTATCAATGGAGTTTGCCCGGAGCATCATCGTTCACGGTTGTAAGCGGATTTTCTGCGGGAAGTTACCGTTTAACCGTTTCGGATCTTCAAGGCTGTATGACCATCCTTAGTTTTGATATAGAATCACCCCCTGAAATAATAGTCCAATTAATGCTTGAAAATGTTTCATGTTACGGCTCATCTGATGGTTCGATTACGGTAACGGGCGTCCAAAATGCCGTAGGCTTGGTAAATTATCAATGGAACAACAACCAATCGGGGCCGGTGATCGACAATTTATTGGCAGGCAATTATTCGCTTACCGCAACAGATTCCAAGGGTTGCACAGCGGTGGTCGCCATTACGCTGGAAGAGCCTCCACCGCTTACAATAGCATTTCAAACCCAGGCCTTGAATTGTGCTAACGACAGCAATGGAGTAATCTTGACAAACGTGAATGGAGGAATAGCACCCTATACTTTTCTCTGGGAAAACGGCGCAACCACAGACTCTATCCGTAATCTAGGTTCTGGTAATTATTGGGTTCAAGTCATGGATCAAAACGGTTGCATTATTCGGGATTCTGCGGAGGTCATGCAACCTGGAACATTGGAAATATCCGTAGAAACCATTGAGCCAGAATGTTTTGAATCCTATGACGGTCGACTTCGCATCCTGGTCTCTGGAGGAGCCCTACCTTATCGCTATAGTTTAAATGGCGGAAATTTTGGCGGCAGTGGCGTGTTCTTGGCATTGGGAGCTGGTTTTTACAATTTGCAGGTACGTGATGCGAATGGGTGTATTGCCAACGCAAGCGCCACGATTGAGCAACCACCACAGATTCAAGTGTTGCTGGGAATCGATACGACCCTTGTTCTGGGCGACAGTTTTTTAATTTCATCTACTGTGAATAATGCCGTGGGCATTACAGAATATCAATGGTCGAGTGCGCTCGTGGATAATTTTACCTGTGTCAATCCCCCAGAATGCGAGGAAATTTGGGTTACCCCCGGGTTTTCAAACACTTACCGACTCAAAGTCACTGATGAAAACGGCTGCATGGGTACTGGGGAAATAAGTATCCAGGTACAAAAGCCGCGTGGTGTATATGTGCCCACAGGTTTTACCCCCAATGGAGACTTTGAAAACGACCTGCTGGTAATCCATGGCAAAAGTCGTCAGATTAGCAAAGTATTGATCTTCAAGATATTTGACCGCTGGGGGGAATTGATTTATGAGGACCAAAATTTTCCTGTCAATGACAATTCAAGGGGTTGGGATGGTAGTTTTAGGGGGCAGCCCTGCGACCCTGCTGTGTTCGTCTGGCTTTTGGAGGTAGAATATCAGGATGGATATATCGAAACTATCCAAGGACACGTAACCCTGATACGTTGAATCATTCCTTTTGAATGATAAAGGACTTAATTGCCGCTTGGTCATTGTTTTTAACCCGGATAAAATAGGCGCCTTGAAGTATCTCGGAAACATTTATTTGCAGAATACCCGCCTTGCTTTGCTCTTTTCCGGCGATAACTTCCTGACCTTGAGCATTATAGATGCCGTAATGTAGCATTTCGTCGGTAGGGTTTCTAAATTCCAGATACAAATTCGAGTTTGTCACAGGATTGGGATAAACCTTAAAAGTTTCAGGATCGCGGAAGGGCTCCTTTGCGGATGAAACAATGTATTCTCCATACTTAAACAAAACCGTCCCGGTATTCATATCTTCCCAAACTACATATACTTTTCCATTGGAAGAGATCGCCACATCTGCATTGGATACATAGTTGGGCGCCAGCACATCATATCCGCCTGGAAAGCCATTAGAGATATTGTTAGTGAATTGAATCGCGAGTTGAGTATTTCCGTTTGCCGTTTGAACCCAGATTACCGCCACTGCTTTGCCGGCACTTGCAATTCTCGGAAAATTCTGTTGCCCCAAACCAGTAAAATTTCCCGTAAGTGCTTCCATGGATTCTATTTGCAGTCCACTGATTGAGGAATGACTGCGGTAACAGAGCGCTTTGCCGCTAGCAGCGCTCATAAAAACCGAATACAAGGTATCCTGATATATCACACCGTCTGGCCCACTTGATGGACAGGCATTAATGGTCCAGTCCGTTTTGTCAATTTCAATTCCGCCGGCAAAACTATTTCCAGCGTCAAGAGAGATTCCAGTCCAACTATTTCGGAGGTTATTCAGATTGTCTCGATACAATAAAGCGACCGTATTGCCTGAAGAGGTCACGGAAGCGGGGCAACAATCGCAAACATCGCCACCTGAAAACCTGCTTCCAAGAATATCTGTACCAAATGTGCTGCCATAATCATTTGATCTCGTCAATACATATCGGGCATTTCCCCAACCCGGATCAAATTTCATAAAGGCTACCAATGGATTGCCTAATGCATCGGTGCTTACTGAAGGAAACCTTGAAATGCTATCCCCAATCGCATCAACACGTTCAGGATCAGAAAAACTCTGACCACCATTGAAAGATCTCACCAGGTAAATTCCGTTGGTGTGTTCCGGTGTTTCCTTAAACACAACATATACAGTATCTCCATGAGAAGCAATATCTGGACCAGACCAGGAGGCAGCAAATATTGGGATAACATCAGGATTCAAATTCACCGGCGCGGCAAAGCCGTTTCCGGTCCAACGGGTGAAAAAAACTTGCTTGGTGTTCCCGTTTCCCCAAATGATCAAGGGGTTGCCAGCCCCATCTAGAACAACCCTTGGATGCATATTGTCAAATTGACCAGAGGCGACCGGAATGATTTGCGACCAGGAAATGTCGGATTGGGCAGGCAAAGTCTGAAAAGTGAGCAACAGGCACAAAAAGGCAAAAGATTTCATAAAAGTCTATTTTTAGATAATTGTCAAAGTTAAGAAGGATAATTGATTTGTATCTTGCTTCTAAATTTTAAATCACTAATGCGAATTTCAATTATTCAGTCTTCCCTTTTCTGGGAAAAACCCGAGGCAAACCGCAGAATGTTTGGGGAAAAACTTGCATCATTACAAGGCAATACCGACTTGGTAGTGCTCCCTGAAATGTTTACGACCGGTTTTACGATGAATGCTGAACCCCTTGCTGAACCAATGAACGGCCGTACCATGAATTGGCTTTTAGAGAATGCACAGCGATTGAATGCTGCAGTGACAGGGAGTTTTATTTGCGAGAATGAGGGCAAATACTTCAACCGACTGGTCTTTATGCGTCCCGACGGCCAATTTGATTTCTACGACAAAAAACACCTTTTTACACTGGCTACTGAGAACGAATATTTTTCAGCAGGTAAAAAACGCCTAATAGTAGATTGGATGGGCTGGCGGATATGCCCCTTAATTTGCTATGATCTCCGGTTCCCGGCATGGAGCCGAAACACTACTGGTTCAATCGTGGGGGGCCTGAATCCTTACTATGATGTCTTGCTCTATGTTGCAAATTGGCCTAATCGCCGTGCCCATCATTGGCGCAGCTTGTTAACCGCAAGAGCCATTGAAAATCAATCCTTTGTGATCGGGGTGAATGTTGCCGGGGCAGATGGTAATGGGTTTGAATATTCGGGCGATTCTGCGATCATTGACTACTCAGGGCAATCGCTTGCCCATATTTCAGATGGGAAAGAAGGCATTGAAACGATTGATCTGTCGTTAAAAGATTTACGAAACTTCCGGCAACAATTGCCGTTTTTGGCAGATGCGGATTTGTTTGAATTTAAGGGCTGATCTATCCCGCTGGACATTTTTATTTCACCCAGATGTTACACAGATCAAATCTGCGTAACATCTGCGCGAGTTATCTGTGTAACATCTGTGTGAAATAAAATCCAATCAGATTTTGATAAACCAACCACTTTCTGCGCCGCATTTAACCATGTACATCCCTGAAACCCATCCCTGAACATTCAATTCCAAAATTTGCACCCCCAATTTTCTCTGACCCTGCCAAATCACCCGGCCCATAGCATCCGAAATCACAATATTTTGGTCTGCCAATACTTCTGGCAATTCTAGCTGCACCATCCCGTCCGCGACTGGATTTGGCCATACGCGCAGGCAAGGTGAGTAATCAGGCAATTCATAGGTAGATGAGGTAGTTTGCGCCACTTTGAGGCCATTTCCGAAACTCGTCACCCATATTTCTGAAGGCTTGTACGGATTGAAAAAAACGCGTTCAGGCTGCCGAAAAGGATAGGATTCCACCAGGCTCCAATCCGGGGTTGTGGCGTTCATATTATTGCTGACCCAAAGCCCTTGAGTTTCAGTGGTCAGGTAGGCTTGATTTAATGCCAAAGGATTGAAAGTCAAAGAGGTGACTCGGTCGAATTTGGATCCTGTAAGTTTGGTCCAGTTTTGCCCACAGTTGGTTGTCCGATACAACCCCCCTTTCCCATTGGGCGCACCACCCCAGCCGCTGAAAACACCGACATACCAGGTGTTTTGACTTGCATCAGCGGGATCTATCACGATGTCTTTGGTCCAATAATACATGTCGGTGTGACTGCGGTCGGCCCAGGTATTCGTTGCTGGATCGTAGAGAAAAACACCCGAACTGGGTGTAAATGTCCCGGAAGCATTTCTGCGCCCGGAAAAGGTACATGCCACTTTGCCGTCATTCAACACCACGATGCTGGCTGGATGGCCTTCTGTGCGGGGAGGAGCAGGAAGTTGGGTCCATGCACCTCCATACGTCCCGTGCCAGATGCCGCCTTTCATGTTTGCCCCGCCTCCGCCGTAATGTATCACGCTGGCATACAGGCTGGTAGGTGAATTTGGGTCATTGGCCACCCAAAAAACGGGATGGCCAAAATTATGAAGCAATTGCCAGCTGCTGCCACCATCGCTGGAATGGAAAATTTTGCCCGAATTGTCGTTGGCGTCCAATAGCGCGTCCGTAAGTCGGGTGCTTTGGTACATATCATGAATGGAAGAAGTAGCGGCCAACATGAAATTATTTGCCGGAGACTCAAGAATTCGATAAACGGAATTGACCGACAATCCTGTGTAGTTGAAACCCCAACGGTTACCACCATCTGTACTCCTGATCATACCGATATCGCTGAAGGCGGTGAGCATTTCATTTTGGTCGTGCCAGTGCAATTGCCAGGCCGTAGTGTTTTCGAGTCCGATGCTTGTATAGGGTTTTCGTTTCGGGGTGGGCACATTTGCGGGATTCTGGTCCTGGACTTTCAGGTAGGCCTGTTTCCAGTCGTCCCCGCCATTGTCACTCACATGCACAAATCCAAAATCGCTGAAAAGCACTTTGCCTGAATTAAAGGGCGCCACGCTGATGCCAAAACAGGTTTCTCCCCAACTCCAGGCTTTATCGCCGCCAAAGCCGCTCCAGCCAGTGCTGATGTTTTCGTTATTCATGCTTCTGAATACTTTTTCCCAGGCGGTTCCGCCATTACTCGATTTAAAGACGAGTGGTGCACCCAAAGCATTGTCATTGCCTCCCAAATAGATCGTGTTGGGGTCGTTCCAGGCCATGGCAGCGTACATCACAAAATCGTTGTCAAAGTCGATGTCTGTAGATTTCGACTGCCATACGCCGGAGGCGTTGTCCATGACATATACCCCTTTGGCAAAACCCCAGTATTCCCAGGGCATTACACCATTATACACATCAGAAGCATCTGCGGTGATGCACACAAAACGGGTCGTTTTGCCACTTTTCCCGGCGGCAAAACTCCAGATAATTTGCCCGGCGGAAATTCCGTTGGTGGCCATCAGGGCAAAAGAATTTCCACCATTCGTACTTCGGAAAATGCCCTCATTGGTACCGATATAAATGTTTTCTCCATCAAAAAAAGTCCCGCCCATGATAAGCCCCACGCCGTTGTTGGCGGCCTGTTTTACCAATTGGAACGTACTCCCAAAGTTGTTGGAAATAAAAATAGCGCCGTAATAATTGATCAGCAACTGATTGGGCTTCTCATAGTTAGCGGCCATTCGATATACATTCTCATTGTTTGGATCGTGACCGGGCAGAGGCTGCCAGGAAAGGCCACCGTTCATGGTGCGCACCGGGTAACCATTGTTGCCGTCGTTGTGGTTGCAATAGGCCACATTTGGGTCTATGGTCCATTCATAAGTAGAATTTGCACCAAACACCTGAAGGGTTTGAAACGGGATTTGTGTGTAGTTATCTCCAAAGTCCGTGGTGTGAAACAATTGGCTCATATCGCAGGAAACATAAAATTCCTGGTCGTTACCGGGGTTGACACGCGGGAAGAAGAGCGCGCCGCCACCGCCAACACCGCGGGCTTGGAATTGGAGGATTTGGGCAGGAAGTGTGGATGAAAATATGAGAGCGAGCACACCCGCCTTCGCTAGGGCTATGGCGAGCACACCCGCCTTCGCTAGGGCTATGGCGAGCACACCCGCCTTCGCACTTCGTGCTATGGCGAGCACACCCGCCTTCGCACTTCGTGCTATGGCGGGTAAAGTAGATAAACAGATTTTTTTCATGGAAATCAGATTTGAGAAAAATTCAAGGTGACAAAAATAACATTTTTTCGATTCGGGCAAAAAGTTGATTTCTAGACTCATTTATGGCAAACAAAGCGGCTTGCCAGTTTTTAATCTTAAAATAAGCAATTCATGTCGGTTTTGAACAACTCGGGTGGTCTGTTTTGCATTTTATAATTTAGTTTTTCTGGAGCCATCCCTGCATTCTCAATCCCTTTCCTACCTTTGCATCCCGTAACGAGTAAAACATTCTATGACGAAATACATCTTTGTTACGGGCGGCGTCACTTCTTCGCTCGGAAAAGGAATCCTTTGTGCCAGTCTCGCCAAATTGCTTCAGGCGCGCGGCTTTTCAGTCACCATTCAAAAGTTTGACCCTTACCTCAATGTTGATCCCGGCACGCTCAACCCTTACGAGCATGGCGAATGCTACGTCACCGACGATGGTGCCGAGACCGACCTGGATCTCGGGCACTATGAGCGGTACCTAAACATACCAACCTCGCAGGCCAATAATGTGACCACAGGAAGGATTTACCAAACCGTGATCGAGCAGGAGCGTTCCGGGGCATTTTTAGGCAAAACAGTTCAAGTTATTCCCCATATTACGGATGAGATAAAACGCCGGATGCTTTTGCTTGGACAAAGCGGACAATACGACATTGTGCTGACTGAATTGGGCGGCACCGTGGGCGATATTGAGTCGCTGCCCTATGTTGAGTCTGTGCGCCAACTGCGCTGGGAATTAGGAAAGGAACACTCGCTGGCGATTCACCTGACCCTGATACCCTACCTCAAAGCGGCCAAGGAACTTAAAACAAAACCTACCCAGCACTCTGTAAAAGAACTGCTTAGTCTTGGTGTACAGCCCGATATTTTGGCCTGTCGGACCGAGCACCCACTTGGCCCTGACATTCGACGCAAATTGGCTCAATTTTGCAATGTGGAAACCTCTTCTGTAATTGAAATGATTGATGCGGAAACGATTTACGATGTCCCCTTGCTTTTGCTCAAGGAGCGTTTGGACACAGTCGTTATTTCAAAATTACACCTGAAAGATACCAAAGAGCCCAACCTCAGCACCTGGAAAAACTTTTTAGGCAAGTTGAAAAACCCGCTCCACGAAGTTAGGATCGGGCTTATTGGCAAGTATAACGAATTGCCCGATGCATATAAATCAATATATGAATCCTTTGTGCATGCAGGGGCGGTCAATGAGTGTAAGGTGCTCGTTCAGCCTATACATGCCGAGGATTTAGAAGGGAGTTATAAAGACGTGAGCAAGGCATTGGCTAGTCTAAATGGAATACTTGTGGCGCCAGGCTTTGGTGAGCGTGGAATAGACGGCAAATTATCAGCCATTCGCTATGCTCGTGAAAACAACATTCCGTTTTTTGGAATTTGCCTTGGGATGCAGGTGGCGTGCGTGGAATTTGCCCGAAATGTCCTGCAACTGAAAGATGCCGCCAGCACGGAGGTGAATGCAGATACTTCACACCCTGTTATTGATATGATGGCCGAACAAAAGAGCATTACCCAAAAAGGCGGCACCATGCGGCTTGGAGCTTATGAGTGCACCTTAAA
Source organism: Saprospiraceae bacterium (assembly GCA_046160345.1). Lineage (GTDB taxonomy): Bacteria > Bacteroidota > Bacteroidia > Chitinophagales > Saprospiraceae > M3007. The sequence goes on from JBJXGO010000010.1 coordinate 77,337, forward strand.
GAAAAAAACAAAGGCCCTGGAGGCATACAAAACCTCTCAAATCAATGAACGGCATCGACACCGCTGGGAGTTCAACAATAAGTATTTGGCTGATTTTGAAAAAGCCGGCATGTTGGCTTCAGGGGTCAATTCAGAAACTAATTTGGTAGAAATCATGGAAATCCCTGAACTCAAATGGTTTGTTGGTGTTCAGTTTCATCCTGAATTAAAAAGCACTGTGGTGAACCCACACCCGCTTTTTGTAGCGTTTGTAAAAGCAGCAATGGGGTAGGGGCCATGTCGTGATTTTAAGGCTGGCACAAGCTTTGCAACAATAAGCAAACACCCAGGTCCGTTTTACACCCAATGCTTTTTCAAACCATCGTCAATCACACCGAAATCAAGCAATTTGTTTTTATGAAAAATTGGAAAAAATTTCTCGCATTAGCCTTTATGGCAGCACTTTTTATCCTCGAATCTTGTCACAGGGGCTACGGCTGTCCAGGCGCTGACTTGTAAAGAAAAATGGGAATCAATTGGCTGCCACTCCAATCACTTGAAGACATAGAGATCGTTAAAAATCGGTCAAAAGAAGTCCCTTGCCTTATCTTCAAACACAGCGATCGCTGTCATGTTTGCGGCATTGCAAAATATCGCCTCGAAGACGACTGGGACTTTGGATCCGGGGAAATTGAAGCCTATTTTCTTGATGTATTGGCTTTTCGCCCGGTTTCGCTTCAATTAGCTGAAATTTTTAAAGTACATCATGAATCCCCTCAGGTTTTACTTATTGTGGGCGAGGAATGCATATATGATGCCTCACACATGGATATTACGCTTAAAGAACTTCGAGAAGCGGTGTCCACACAATGAAAATTGACAATCAAATTCTCTGAAATCGATTTTATAAAGTGCCTGCCAATTTGGTGGGCACCTTTTTTATGCTAACTATTTGACATTCATAGATTTAAAATTTGACTCCAAAAAATATTAATATTAATATATCCCTAATATCGATCTTCGCTGCGTGAAAACCATTCGACTCCTGACTCGATTAATATTTGGCGTTGTTTACACCTGGTTTATAGTAGCAGAAATATGGCTGCGCAATCATTTGTGTGGCAATGATGTACGAAGGTCTATGCGTATACGTAGGCGTTGGGCAAGGAATCTGCTCCGAGGCGTTGGATTGTGTATAAAAACGGAAGGCTCACCACCAGACTCCCCCTGCCTGATCGTGAGCAACCACCGCTCTTACCTTGACCCTATTATTTTGTTGTGTGATATATTTGGATATCCGGTTGCGAAAGCAGAACTGGCCAAATGGCCAATTATCGGAAAAGGTGCTAAAATGGCAGGCATACTTTATCTTAGGCGGGAAAATGCCGGCAGTCGAACAAGCACCCTTCGTCAGATACAGGATAAGATTGAGTCTGGTTTTTCAGTCATTATCTTTCCAGAGGGTACCACATCTGGCAGTGCCGGCACATTGCCATTTAAAAACGGAGCCTTTAAATTGGCAGTTCAGGCCAATATTCCGGTTGTACCGGTTGCCATTGTATTTTCCGATAAACGAGATTTCTGGATTGGTAATGAGACTTTTCTGAGCCATGCAATAAGACGTTTTGGTGAAAGGAAAATTGCGGTCAAACTCGTATATGGCCCTGTACTCAGCGCCGATTCTCCAAATGAATTGCTTTCAAACTCACAAAATTGGATTGACAGCATTTTGGCCTTAAGTCCTTCGCAGCAGCAAAGTTTTCCAACTGAATCAATTTAACAAACTAAACTTCATTGTTAACTTTGCCGTTCGAACAACCTAATACCTGCCATGAAAAAAATCACACTTCTACAAGAAATTCAAACCCAACCAATTAGGTACGAAAAAATGAAATCAAAAAAAACCTCCGCTCGCCTGAGTATTATGGCCTTTTTATTGGTGGCACTTTTGGGCTGCCTCTATTTTGCCTGGGAACCTATTAAGGGATTTTGGTTCCCGGCTGTGCCTTCCGAACTTGCCGATCCCTATGTTTGCATCCCCACAGGTGCTACTTTTGAAGATGTAGTACGGCTTTTGAAAAAAAACGGGGTCGTCACGGACGAGGTGAATTTCAGGTGGCTTTCAGAGCAAATGAAATACCGAAAAGACAAAATGCGTTCTGGTCGATTCAAAATTGAACCTGGCTGGACCAACAGAGAACTTATTCAGCATCTTCGCACTGGAGAGCAGGCCCCCGTCAAGGTTGTCCTCAACAATGAACGTCTTCCTGAGGAAATAGCCGGCAAGGTTTCCAGGTTTATCGAAGCTGATTCTTTTGCACTGCTCAGCAAGTTTCGCGACATAACACTCCTTCGCGAAATAGGCTACACTGAAGAAACACTCATTACGGCTTTTATTCCAAATACTTACGAAATGTACTGGAATACCGACCCAAAAGCATTTATCAATAAAATGGTAAAAGAGCATGATGCTTTTTGGGGGAAGAACGATCGCCGTGCAAAGGCTGCGGCTTTAGGGTTGAACGAAAAGGAGGTTTACACACTTGCTTCCATTGTGGAGCGTGAAACCAATGCCAATATAGAAAAAGCAACCATTGCAGGCGTTTATCTCAACCGCTTGCGAATTGGGATGAAATTGCAAGCAGATCCAACCAGTGTATTTGCCACCCGAGACTTTACCACACGCAGAGTCACCACCTGGCATACCACCTATGATTCGCCCTACAACACCTATGTGTACAAGGGCTTGCCACCTGGCCCGATCAGTATGGCTTCTATTCCAAGCCTGGATGCAGTGCTGAACCCTGAAATACATAATTACCTATATTTCTGTGCAAAGCCAGACGAATCAGGTACCCATGCATTTGCGGAGACATTTGCTGCGCATAAAATTAATGCTGAACGCTTTCAAAATTATGTCCGGCAACATCGCCTATGAAATATAAACTATTAGGCCGTTCCGGTCTTCGTGTATCTGAACTTTGCCTTGGCACCATGACCTTTGGCACCGAATGGGGCTGGGGGGCTGATAAAGAGGAAAGTCAAAAAATTTTCGATGCATACGCCCAGCGAGGCGGCAATTTTGTAGATACGGCCAATAGATATACCGAAGGCTGCAGCGAACGCTGGCTTGGCGAGTTTGTAAAGCAGGAGCGCCATCACTTTGTAGTAGCAACCAAATACACCTTGCGCGACCAAACGGGCGACCCAAACTTTGCGGGAAGCCATCGAAAAAATATGATGCGCTCGGTGGAAGAAAGCCTTCGTCGACTTGATACTGAGTTTATTGATCTCCTTTGGGTTCATGCCTGGGACCATCTGACACCAACTGATGAGGTGATGCGTGGTTTAGACGACCTTATCCGCAGTGGCAAGGTACTTTATATAGGTGTTTCTGATACTCCGGCCTGGGTAGTCAGCCAATCAAATACCATGGCGGAACTGCGCAATTGGACCGCCTTTGCAGGCCTTCAAGTAGAGTATTCGCTTTTGCAGCGCAGCCCGGAGCGCGATTTGCTGCCAATGGCTAAAGCATTCGGAATGACGGTCACACCCTGGGGTGCAATGGGCGGAGGCGCATTGACCGGGAAATACCTTCGGGGCGAAGAGGGCAGGATTGTAGAAAAAAGCGCTCGGCGAAGTGAATGGGCCAACAAGATAGCAGCGAAAGTGGTAAAAGTGGCCGAAAAACTTGGAGTTTCACCAGCACAAGTAGCCATAAATTGGACACGGCAACGCGACACCGATATTGGATGTATACCACTTATTGGGGCCCGTACAGCTGCCCAGCTAAATAATTCACTCGGTTGCCTCGATTTTGTTTTGCCTGAAAAATCGATTCGCGAATTGGATGCTGCCAGCGAAATCAAACTGGGATTTCCCCATGAATTCCTTGCCTCTGACAATGTACGGGAGCTGATTTATGGCGGAAAATATGGAGATATTATTCAGTGATTATGATTCAAATCTGGTTTCAATCGATAAATAATTAAACCAAAACTGTGTTTTGGTCACCAATCAATTTTCAATGAATTATTGCAAAAATATCCTGGAAACCATCGGTAATACGCCCCTTGTTCAACTCAATAGCGTCGTTAAGGACATTCCAGGACTGGTACTGGCAAAGGTTGAAACATTTAATCCGGGTCACAGTATAAAAGACCGGATGGCAGTTAAAATGATTGACGACGCTGAAGCTCGAGGCGATCTGCGCCCGGGAGGCACTATTATTGAATGCACCTCGGGTAATACAGGAATGGGGCTTGCCCTGGTTGGCTGTGTGCGTGGATATCGTTGCATTTTCACCACTACCGACAAGCAGAGCAAGGAAAAAGCAGATATGCTCAAGGCACTTGGAGCAGAGGTAATTGTCTGCCCCACCAATGTTGGCCCTGATGATCCGCGCTCCTATTATTCCGTTGCGCGGAGGCTGAGCACAGAAATTCCCAACTCATTCTGGTGCAATCAGTACGACAATCTTTCGAATCGACAGGCACATTACGAAAGCACCGGGCCAGAAATCTGGAAACAGACCGACGGGAAGATCACACACCTCGTAGTCGGGGTTGGAACAGGCGGCACGGTGAGCGGCACCGCCAAATATTTGAAAGAACAAAACCCGAATATCCAGGTATGGGGAGCCGACGTTTATGGCTCAGTATTCAAAAAATATCATGAGACAGGTGTTTTTGACCCGAAAGAAATATACCCATATATCACGGAGGGTATCGGAGAGGATATTCTTCCTGAAAACGTTGATTTCAGCCTTATCAATTTGTTTGAAAAAGTAACAGACAAAGATGCAGCCCTGTGGGCCAGACGCCTGGCCAGGGAAGAAGGCATCCTGCTCGGTTATTCAGCGGGAAGCGCCATGGGCGCACTTTGGCAATTGCGCGGAAAATTAAAAAAAGACGATGTGGTGGTACTCATTTTCCACGATCATGGCAGCAGGTATGTAGGAAAGATTTACAACGATGACTGGATGCGCGAACGAGGTTTTCTGGAAGAAGAATTGAAGATCAGTGACTTGATCGCCCGGAAAAAAGATCGGCGGTTCTTTGGCGTACAAGTAGACGATTCAGTGCGAAATGCATTTAATCTGATGAAATCACACGACTTGAGTCAATTGCCCGTGCTCGAAGGAGATAATGTAGTTGGCTCGATCACGGAAACCCAAGTGCTGCACTTCCTTTTAGAAAATCCTTTGAACAATTCTGAAAAACCACTTCGCCAAGTGATGGGCCAGGCTTTTCCGATCGTAAAAGACGACTTGCCAATCAGTCAGCTCAATCGTTATATTTCCAAGGATATCCCAGCCGTTATCGCTACAGATCGTTCTGGAGGAATGCACATAGTGACCCAGTATGATTTAATTCAGGCAATTTAATCAAACACATTTCTCATCTTTGTCCTGCATTTTTTTAATCCCTGCCCCAAGTAAATCAGCCCGTCCTTATTTCCGAGGTTTACACAACGCAATGTTAATCGCTTTGTCGAGCGGAAGAAAATTGGGAATCCATCGTTTTTGCGATCGACAAAACCAAAACCGAGTTTCTAATGGCATTGAAAACATACACTATTACGGCGACCAAGTGTTTCAAATTCGCTTTTTTCAACATTCTCTTTTTCCTTCCAATTTTACTTCACAGCCAGAACGTAGAAAATTGCAGTAACGGACTAGACGACGATGGAGACGGACTGATTGATTGCTTTGACACAGATTGTAGCTGTACTGGAGGCTGTGACACCTTTTATTACACAACTGCCTGCAATCCAGACTGCCAGTTTCTTCCTCCTTGTGGCCCTGTTTCCCTAGCAACAAAATGGACCTCTAACGCCCAAACAGGCACCTATTCGCCGTTAGTAGCGGGAGATTTGGATGCAGACGGAATTCCTGAAGTAATAACAACCCGGGTAGATTCAGCTAATCTCTACATTTTGAACGGCGCAACCGGGCAAATAAAAATTGAGGTCATTAACACCGTCACAACTTGGCCTGGAGGCACTGCTCCAGCCATTGCAGACCTGGACAACGATGGGTTCGGCGAAATTGTAATTGTTGGCGAAGACCGAAAATTATACTGTTATGAGCATACAGGAGCGCTCAAGTTTGCAAGTGCTTCCTTGGTCGGCTATGATTACCGCTACCGCTTCGCAATACCCAATATTGCTGATTTTGACTACAATGGATTGCCGGAGATCAACATTGGAAATCAAGTATTTAGCGGCCAAACCGGAGCGCTATTAGCGTCCGGTGGCAATTCTGTTTCAGACGGCGAGCACCCGGCAAGGGTAGCGGTGGGTTATTCTTTTGCTTCTACGGTGCCAGCAGATATATTGCCTGACAACGCCTGTTTTGGATGTCAGGGACTTGAAATTGTGGCCGGCAACCAGGTGCTCTCTGTGAGCCTCCTCACAGGCCTGGTCTTGCCCGTAAGGTCTGCCCCCGCGCCTTTCTCAGACGGCTTTACCAGTGTGGCTGATTTTGACAACGACGGGGATTTGGATGCGATCGTTCAAGGTCAAAAAGCAGGACAGAATACCGTTTATGTTTGGGATGCTCAGTCCAATACTATCATGCGGGAATTCAGCTTGCTCAACAATTGGAGTGAGGGAGCTTCCAGGGTAAACGTGGCCTATCTCGACAACGACACCTTGCCTGACATCAGTTTCGTGGGGCATCCTCGGGTCTATGCACTGCGCAATGACTTCACTACCCTTTGGATAAATTCTGTGAACGACCCTTCTTCCATCACTTGCACCAGTGTATATGATTTTTGTGGGGATGGCAGCTCAGACATTATTTACCGAAGTGAAGAAAAATTGCAGATCATTGATGGGGCTACCGGAAATATTAATTGGGAGGATGTTTGCCTGAGTTTTACGCATATTGAAAACCCGCTTGTTTTGGACGTTGATGCAGATGGGAAAACTGAAATTTTGATTGAATGCGGCACCAATGGCAGTCCGTTTACAGGCACCGTACTGGCTTATGAGGTGGTAGGCGCTCCCAACATAACGGCCCGACCCGTTTGGAATCAACATGGCTATTATAATACGAATATCAACGACGACCTAAGCGTACCCCGCCGACAGCAACAGCAGCATTTGGTGGCAGATAAACGGCATTTTAATACCTTTATGAATCAATATTCCAATCCAAACTTTCCTTCTCCAGATGCGACACTCAGTTTGATTGGAATGCCGATTTGTGAACAAGACTCGATCGTACTTACGGTTGAATTGTGCAATTCTGGTGACAATATTTTTCCTCAAAATACACCTATTTCAGCATACACGGGAAATCCCCAAACCAGCAGTGCGCAATGGGTTGGAATTATTGCTGCCTCGCCAGAAATTCTTGTAGGAGATTGTGACACACTGACAATCCGGATTCCGCGTATTGCCAATGATTCTGTTTTTCTGGTATTGAATGATGACCACTCCTCGCCACCCCCATTTAATTTGTCCACCGATTTTCCTGTCACGAGCATCGGGGAATGTGTTTTTGAAAACAATATTGCCTCGTTTTATTTGCAATATCAGCCAAAAACCGTGTTTTTAGGTCAAGACACTTCCATTTGTGACTTGAGTACGATGATGTTGGAAGCGGATGGCCAGGACTTAATTGCATGGGTTTGGTCGGACGGGACTACGGATTCAGTATTCCTGGCACAAGGCCCCGGACTTTACACAGTAACGGCTACCGATGTGTGCCAGAACATCCAAACTGACAGTATTCTTGTAAGTTTAAATACCAGCACAGTTGTTGAAATAGGTCAGGATTTTTCCGTCTGCCCAGGAGATTCCGCAGTTCTCTCGGTAACCGGGTTTGATTATTACACCTGGGATGCAGGCATTGCACTAAGTTGTACAAACTGCGCAACAGTTTCCTTACAACCAGCCTCACCTACTTTGGTAACCCTGCATGCAGGGTATTCTTATGGCTGCTCAGCTCGGGATACTGTACTGGTTTCACTTTTTGAAACCTACGATTATATTGTGGACACTACGATTTGTTCCGGTCAAACGGTTGTTTGGAACGGTGTGACGATCGAACCGGATAGCAGTCATTTTTTCCAGCTTCAAACCATAAATGGCTGTGATTCTTTATTTTCTGTCCGAGTGCACCCCACGGGTTTTGGCACTTTTAACATTACGGTGGACACCTCCGTTTGTTTGGGCTCTACTTTAGAAATCAACAACACCACCCTTGCAGCCGAGGAAGAAATGACCTTTTACCTCACTGCAAGTACAGGCTGTGACTCAACGGTGCTGGTACGGGTAGCACCACGAGATACTTTTTTCTTGTATGAGTCAAGAATGATCTGTTTTGGCGATTCCTCCAATGTGTTTGGCACCCAACAAACCACCAGCGGCGATTATCCAGGCTATTTTATCGCCTCCAATGGATGTGACTCTACACAAGTGGTCAGCCTGTTTGTGTATCCTCAAATTCAGTTAGAAATTGACGGAACAACAGCCTGCTTCGGAGAAGCCAACGCGTCCCTTACAGCCAACATTACCAATGGGGTAATCCCGCTGACCTATGAATGGAGTATTCCCAACAACTCCTCGCAAGTTGTTGATAATGTTTCGGCAGGCAACTACTCTCTGACAGTTACAGATGGCAACCAATGTACTGAATCTCAATCATTTGTAATTGACCAATATCCGCAGATAGTCTTTTCCGCGAAGGTAGATTCCGTAAAGTGTTTTGATGAATCTACCGGCTCTGTTATGATTGAAACAAATGACCCATCGATGGTTTTCCAGTTCGATGACGGGCCTTTTTCGCAGGTTTATGAATATTCAAATTTAAAAGCCGGCGAATATCTTGTGATAGGTCAGGACATATATGGTTGCGATGACACCCTTTCGGTATCAGTACACCAGCCACCCAAACTTTCGCTGAGCCTTCCAGCAGACACTTCGATACAATTGGGTGCTTCGCTGCCTTTGCAAATAAATCTTGCTGGATTGTTTCCAATAGAATGGGCTTGGAGCGACAGTTCCTACCTGAGTTGCCTAAGCTGCCCCAATCCGATTGTCCAAACCCCTCTTGAGTCTATCCGTTATGTGCTCACAATCAAGGATATCAATGGTTGCGTGGCCACAGACGATATGCTTTTGATGGTGGAACAAATTGTAGGGGTTTATATACCCAACGCAATGGGCGGCTCCGGAGAGAACGCCAATCTCGTTTTGGGCTTCAACCCTGCTGTGCAAAAGGTGAATTTGTTCAGAATATACGACCGTTGGGGCGGCATGCTACATGAAGCTCAAAATGTGATGCCAGGTGATGCCTCACTCAATTGGGACGGCCGTTTTAGAGGCAAATTGGTCAACCCGGGGGTATATGTATGGCAAATTGAATTGGAATTGGTGAATGGTACCGTGTTAAGAAAACTAGGCGATTTGACGGTGATTCGTTAGTATATTCGCTAAACCTCGCAGGTTTTTAAAACCTACGAAGTTTACAGCAACGGCGGTGCGATGGGTAAAAACCTGTCGCACCGCTGTTGCTATTTCAGGCCAATCCCAAACACTTTTAAAATTTATCAAACGCTTCGTTAAACCTAGGTACCTAGTTATTGTCAAACCCGAGGTACTATTCCCTAAAAACCTGTAATATTTCACTTTTCACCTTAACCGTCCTTCCCAATTTAGGGCTTTGGCGGGTAAATCTTTCCGATTTATGGCATCACTCTCTCCTTTGACAGGTACCTTGGGCCACCGCAGAGCGGCACACCTGTTGCGTCGTGTAAGTTACAATTTCACGAAGCCCAAAGTGGATCAAATGGCCGGGCAGACCGCCGCGCAAGCCATAGGTTCTTTGTTGCAGTTAAATCCATTGCAACTTAGCCAACCGATCTATAAAGACCTTGCAACACAAGGGTCGCCTGTACAAACCTGGCTTTTGCCCCTTCCTGGAAGTCCCATCAACACACCTGCTGAAGACTTTGTGCTCCGCCGCTGGGTAATGACCTGGTGGTGCAATGAGGCATTGCGCGATACCGGTATCGGCCATAAAATGCAGTTCTTTTTTCACCAATTCTTGCAGACCACTGCTAACACGGCACGAAATTCCAGTTTTTTTGATTACCTGCAACTCCTACGTTGGGGCGCCTTGGGAAATTTTAAAAAATTGGCTTACAAGATCGTGGTAGATAACAACATGTTGGTTTATCTGAACAACCAACAGAACACTTCAAACAATCCTAACGAAAATTTCGCCAGGGAATATTTTGAGCTTTTTACAATCGGCAAGGGACCTCAAATTGGACCCGGTGATTATACAAACTATACAGAAGACGACATTGTGGAGGCTGCCAAAGTATTTACCGGGTTCCGGACTCGCCTCAATCGAGATGTCGTAGATGTAGAAACAGGAATTCCACGTGGCGATGTGCAATTCGGCCAGCATAAACAGGGCAGCAAAACATTTTCGTCTAAATTCAACAACACCGTAATTCAAGGTGCTTCCAACGGGGCGGGCATGTGGGTTGAGTTGCAATCATTCGTTAATATGATTTTTGCCCAGCCAGAAACAGCCAAAACCCTTTGCCGCAGGCTGTATCATACCTTTGTTAGTCGGAACATTACACAGGAAATTGAGACAGACATCATCGTCCCCCTCTCCAATACGCTCATTGCCAACAATTTTGAGGTAAAGCCCGTTCTTCAACAACTCTTCCAAAGCCAGCATTTCTTCGATGCGGACGATTCTGACAATGTGGACGAAATCATTGGAGGCATGATCAAGTCGCCTTTGGAGCTGAACTACCAAACCATGTCATTCTTTGGCATGCCATTGCCCGACCCTATGACAGCCACCAATATTTACCGGCAGATCTTTGAGAACGGTATGCTCCAACGCGCATTTGGCACCGCCAACCTTCCGCTATTTTTCGCCTCTGATGTGGCAGGTTACCCAGCTTATTATTCCGAGCCGGATTACAGTCGTCAATGGTTTAATTCAAGCACCATTATTACCCGTTACAAAGTAGCAGAAATGTTCCTGAGCGGCAAACTGACCATAGGGAATCAACCCGCACAGCCCTTGGGCACCAAGATCGATATCGCGCCATGGATTAAAAATAGCGGGGCAATTTCCAACGCGCTTGACTCCCAAACCCTGGTGGAGGATTTGCTCAAATACTTATTGCCGGAAGCTGTGGATTCAGACCGTTTCAACTATTTTCATGTACAGGTTTTCCTAGACAATTTACCCGCAACCGATTGGACCTACGAATGGCAGAATTACCTGAATACCAATGATGCTACCGAGGTAACCCTTGCACTTGAAAGGCTCATCAAAGCCATTTTGTATTCGCCTGAATATCAAACCTTCTAAGGAAACCACAAATCAATAAAAATTATGAAACGTAGAAATTTTCTCAAAATATTTCCGGCCGCGACAGTAACTCCCTTTGTGGTTAACGGCCACCCTTTGCGCCCTTTTGCCAACAGTAAAATGGCCCGGTTGCTTAGCAGCTGCGATGGCGTAGAAGACCGCGTCCTTGTTTTGATTCAACTTAAAGGCGGCAATGATGGGTTGAATACGATCATCCCCATAAACCAATATGACACCTACGCCAACCTTCGCCCAACAATTGGAATAGCCGAAAACGATTTCATTAATTTGGATGGCACGCTAGCCAACGAGGATCAGGTTGGAATTCATCCTTCTTTTGTCAAAATCAAGGAATTGTACGAAAAAGGATGGGCAACCGTTGTGCAGGGTGTTGGTTATGAAAGCATGAATCAAAGCCATTTCAAGGGAACTGACCTTTGGCTGAGCGGTGGTGATGGCAGCTTGAACAACAATAACATAAAATCTGGCTGGATGGGACGTGCCCTTCAGGCATTTTATCCAGATGTGGTTGGCGTGCCGACAGCCAATATGCCCGACCCACTTGGCATCCAGGTTGGCGACCCAACCACTTCACTTGGTTTCCATACTGAGTCCCAACACCAAAACGTCATTAATCTGAGCGGTCAGGATGCTGCTGGCTTTTATTCCCTGATACAAACCATTGGCGGAGCCCCAATCCTTAATGTTCCGGATTCAGAACATGGGGAAGAACTTGAATTTATTATGGGTGTGGAGCAAAGCACCAGCCTGTATGCACAGCGAATCTCAGAGGTTTTCAATGCCGGGTCAAATTATTTGACAAATTACACTACTACTAACGTTAGCCGCTTTGCGCCCCAGCTTCAGACGGTGGCAAGGCTTATCAAGGGAGGTTGCAAGACCAAAATTTACCTGTGCCAAGTGGGAGGTTTTGACACGCACAATGCTCAGGTGAATCAGGGAGATACCTCTGTAGGTGACCATGCAGATCTATTGCTTGACCTTGCAGAATCCGTTAAGAATTTTATGGACGATCTTGAAGGACTCGGCCTGGCTGATCAGGTAACGGCGTGTACTTTTTCTGAATTTGGTCGTTGTGCGCGAGAAAACGGCTCTATTGGATCTGACCATGGTACCTTGGCGCCCATGTTTGTATTTGGCAAAAACATAGCTGCGGGCATGCGTGGCACCAATGTTAACCTTTCGGACCTTACCAATGATAACCAGCTGAAAGGCGCTCAATTTGATTATCGCCAGGTATTTACGACCCTGCTTCAAGATTGGCTCGGCGCTAACGAAGAAGTGCTTACAGAAACCATGTTTGAAGGCTTCGGAAAAATACCGCTCGTGGATTCAGCAGCAGTGGTCAGTCCCGATTGCTACTTGCCCATGACAGTTGGCACCCAGGATAATTACCTGACGGAGAAACCATTGACTATATTTCCCAATCCGGCAAGCATTCAGGCAGAGATCGGATTCAGCAATACTGGTGGGGCCTTTGAGGCTCGGCTCACTTTACACAGCCTGGGAGGGTCATTAGTTTCAGCCACCAATGTGCGTGTGGAGCAGGATGTCAATGTTTATTTTCTTGACGTCTCTTCACTACCACCTGGGCCATACTTTGTACGATTAGAAAATAAGCTGAATGGTCGTGCTTTTGTGGCCAAACTCAACGTTGCTCGGTAGTCTTCTCGAATATTGTGACCAAAGAAACGCTGGGTAGCAAATGCCGCCCAGCGTTTCTTATTTTGGACAAAAGTTCCAGAAAACCCTTGTTTTATCTAAAATCGTCTGAAAATCTGCCTGTAAAATCTTCGTTTCGGTTGATTTTCGCAGTTTTGCACATAAAACAACTTTAGATGCACAAAAACTCGATCCTCCCTACACTTAAGCCCCTTTCCCTCCTGCTATTTTTTTACCTGATGCTGGGTGACTGTTTAGGTCAAAACCGACCTGCTTTCAGCTCGGAGGCCCTGAAAACTATTCACGTACGCAATATCGGCCCGGGTGCTATGTCTGGCCGCATTACCGCGATCGCCGTTGACCCCAATCAACCCGAAGTCATCTATGCTGGCGCGGCCTCTGGTGGTGTTTGGCGAAGCAAAAGCGGCGGCACAGCCTGGGAACCAATTTTTGACAAAGCCCCAACTCAGGGTGTGGGCAGCATTGCGATCAGCCCGCGTAACCCTGACGAAATTTGGGTTGGCACCGGCGAGGGCAATCCTAGAAACTCCCAAAATTTTGGTGTTGGCATTTTCAAAACCATCAACGGTGGAAAGGATTGGACCTGTATGGGGCTGCAAAACTCACGCACAATTCACCGCGTGTTGTTGCATCGAGACAACCCGGATGTGGTTTTCGCCGCTTCACTTGGCTCTACCTACGGCCCAACAGAGGAAAGAGGTGTTTTTAAAAGCACTGATGGGGGTAAAAGTTGGAAAAAAGTATTGTATGTCAATGATTTAACGGGTTGTTCGGAACTGGTTGCAGATCCGCAAAACCCCAACAAACTTTATGCAGCCATGTGGGAATATCGCCGTTGGCCATGGTTTTTCAAAAGTGGGGGAAAAGGCTCAGGGCTTTATGTGAGTTATGATGCCGGCGAAACCTGGGAAAAGAGGACCGATAAAGATGGACTTCCGGAAGGCGATTTGGGGCGGATAGGATTAGCCGTTGCAAAAAGTAATTCTGATATCGTGTATGCCCTTGTAGAAGCCAAAGAGAATGCACTTTATAAAAGCATGGATGGAGGTAGAAAATGGCAAAAAATGGCCGATAAAGGCCAAGGTGACAGGCCTTTTTATTATTCTGAAATTTATGTAGATCCCAAAAATGAAAACCGGGTTTATTCAATTTACACATTCATCTCAAAAAGTGAAGATGGTGGAAAAACATTTTCTACATGGGCAGGGTGGACCATTCATCCTGATCACCATGCATTTTGGATAAGCCCGGATAACTCCAATTACATCATCAATGGTAATGACGGGGGCTTAAATATTACGCTCGATGGCGGCAAAACCTGGCGTTACGCAGAAAACATTCCTGTGGGGCAGTTTTACCATGTGGAGACCGACAACGAATGGCCCTATAATGTGTATGGTGGCTTGCAGGATAATGGATCCTGGGTTGGGCCCTCGGCAGTTTGGAAGTCTGGTGGAATCCGCAACTCTGATTGGCAGGAGGTCTATTTTGGTGATGGTTTTGAGACTATGCCAAGGAAAGACGACCCTCGTTACGTTTTCGCGCAGTCGCAAGGCGGCGAACTTGGACTTGTGGACCGCAAAACGGGGGAGACCAAATACTTGAAACCACTGCATCCTGATGCTGTAACTAAACTTAGGTTCAACTGGAACGCAGCCCTTGCACAAGACCCACATCGGCCTCATGGCATTTATTTCGGGTCACAATTTGTTCATTACTCTGCTGACCTGGGCCAGAATTGGCAGATCATCAGCCCAGACCTGACTACAAATGACACGTCCAAAATGCATCAGGACATATCCGGAGGCTTAACCTTTGATGCGACCAATGCCGAAAATCATTGCACTGTCATTGCTATCAATCCAAGCCCTGTCCAGCAAGGGGTAGTATGGGTGGGTACAGACGATGGAAACATTCAACTGACGAAAGACAACGGCAAGACTTGGGAAAACTTTGCCAAATCACTGCCCGATGCGCCCAAAAACGCCTGGATTCCTTCTATTGAGGCTTCCCCCACAAATGCAGGAGAAGCATTTGTAGTCCTCAACAATTACCGTCAAAACGATTGGCAGCCTTACCTCTACCACACTACTGATTTTGGCAAAAAATGGAGAAGGTTGGTCTCAGCTAAAAATTTGCCAACCGCCAATGCTTCGAACGGAGGCAATTTTTGCCTTTCTGTCGTACAGGATACCGAGCAGCCTGGCCTGATCTTCCTGGGCACTGACCATGGTTTGTATGTTTCTATCAATTATGGAGAAATATGGGTTCAATTCCCAGGCGAATCCTTTCCAAGTGTCCCTGTCTATGATTTAAAGATCCAGCAAAGGGATGGCGATTTGGTCATTGGCAGTTTTGGACGAGGCATTTGGATACTGGACAACCTGGCCCCATTGCGGGAACTGGCTCGTTCGGGCGCAGCCATGCTCGATCAAAACTTTAAACTTTTCCCGGCACAGGCGGGAATTCTTGCCGAATTCCGCTCCTTCGATGGACCCCGTTTTGCGGTGGACGCCACTTATGAGGGAGAGAACAAAGGCACGGCGGTTTCTGTGCCTGTTTGGGTAAAACCGGGCATTAAAAAAGCAGAAAAACCAAAAGAGAAAGAAGGCGAAGAAGGAAAAAAGGGAAAAGATTTAGAAAAAAATACAAAACGAGGTGAAACGTCCTCGGAACCAGCGAAGGCTAAAGCCGGTACAGGTAAATCTGCTGAAAAAAATAAAAAAGAAAAAGCGACCATAACTATTCTTGCCATGAATGGAGACACACTCCGGCGTTATAAAACCGAACTGGATTCTGCTTTTTCAAGCAGAATATGGTGGAGTAAGGACACCAAAGGCGTGCGATTCCCCAGCAAAAACGAACCGGGCCCGGACCAACTTGAACCAGGAGGAGGTCCTTCGGTATTACCCGGCGAATATTGGGTAAAAGCGGATTATATGGGCTATCATGATTCTGCAAAAGTAAATGTGATAGGCGATCCGCGTCTTGATCATTCTGCCGCTGAACTGGCCGCCAAAAATGATGCTATCAGGGATTTGTACAAAACGGTGGAACGGGCTACAAAGGCCTATGAACGTTTAAAAGAAGCAGAAAAAACAATCGGACTGGTTGAAAACCAATTTATTAATGTACCTGATAGTTTGAAAAAGGAAGTCAACAAATTAGGATCAACCATAAAGGACTCCATTGCGGTTTTGAAAGAGAAATTCTTTCAACATAAAGAAACAAAAGGAATCCAGCGGAACCCTGAAGTTCTAAATGCCAGGTTTTGGAATGCATTCGGATACATAGAAGGAGGACCTGCCGCACCCAATGCTGCCGCGCAAACGGCCATCGCCAAGGCAAAACTCGAAACAGAAAAAATTGTGGAAAATGTAAACGCACTCTTTGAATCTCAATGGAAGGAGTACAGAGAAAAGGTGGAAGCGGTTAAGTTTTCTGTATTCAAAGATTTTGAAAAATTATGATGGGATAGTCCTTCCAGATAGTTTGACTTAAAAAGAGTGCCAGTTTCAAGATATTTCATATTGAGGCTGGCACTTGGTTTTTGTTTAATGGTCAAAAATACCGTCCTTTGCGCCTGAATCAAGACCCTTATTAAAATTATACCTATCCATTACCGCCTGAAGATTGCACCGGAACAAAAAGAAAACTGTGAACCTGGAATCGAGTGCTTACAATCTTAATGCTTTAGTTGCAACTTAGTTCATTACTTTCAAACACAAATGTCTGATATTCAAAAGAAATTGACCCGAATCGGGGTTTTTTACGACGGCAATTATTTTCTCCACGTTTCCAATTACTACGCCTACCATCACGAACGCCGAGGCCGACTTAGCATCGCAGGTCTCCATGATTTTATTCGGCATAAAATTGCAGAAGAAGAGCAGAAGGATATGCACCTGTGCCAAATTGTTGACGCCCATTATTTCAGAGGGCGCCTTTCAGCACAGGAAGCAAGCACCGAAGGGAATCGACTGTTTTACGACCGTCTATTTGATGATATTTTGATGATGGAGGGAGTTACCACCCATTATCTGCCCGTCAGGACCACTTATTATGGCCAACGGCAAGAACGCGGCATAGATGTTTGGATGGCGCTTGAAGCATTTGAACTTGCACTTCACAAACAATTTGATGTGGTGGTACTCATAGCTTCCGACACAGATTTTGTGCCTTTGGTTCGGAAACTCCACACACTAGGCGTACGGGTGATGCTTTTTGCCTGGGACTACGATTTTTACGACGAAGAAGGACGCAGGAGAAGCACGGTTACCTCCCAATCGCTATGGGAAGAAGTGACGTATCCACTTGCTATGCAGGATGTTATCACGGAGGACAATGATCCGCAGTTTCCAATAAACCGCCTTTTTGTGGAAAGAAAGCGCAATTTAACTTCCCCTTCTCCAGAAGCTGAAGAAGGGGAAGTTACGCCGGTTGTTGAAGACGGAGAAACCATGCGAAGTACCATCTTCAGCTTAAAGGATGGATATGGCTTTGTAAACTTTCCACAGACAAATAACCTCTTTTTCCACTTTTCGTTTTTGATCGATACGGATTTCAACGACTTGCGCGAAGGAGATGTGGTTGAATTCACCCTCAGCAAGAACGACCGGGGAGAGCCTATTGCCCGAAATGTAAAGTTGATAAAATAACCAGGGGTCGGTTGTCGCAATTCTATAGCGGCAACCGACCCTTGGATAATCTAAAGTTTCAGTTAGCATGCGCATCACGCTAGCCAATTCCGAAGACCTGGAGCCACTACGCTCATTTGCTGAACGTACATTTCGCATCGCTTTTCAAGCCGATAATGATCCTGAGCGTTTTGAGGAATATTGTGCCAAGGCATTTTCGACAGCACAATTTATGGAAGAACTGGGGCACATTGGCTCGAAATTTTGGCTTGGATGGAAGGGGGAAACCCTGGCAGTTTATCTTAAACTAAATTTTGATACGCACCCTGAAGAACTGGGCAGTCAGCAAACGGTTCAAGTAGAACGCTTGTATGTAGAACCCTCCTTGCAAAGCAATAGGATAGGGGAGCAAATGCTGTATTTTGCCTGTAAGCAAGCTCAGGAAGCAAAGGCGGATTGGATTTGGTTGAGTGTTTGGCAGGAAAACCCACCCGCATTGCGATTTTACGAACGTTTTGG
Organism: Saprospiraceae bacterium; assembly: GCA_046160345.1. Classification (GTDB taxonomy): domain Bacteria; phylum Bacteroidota; class Bacteroidia; order Chitinophagales; family Saprospiraceae; genus M3007. The sequence continues at coordinate 95,532 of JBJXGO010000010.1, forward strand.
TTTCGAGATTTTTGGAACAAAAACTTTTTGGCTGGGCGACGAGGCCCAAACCGATTGGCTTGTTCGGAAAAAATTGATCGATTAACCCAATTATCCTACCTCAGGAGTGTCACTTCCCCATGATATTCCCGCACTTCGTCGTTCCCGAATCGCACTACCATAAGATAGGCGTAAACATCACTGGGGGCCTCCTTCCCATCGGTGCGTCCATCCCAGGCTTTTGTACCTGAAGTGGCTTCAAATACTTTTTGTCCCCAGCGATTAAATATAAGAAATTTGGTCACTTCAGCGTTACCGCCCACCAAAACTGGTCTAAATGTGTCATTCGCGTTGTCGCCATTGGGTGTAAAGGCGTTGGGTAATTCAAAGCATCGTTTGGTATTGTATTCCAACGACTCCGATTCAGTTGTACAACCATTGGCATCCGTTGCAATTACAGTATAAGTAACAGTGCTTCCTTGCGGACTAATATCCAATGAATCCAGTGTTGCACCTGGGATGGGCACACCGTTGGCAGTCCATTGAAAGTTTTCTACATTCCCGGCAATTACATCTATGCTTAGTTTCGCCACAACCCCTTCGCAAATAGAGTCTTTGGGATGGGGGATTGCCTGTATTTGGTCCAGAATAATAGGTTGAAACACAATTACTTGCACAGCGTCTACATCGGTACAATTAACTCCGAAATAAAGCGTAGCCGTATACGTGCTGGTCAATACTGGAGAAACCTGGATACTATTCCCGATCCTATGGCCAGGCATCCAGATAATACTGTCAGCCGGGCTTCCAGCGACTGTCGCGCTTAACGTGACCGTTTCACCAAAACAAATGGTTTGATCCGCTCCAACATTGATATTGGAGCTTGCAACATAAACAGTCACGGATCCCTGAACCGCGCAGTTCTGATTGCTGGCAGATACGGAGTAAGTGATCGTATCGGTTGGCGTGGCAATGGGATTGGGTATATTCGGGTTGTTGAGGCCCGTGGATGGAGACCATTGGTAAGCCCCCGGGCCATTCGGTGGGAGGGTTAACGCTACAGATTGGCCTTGACAAATGCTGGTATTTGGGTTGAAATTGAGTTCCGGCAAGGGAATCACATCAACAGCAACTTCGTCAAGGGCGCTACAGGATTCACCGTACTGTAATGAAACGGTATAAACAGATAAAGTATCGGGACTGACCGTAATGATATTGGTAGTCTGGTTACCTGGAATCCAGATCAATGTGCCAGGATCGCCGGAAGTTGTAGCAGTTAATGTTACATCTGTTCCCGCACACACGATCTGGTCCGGGCCCGCATTTACGCTGGCATTATAATATTTTACGGTCACATCACCTTCTGAACTGCAATTAAGTCCCTGGGCCACTACATGATATGTAATGTTTTGGGTTGCTGAGGATACAGGATTTGCAGAACTTGGGTCGTCCAAGAATGTACTTGGGGTCCAGGTATAGGTCACATCTAACTGACTGCTGCTATTCAGCACTACTGATCCAGTTGAGCATAGAACAGGATTTTGTGCCAGTTCTAACAAAGGTGGTTGCTCCACAAAAACAGCTACGCTGGTTCCAGCCGGGCAGGGCAGCCCCTTGATTCCGATCTGATAAAGCGTTGTCATCACCGGGCTGGCAACTGGGTTCAAACAATCTGGACATGAAAGTGACCCGGCTGTCATTGGGTCCCATTGATACTCATAATCAGGATTGTTTGGAACCACGGTGACTGTAATTTGCGAAGAAGCTCCCGGGCAAATAAAAGGTGGCGCCGCAACCGCCGATACCGTGGGCGGGATGAAAACAGGCACATAAATATCTGCTGTGTCCAAACAACCTCCAATTTGACTAACTCTTTGATAGGTAAAAGTATCAGTGGCAAGAATAACCAAATTCCAGAGGTTTTCAGGGGTTAAAAAAGTGCCATGAGGGAGCCAAGTGTGTTCAATTCCAGGGAAATTGGCTGGCTCATAAACATTGGAAATAAGGTAAATCGTATCTCCCTGGCAATAAATAGATTTGTCCAAAACTCTTCGTATCGCCTGATCTGGCAGTGAATCGACTTTTATATGAACCGAGTCGTAAACCACACAAGTTTGGTTTCCGTTTACAACGCTGTAAGTTGCTGTATAAGTGATTGATTCTGTGGGCGATGAAATCACATTTGATCCTGATGCTGTGTTCAGGAAAAAGGGAGGAGACCATGTTATTTGAGAACCAGAAGGGATTGCGGTCGCTTGAAGTGTATCCGTTTCTCCAAGGCAAAGCAGGTGTAAGTCCTCTCCAAAAATATCAATATCAGCCAGTATAATGGTGATTGTTACGCTAGCGCTTTGGCTGCAAGCCCCATTTTGGCTTGTTGCCACCAGGGTATAGATGGTCGTTTGGTCTGCCAGCGCAATTGGTCCGGAAATATTTGGATCGTTAAGGCCATCACTCGGCGTCCATTCATATTGTGTAGTGGTATTCAGCAAATTTGCCAATTGCACCGGGTAATTTTGACATAAAACGGTGTCTTCAATCAATACAGGAAAATGCAAGGTGTCCACATCAATGGTCACAAAATCCTGGGCCACACAGCCGTCCAGGGTAATAGTGGCAGAGTAAGTAACCGGGAATGAAGGGCTTGCAACTGGGGCAAGGCTATTGGGGTCGTCTAGTCCAACAGATGGAAACCACATTAGCGGCGTACCGGGAGGGTCAACAATTGCCTGCAATTCTACACTTCCACCGATGCAAATCTTAGTAGGAGTAAGTGCTGTCACAGCAATACCTGGCGCAACCACCCTGACAAAGACCGAATCTACATCTATGCAAGTACCTACGGTGCCCGTCACGCTCAACCATAAACTTTGCGTCGGGGAGGTGACCGGGTTTGCAATATAAGCATTGCTCACCGCCGAAGTTGGTTGCCATAGGTAAGAAGTAGCGCCAGTTGCCTGTAATTGCAAAAAATCGCCCTTACAAACTTTTAGTGTATCACCGCCTGAAACAACCACTTCAACTCCGTCTTTGATCTCTGCAACCAGGGTTTTCAAAATAACCTCCCCACAGCCGAAATTGCGGGATATATTGAAGAGAATTGTTTCTGTGCCTTCAACAAGCATATCTCCCATTGGTATGATTGGAAAGGCGAGCGTGGTTTGTCCCGGTAAAAAAGTAATGGTGTTTGGTATATTCAACAAATAATCCAGCCCTAAAGTCGCCGTACCGCCAAGACTGATGTTAAAGGTAGTGGCCACGGTTGGAGCTTTCAAAAGTTTGATAAACATGGTGTCATTGGCTCCAGAACAACTTTCAATAAAGTAGTCAATACCGCTTGCAAATTGAATGGCCACTTCAGGTGACCCAGCTTTGATGTTGGATAGGAACACCCCTGAATCAAAGGATTCATCTCCTCTATCGGCGATCGCGAGTTTGAGATGGTAGGTATTGCAAGGTGTAACCGGGACTCGCGCAGTAAGGCTCTTTTTCGTCCCCAGAAAGTCAGAGGTCAGGCCATCATATTGAATGGATTGACTAAGTTCGTTATTGCGGTAATATTGCCAATTAAATTGATTGTTCACACTATCAATTTGAACCGGTGTGTTGGTATTGGGCAAAACGGCAATGTTCAGAGCGCTGTTGGTCAAATTAGGGTCGCCTACTACACCCGGGCCAGAGACAAGAAAAGCAAAAATATCATTGTATCCTTGTGCGCTTAAGATATACTCCGGGTATTCTTCCGAACCAAAAACGTACTCGAATACTACCTCATTGGTTTGCGCAAGCACATCCAGTTCAATGATACAGGCGTCGTGAGATTCACTTCCACTCCCAAACAAATTTGACAAATAGTTCAAGTCTGCATCGCCGGGATCTCCCAGTGGCTGAATAACTGTACCCGGATTGACTAGATTATTTGGACCAAGAGCATTGGTTGCCCTGCCTGAGGTAAGCATCAGACCCTTTTCCATATTCAAGTCATTGCTTTCTGTAGCAAATTTGAATATTCCATACTGTGTAGAATCGCATCGAATATCTGTAACTGTCACAATGGCCCCTCCCGTCGAAATGGCGGCTACTATTGTGTCGGCAGTAATATCTGTCGTATCTATGCTCATGGTCAGGGTTGGCTCACAGGGATCGCTATTGCACTGCCAACTGCCTTTCCAGCCAGACTCTTGCACAGATCCGTCTGACTCAAACGACACCGTTAAACAACCGCTTTTTGCCTGAATATTGAAACAAACACCTCCGCCGCCTGTAATATTTTCTTGCGAAAACCCTGTACCGTCAAGGGAAGCAAGCAGGGCTGCGCTGGTCGTTTTGCCATCGAAAAAAGACAACTCGTCGCCTTGTCCACTTCCAAAAGGATCAAGTGTTGGCTCCAGATTGTAATATTCCAAACTAAAAGTGATGCACTCGGATTGCTGGTCTGGGCAAATTACAAACGTGTGGTCTTCGTTTGGGCCATAATCGCCAAATTCACCCCCAGAGTCATATAATGTGCCCGCACACAATGAAGTACCGCCTTGCGTAATATTCACAATGGGCGGGATGCTGTCTACACAAACGGTAAAATCGCCCCAGTTTGGCGTTGTGGTGGCAGACCAGTCTGAGACCCGGATATAATAATCCAGTCCAGGCGAGAGACCAAAAAGATCCAGCATGGTGCTTATCTGGCCCTGATTGGAACGCACACAATGAAGTTCCACCAAGCCGTTAAAAAAGCAGTTGCCTCGATATATGGCAAATTCAGGGTTGACTATGGGGCTGGTCCCGGTTCCCGTTATGGTTACACGCACGTCTAACAAACTGATCGGGCATTGAAATCGAAACCAGACATCCCGCGCTGCGGTGGTGTTTTGAAAGCAAGACACCGTGTCAAGGGTAGCGATAAGACTGGGCGTCGCATTTTTATTGGTGTACACCGTAGGCTGACAAGCAGGAGCTTCGCCGAGGTTTACCATGGTGCTGCAATCAAATACGTCGTTGACAGGGGTTTGGGCGCGGAGCGAAAAGGCCGCCACAAGGGTAGCCAATAAGATGAGGGCTTGCTTCATTTTTGTGTGTCAGTGAAAACCTCATTTAAACCTCGTAGGTTTTTAAAACCTACGAGGTTCTTGGAAGGGTGATAGAAATCAGCCCAAAAGTAGCAACAGATTCGCCAATGCCCAATTGGGAAGAAGCTTATTGTATGCGTTTCGTCGTTGTTGGGCAATTTTAGCACTAGTTTCTACACCCTTCCAGTTTCGATTCCACCTCCTTAAAAGTCACCGATTCTACTTTGTTGCCCCAACTATTCAGTATAAAATTTACCAAATTCGCAATTTGAATGTCATTGAGTTTATCGTTTCCGAGCATTACTTCGGCGTATATTTTTCCGTTCACAACAATAGTGTCCTTTAATCCATACCGTATTAGGCAGGCAAGTTCCTCGCGGTGTGTTTCAAGGTAATCAGAACCCTTTAAAGGCGGAATAAGTGCTCCTAAGCCTTCCCCGCCGTCCATGTGGCAATTGGCACAATGGGTTTTATAGAGTCTTTCGCCCATTTGGTAGGGCTGTTGTTCACAGGAAAGGAAAAATAGGCAGAACAGAAAAATTACGGCACATGGGTTATGGCCTTTCAAAACAATCATGCTTCTTTAATATCTTTAGACTGGTTGTTATTCCATAGTTCCAGTGCGTTGTAAACTCCCAGAGCGTCTTTGTTTAATAATCTGTTGAATTTTTCAGCTCTAATGAGGTATATAATGGAAAGGACAAGAAAAAAGAAACTGAGATAAAGCCAGTCAATTTGGCAAGTTGCCCCCCATTTATAGGCTAAAAGCGCCACCGAAATTAAACTATAGGCAGACAAATTAGCCGTCAAGGCCTTAAAAGACCACCAGCGCTCCAACATTCCATTGTGCTTTTCGCCAGTTTCTCGAATTAATGCCCAAAATTCCGAATCTTTATCTTTGGGAATCTCCTGCAGGCCCTTTTGAGCGAATTCCCCTTCCGCCCCCCCCGAATCAGCATTATCACGCTGCTCAGCGGGCTTAACTTTTTTTGCAAATTTTTGAATTCTCAATCCCCACCATTTTAGCAGTGCAGATCCTCCAAAATGAAGCGTAAAGCCTATAATATAGGCAGCTCCAAGGCAAACGAATAGCGTTTTGGTATCTATCTTTTTTACAAAATCATACAAATCTGTTAAAGATATTACACCTGGATCGGCTACTACCCATAAGGAAAAAAGCAGTGCTGTACCTGGCACGAGATAACCAACAATGTCAAAAAAATCGAGTCTGATTTTGTCCATGGAAAAGATTTTTACACAATGTCAAAAGGATGATTTGAAATTCAAACACGCTCTTTCCTCCTTATGAAATATACACATTAAATAAAATCACTGCCTGGCATAGGGCGCCACATCCTGCCCGCAAAACTCTCCTGCCAAATACTTGTAATATCCGGTGATCCCAATCATACCAGCATTATCCGTACAATATTGAAATGCAGGGATATAAGTATTCCAACCCTCCTTTTGCCCCAACTCTTCCAATGCTTTCCGCAGGCCTGAATTTGCACTTACTCCACCTGCTATGGCAATTTCTCTTATCCCAAATTGGCGGGCTGCCTTGCGGAGCTTTTTTAATAGTATGGTCACAATAATGCTTTGAATGGAGGCGCAAAGGTCGTTGAGGTTTTCCTGGATAAAATTCGGGTTGGCGGCGGTTTCTTTTTTCAAAAAATATAAAATACTTGTTTTTAAGCCACTGAAACTAAATCCTAAGCCAGGCACGCTTGGTTCCGGAAACGGAAATCGTGCAATGCCTTCGCGTGCATGTTTGTCAATGAGTGGCCCGGCAGGATAGCCCAATCCGAGCAATTTGCCAGATTTGTCGAAAGCTTCTCCTGCTGCATCATCAAGCGTTTGGCCGAGAATTTCCATGTCAAAAAAACTCCGTACCAGTACAATTTGCGTGTGGCCGCCACTCACCGTCAGGCATAAAAAAGGGAATTTCGGCTTTGGGTCTTCAGCGAAATGGGCCAATACATGTGCCATCATGTGATTTACCTCAATGAGCGGCAAGTTGTGGCTCAGGGCAAATCCTTTTGCAAATGATGTGCCTACGAGCAAGGATCCAAGCAAACCAGGCCCTCTGGTAAACGCCACCGCATCAATGTCTTCTTTGGCGACTTCAGCTTTTTTTAGCGCCAGGTCTACCACCGGAATTATGTTTGCCTGGTGCGCCCGGGATGCGAGCTCTGGCACTACACCGCCATACAATTCGTGGACATTTTGGTTGGCTATACAATTAGAGAGCACAATTCCGTCGCGCACAATGGCTGCAGAAGTGTCATCGCACGAGGATTCAATAGCAAGTATGGTCGTCATAATGGAACCGCAAATGTAGTGGCAGTTTGACAAGTTTTTGGCACGATTCTTTGTACTACAATGCAGCGGGGATTCGCCAACCATTCAGAAAAATTAGGTTATCAATCAAATAATCAAAATCAACAGATAAAATGTTCGGATCAAATACAAAAGATTCAAAACCAGGAAACTTCGCCAATCCATCTATAAACGATAAAGACAGCGCAGCCACAACAGTCATTGCCAAGGGAACCACGATTGACGGAAAATTCAACTGCGGCGAAAATGTAAGGCTGGATGGCGCCATACACGGCGAGGTCAAGGTGGATAAGCGCTTTGTAATGGGCGACGGGAGTTATGTCCAAGGAAATATTGTAGCGCTCAACGCTGCGATAAAGGGCAAGATAAAAGGGGACATTCACATAAAAGAGGCCCTTCATTTGATGGATACGGCTATAATAGAGGGCAATATCACCGCAAAAACAATGATAGTTGAGGAGGGGGCAAGGTACAATGGTTCTTGTCGGATTGGCATAACCGTTGCTGCAACGAATGCTACGAATGCTTAGTAAATGAGCATAAATTTGAAACGGTTGTGCATCTTTGCCGCTGGTTTCGGGTTTCCGGCCTAATTTTTTGATGCCCGTTTTTTCTTTCCAATCTGAATCTTTGACTCCATCAGTGGCTACATCCAGTGCGTTGCGCATGGTTGTGGGCCTTCATGGCATTTCACTTCTGGTAAAAAACGAATCCAGGATACTGGCGCTCAAGTCTTGGCAGATAACTGGCAATGAGCCCAGTTTTCAGGCTCTGGAGCCAGAAATGCGCAGGGTTTTTGGATCAGAGCGATTGTTTGATCTGCAATTTGAAACTAAATCTTGCGCACTTTCTTTGTCCAACTCAACCCTGGTGCCGAGCCGCTTGTTCGATCCTGAAAATTTAGGACAATATTTTCAATTGCTCCTCCGGGTTGATGCTGAGCAAAGCTATGGTTTTGAAAAGCTGGATAAAATTGATTGCTACCTGGTTTGGGTGGCAGATAAAGGTTTGACAAACCTTTGCGGGCAATATTTTTCTACGCAGAACATCCGCCACACCGCTGCCCCGCTTATACTGGAATATCAAAATTTGGCGCCGGCAGAGGGTTATGCCGTATTCGCTAATTTATGTAACCAAAAGGTTCAAATTGCCGTTTTTGAACGTCAAAACCTGGTTTTTTTCAACGCATTCAATTTTGGAAAGCCCAGCGATCTGCTCTATTATGTTCTGCTAGCCTATAAACAATTTGATCTCAATCCGCTGGACATACCACTTACCTTGAGCGGAACCCTACTCGAAGATTCAGAAATTTTCAGGCTATTGCTTCGGTATATAAGGCCGATGCGTTTTCCCCCTTTGCCCGCTGGGTTTCAACTTCCATCAGAGGCTAAAACCCTCCCAGCACACTACTGGTTTGACCTGACATTGATTTAATAACAAAATACACTACGATAATTAACCGATACAAGTACCAGAGTTGCTGTTATGAGAATAATTGGAGGAAAATTTCGAGGCAGGCGATTTGATCCGCCTGCCGACAATTGGCCGACTCGCCCTACCATGGATCAAGCCAAAGAAGCACTATTCAACATCCTGAACAATGTTATGGATTTTGAAGAATCCAAAGTGCTCGACTTGTTTGGTGGTACAGGCAGCCATAGCTACGAATTTGTTTCCAGAGGATGCGAAGATGTAACCTATGTGGATAAATTCCCGAATGCGGTGCGTTTTGTACGCCAAACCGCACAGAAACTGGGAATAGAATCCCATATCAAGATATTTCAAATGGATGTCTTCCGGTTTATTGAAAATGCCACGGGACAATGGGACTATATTTTTGCTGGCCCTCCCTACGGTTTGCCGACGATTGACACCTTGCCGGATCTTATTCTGCAAAAAAAACTGCTGCTTCCGGATGGGCTTTTTGTAATGGAGCACAACCCACACCATAACTTTCAGAATCATCCTAATCTTTCTGAAGTACGGAATTATGGCAAGACCATTTTCAGTTTTTTCAAACCGGAGCCAATTAATGACATCGAAGGGTAATGGCCTCAGTTTTTATCTCGTTACTTTCGTGACCTGCCCGGTCACGGATCTTTATATAATAAAAAAAGGTGTCAAATATCATGGAATTCGGAACGTCCTCACAGGCAAGTTTGATGCCCTCTGGGGTGGTGAAAATGCAGCAAATGGTGGGCAGTTTAACGGTTATTTCGCCTGAAATGCCATTTCCGGCACCCTGGGGCTCCACATAAGGCAATTGAATGGGTGGTTTGGGGAAAGAATCCCGGGAGTCTCGAAAAAATACGCTGGGCGTAGGATCGGTTGCTGGATAGCCCAAGTCTCCATCCCCATCCGTAAATGAAAATACGACAAATAGTGAATCCTGATAGCCCGTACCCTGTTTCATTTGGGTTTTGGAAAGTCCAACATATTCAATCACAGGTTCTATAGGGTAATCAGGCGGCTGAATACATTGTTGTGTCAGGATGCAAAGGGTGACAAGAGCAAGCGGAAACACTTTTTTCATAGCAACTTATTTTGCCTCAAAAATTGGGCTTTTTTTCGAATAATGCAAACACCTGGAAGCTCAGATTTATTGTCAATGCTGGCAAATCTCAACGAAGGGAACTTCGAGGCCACCGCAAAGGCGGTTTTTGCATACCAATCAGTTCAAAACCCTGTTTTTTCAAGATATCAGAAATTATTGGGATTTAGTCCCGCGAAACCTCGTGATTCCAGGCTCCCAAGCCTTTTTCTTCCCATTTCTTTTTTTAAAACACACCAGATCAAAACTGGTGACTGGACTTCTGAAACGGAATTTAAAAGTAGTGGCACGAGCGGGAAAAAAAAATCCTCGCATCAAGTGCGTCACCTTGAGTTTTATCTGGAAAATACCAGGCAAGGTTTTACCCAATATTACGGTGATCCAGCCGAATGGGCCATATTGGCTTTGTTGCCCTCCTATTTGGAAAGGGGCGGCTCCTCTTTGATAGCCATGACAGAATTTTTTATCAGTAATTCCAAATACCCCGAAAGCGGCTTTTTTCTGAACGATTTTGACAAACTGGAAACAGCCTTAAATACCTGTAAAACAAAGGGATACAAAACACTTTTGTTAGGGGTCAGTTTTGCGCTGCTGGATTTTGCAGCGAAATGCCCTATGGACTTGCAGGGAGTGATCGTAATGGAAACTGGCGGAATGAAGGGCAGGCGACAAGAATTGACACGCATGGAATTGCACGAAACCTTACAAAAAGCCTGGAACCTGAGTTCGGTGCATTCAGAATATGGGATGACCGAACTGTTTTCGCAGGCTTATGCCCTCGGAGGCCTCCAATTCCGGCCAACAAAAACCATGCGTGTGATTGCAACAGAACTAAATGACCCGTTTTGCAGCGTTAGGAGCGGAGGGACAGGCGTTTTAAATATAATTGATCTCGCCAATATAGATACCTGTAGTTTTATTCAGACAGAGGACCTTGGGCGGGTGTTTTCTGATGGAAGTTTTGAAGTGCTGGGTCGTGCGGATGCTGCTGAAATGCGGGGCTGTAATTTGATGGTAGAGTAGGGGAGGAGCGGCTTGAACAAAACTAGTTAACTCAAGTTTTCACTTATTCCAATATCTCTATCCACGGGTTGTCAAGATGTAACTTGAATTGTAACTGGTTAGGGCTATATTATTATGAAAATCGGACTGCTTTCAGACACCCATTCTTTCCTGGACGAACGTGTTTTCCAGCACTTCGCTGAATGCGACGAGATTTGGCATGCCGGCGATTTCGGAAACGAACAGGTTCTCGATAAACTCAAGGCATTCAAGCCTTTGCGCGGGGTTTACGGCAATATCGACGGGGCAAAAATCCGGGCTGAACTGACCCAGGATCTGCGGTTTGAGTGCGAAGGCTTACCCGTTTTTATGACCCATATTGGTGGATACCCAGAGCGATACGAACCGCGGGTGGGCAAAATTCTGAGAGAAAATCCCCCCCTGAACGGGCTTTTTATTTGCGGACACTCGCATATTTTAAAAGTGATGCCCGACAAGCGCCTGGGATTTCTGCACATCAACCCAGGCGCCTGCGGAAACGAGGGCTGGCACAAAGTGAAAACGTTGGTACGGTTTAGTATAGAAATGGGTAGGGTTTTTGACTTGCAAGTGATCGAACTCTCGGATGTATGATGTATGAGATATGAAGTATGAACTCGTATCTTTGTGGCATCAATACATCTTATCTCATACATCCAATTCGGTCTCATAGTTCAACGGATAGAATAGAAGTTTCCTAAACTTTAGATGTGGGTTCGATTCCCGCTGAGACCACAAACACACTTTTTTTCAGGAAAAAACTTTAGGAGAATAAATATTCGATTTTTACTACTTTTGGCCTTGGAAGCAAATACTATCTACAATTCAAATCTGCAGCACCATGAATAATACATTTAGGCAATTTGTAGTCATTTACCGATCAAGGGATGGCGTAGAAGAGATTCGTGAAATAACCAGCAACGTTGAACTCACGGTAGCCTTGCTTGAAGCTCAAGGATTTGTAATAATTGACATAATCGATCTTTGAGGTTCTTTTTTGATAAAAAGTAGCTCACGTGTCGTTCCAGGAAAGACCCACCTCTGCATAATAACAGAAGTGGGTCTTACTATTTATATTCGTGCTGAGGTTTGTTCCCTGGAAACCATTGAAAATCAGAGGCTAACTTAATGTCAATCCATGAACAACCGGATCAAAAAGGGTAAACCCAGGGAGCTCTACCAGAATAAGGTGTGGCAAACATTATGCTGCCTAAGCCATGAGGAGCGTATCCGGCTGCTTAGGTTTTTGCGGTCGCCTTATTTCATTATGAGCAAAACAATGGCACTGCTTTGCGATTCGATGATAAAACTGATTGAGCGCGGCGATACGGGCTTTGACCGAACCGCAATCTGGCAAAAAATATTCCCGGACGAAACCTACGATGATATTAATTTTCGAAAATACTGTTCAGATCTGTTAAAATTGATCGGCGAGTTCATGGCACAGGAAATGTCCCTTTCCAATGAATCAAAAAAGGCGATCAGCACCCTGTCGTTTGTCGTTGACCAAAGGATAGAACCGATGTTGCCCACGGCGTTCCGCCAGGCACGAGCTGCATTAGAGCGAAATGTGTATCGCACCCTCGATGACTTTTTAGGTGCATACACCATCGAACGCAACTATTACACCATGATGGAATTTGATGTTAAGGTGAACGTTCGCGCCAATCTCGAAGAAATATCCACGCAGCTTGACCTTTTTTACTGGATCGAGAAGCTCAAGCTGTTCAGCGCCAAACTTAGCCAGCAACGGACCGGAAACCACCAGTATGACCTGAAGTTCATGGACGAAATACTTGATTTTTTAAGAAAGTATCCCGTGGAAGAGGTACCAGAACTGGCTATTTATTATTATTCCTTCCTGACAGTACTTGAGGAGGAAAACGTAGATCATTATTACAATCTTCGAAGATTGCTGGATACTTACGGCACCGTCATGCCACAAAAAGAGGCCATCGAACTTTTTGATTCTGCATTGCACTACTGCACGGGCAAGATCAACAAAGGAGACAGGTCCTTTTTTCAAGAATATTTCGATCTGTTCGCGGAGGCCATTCAAAAAGGGGTTTTCCTGCAGAATGGTGAATTGGCAACCTGGCGTTTCACGAATATGGTAGCAGCAGCACTCGGTTTAGGAAAGGTAGAGTGGGCCGAAAATTTTGTCAAGGATAACAAAGACAAGCTACCTCCCGACTCGAGAATGAATACCTATGCTTTCAACCTTGCAAGGGTTTACCGGTTTCAAAAACGCCATGATGAGGTTCTGGATTTGCTCCAAAACGTTGAATATGAAGATATTGGGGTTAACCTGATTAGTAAAATGACTCTTCTGATCACCCATTACGAACGCAAAGACCATGAGGTGCTGGACTCGTTTATCGAATCCTTCCGGGTCTTTCTCAATCGACATAAAAATATTCCCCAACGACGCAGGCACAGCTATCTCAATCTGTTAAAATATACCCGAAAACTCATGCGCCTTCAGCCTGGCGACAAAATTGCGGTATCCAAATTACACGATGAAATCAATCGCGGAAAAGCTGCAATAGTAAACCATGAATGGCTTTTAGAAAAATTGGGAGAAATGTAGGGGTTACCCCTTTTTTGCGAGTGGCTTTTCCAAAAATTGATAGGACAAATGACTAAAAAACAAGGTGCCCAGCATCGCTGCGATAAAAATGGACCAATATCCATGCTCGGGCTCAGTTTTGATCAAACCTGTATTGGAAAACATTTTTTGCACTCCCTGTGTGGCCCGATAAACCAGTGGATGCAACAAATACAAGGAATAAGATACTGCACCCAACCAGGATAGCAAGCGGTGTGGTATGCCCCCCAAATTGATATTGCTATTAAAATAGGCAACTACAGCTACCAAACCTACCATAGAAAGCAGCAGCCGGTTCAAACCGCTCACCAAAAAGAACGGCGCTTCCGCGATTGGCCAGGCTATGAAGAAAACCACCGAGGCTGCCAAAAGGAATTGCCAAAAAATTACCGGAATTTTCAGCAGATGTGTTCTGAATATTCCAATCGCCATGCCTCCCGTGAAAAAAAAAGCGTGGTTCCCTGCCTGTACATAAGTCTCCCACCATTCACTTTGTATGCTTTTTTCCGGAGAAAACCAATAAAAGGCCGTCCAGACAGCGTAGGCAAAAAGCGCCATAAAAACACCTAAAAAGACCAATTTACTTCGTTTTGCAACAAGAAATAGGGTAGGGAAGGCGGCATAATAAACCAACTCACAGCCAATAGACCAGGCGCCAGTCGCGATATCATTGGCAGGATTAACAAAACCAAACAACCCGGTGAAATTCAAGAAGATAACCGGAATCGGGCGCAGGTTTTCGTCCAGCACAAGGGTAGCGGCAGTTGCCAGCCAAAGCAGCGGAAAAATGCGATAGATGCGCTTTCGGAAAAATAAGCCCCAGCTTTGGAAAGTGCATTTAAGCCTGTCTCTATAGACCAAAGTCAGCGTCAGGCCACTGAGCACAAAAAAGATACTTACCGCATAAATACCCAATTTCCCTTGCAAGGTGGATGCATCCCAAATACCAGTTAACCATTTGTCATAATGAAAAACCAGCACTGCCAAAGCCATTAGGCCACGCAAATAATCCAGTGAAGGGTACCGCGATAAATTTAAGGGTGGATGTTCCACGCTTGAAACGTTTTGCGTAGTTCAGCAGCATTTTGAAAGTGTATCCCACGGATACCTGCTTGTTCCGCACCCTGCACATTTTTTATACCATCATCGATAAAAACGGCTTCGGCAGGATTTACGCCATACCGTTCAAGTAGAATCTGGTAAATATCCGGGAAGGGCTTTCGCGTTTTTTCGTCGCCAGAAACCACAATACCTTCAAACCAATGCAAAAAATCGTATAAACCCAGGGCTACCGGAAAGGTTTCTCCGCTCCAGTTGGTGAGCGCGAGTAAACGGTGTTCGCCACGATCGCGGATCTCTTTCAAAAGTTCCACCGTTTCAGGTATTGGTCCGCCGAGCATATCCACCCAACGGTCGTAAAAGGTTCGAATTTCTGATTCCCACTCAGGGTGCTGATCTACAAGCAATTGGGTGGCCACTGCAAGCGGGCGGCCAGCATCCTGTTCCACATTCCAATCGTGCGTGCAGATGTTTTCAAAAAAATATTGCCTGCGTTCTATTTCAGGGATCACCGTTCTGAAAACGTATTCCGGGTTCCAGTCAATCAGGACCCCGCCAAGATCAAAAATGATTGTCATGTGGTAGCTGTGCTCAATTTGATGGTTGTGGCCGTTGTGCCCACACTAAACTTAAACGTTAAATCGAAAGTGCATAAGATCGCCGTCTGCAACCACATATTCCTTCCCTTCAACGGCCATTTTTCCCGCTTCTTTCACCTTAGCTTCAGAGCCAAGGCTTACAAAGTCATTGTACTTAATGACTTCTGCTCGAATAAATCCCTTTTCAAAATCGGAGTGGATAACGCCTGCCGCCTCAGGCGCTTTCGCGCCCTTTCTAACCGTCCAGGCACGCACTTCCTTGACTCCCGCGGTGAAATAAGTAATGAGATTGAGCAACTTATAAGCCGAATGAATAAGGCGGTTCACGCCAGGTTCAGACAAGCCCATCATTTCTAAAAACTCCAGCCTTTCTTCCCTGGTGTCCATTTCTGCAATTTGTGCTTCTATACCAGCACAAATTAATAGCACTTCGGCATTTTCTGCGGCTACTGCTTTTTGAAAAATTTCGGTATACGCATTTCCGGACAGCATGGCGCCTTCATCCACATTGCAAACATATAAGACAGGCTTTGCAGTCAAAAGCGTCAACTCTTTGGTAATCAAATATTTAGCATCTTCATCGAGTTTAGGCAAGATTTCGCGCACCACCCGTCCGGTTTCTAAATGTGCCTTTACTGCGGTGAGCGTCTCCAGAACTTTTCCTTCGTCTTTGTTGCCTGCACGGGCAGCACGGGTACTTTTGTCAATCCGTTTTTCTATAGTTTCAAGGTCCTTGAAACTGAGTTCGAGGTCGATTATCTCTTTATCACGCACCGGATTTATTGAACCGTCCACATGAACTACATTATCATCGTCGAAACAACGCACCACGTGAATGATTGCGTCAACCTCACGGATATTGGCGAGGAATTGATTACCCAAACCCTCCCCTTTGCTAGCGCCTTTGATCAAACCCGCAATATCCACGATCTCAACGGTGGTAGGCTGGGTCTTTTGTGGTACAACGATTTCCGTCAATTTGTCCAGACGTTCGTCGGGCACTGTGATCATGCCCACATTGGGGTCTTTTGTAGCAAAAGGGTAGTTGGCCGCCAATGCCTTGCCATTGGTGAGCGCATTGAACAGGGTGGATTTGCCAACGTTTGGTAGGCCGACGATGCCGCATTGAAGTGCCATGGGAAAGTAGGGCGAAATTTATTTCGCCTATCTAATAAAGTAAATGTTGTTAGAAAGCGATAACAGGCGCTCAAAACATGATTCTGAAAGGCCTGCGTATTGCGGCCGCAAAAGTAGTTTTAATTTGGCAAAATCAAAGGTTTGCCTAAAACTTCCCCGCTTGTTTTTCCACAACATAAAAGCAGGTC
Organism: Saprospiraceae bacterium; assembly: GCA_046160345.1. GTDB lineage: Bacteria > Bacteroidota > Bacteroidia > Chitinophagales > Saprospiraceae > M3007. Next base: position 112,097 of record JBJXGO010000010.1, read on the forward strand.
CAAAACAGAGAGGTTGGGCAAAAAACCGGTTCGTTCTTCAAAGACCTGAGGGTATCTCGCTGGAGAAAACCATGCTGGGAATCCATTCAAATCTCCTTGGATGGAATCGCGAAAATCCGGGCCTTGAGTCCAGGTTCCAAGTGGAAAATAATCAGTCTGGAAAACAAATTTTCCAGTCCAACCCATTTTGTTTTGAAGTATAAGTGTTTGAAATTCAAAGTTGTAATCAAATAAATACGCCCAACGTCGCTCATAAAAAGGGCGGATATCATCTGCATAATGTTCAAAAAAGGGCGCGTTGCCATAAGCTGCCTGGATCGTGCGCCAATGTTGCCGTTGCCAGGGCTCATCATAAGAAATTTGGACTTCGCGAATCGGCGTTTGCTGGTGCTTCCCTTTTACAAGCGGAATGCTCAAACGTTGTGGGCCATTCGGGCCAGCCAGATAACAACGGTTGCGCAAAGAGCCTTTTTTGTAATGTTCCGCAGTCTCTAAAGCGACGACTTCCTCTCGCCAAACTGCTGAGCACCAAGCAATTGAAGGAAGGTATAGCGTTTCGAGCAGAAGCATTTTTTTTAAGGAGGAACGATGAACGATGAACGATGAACGATGAGACATGCAGCCATTATTATGGTGTGAGCATAGTTCATCGTTCATAGTTAATCGGCCGCACTTTAAACCCGGATTTTTTCAAAAGTCGCAACATGCCTTTTCCTCCTGCCAAATGCCCTGCTCCTACAGCGCAAAACAAGGGCTCATTGTCGGCGATTTCAGCAAAACGCCTGGCCATCAACAGGTTGCGTTGAAACAGGAGAATTTTCCGCATGCCTTTTGCATCTTTTTTAGCACTTTGATAAAGTGCCTGTATTTCGCCATTGGCATACCGCCGCATCATTTTATGGAGGCGGGTTTTGTGCCTGCCGTAGTTTTTAAGGAGCCAAGTCAGGCTCTTTAAATGCTGTTCAAAAGGTATTTTGCGCAAGGTAGCCAATTGATCGGCGAAGGTTTCAACACCCGTGGTTCGTTTTCCCAAAGCACGGGCATGTTGCCAAAGGGTCTCATCAAGTGAATGAGCCGATTCTTCCAATAAAAAAGCCATGCTAAGTGCAGTACTGACAGTCATGGGATGTTGGTCTCGAAATATTTCAGCCTTTGCTCCCAATTTCTTTTGGGCATAACGATCCAAATGTTTCCATGCCTGCGGACTGAGCAATTGCTCCAAATCTTTCCCTTCTGGCAGCTCAAGGGCAACTGAAAGCGCCGCGGAATCTGTTTCTGAAAAATCAAATTCTGTAGCAAAAACATCACATTCTGCCACATAGTCTTTAGCAAGTTCCAGCCAACCGAAAGCCCTTAAGTCCCGTACGTGCATGGTGCCGAATAAGTAGGAATCCCTTCCGCCTGCTCGGGGGGTGACTTTCCAAAGTAAGGAATTCTCTGCTTTGCGTTTTTTCACTATAGATTTTTTATTTTGTTTTTCAACGCAGCTTACGCACCAAAAACCTACCGTTTTTAAGTCCATAGCGTTGATAAGCCAAGACGTAATTGTCTGCAGCCGTTTGCGCAGCCGCCTCGGTAGGGTAGAGTTCGCCCAGCCATACCAACCAGCCAAAACGATCCTGGGCTATACAAGTTTGGGAGGCCCATCTACAAGGAATACCTCGTCCAGTCAGTTCATTTGCACGTTCAATTGCAGTTTGTTGATCGTCAAATGAATTGTCTTGCACAAACCAGCCGCGTTTTGTTTGCAAAATGGTGCAAGGGTCCGAAGTAGCGGGTGTTTGGTTCTTAGGCGGCTTTGTGGACTTGTTATCTGTGTCAGCGCTTAGCTCATCGTCGTTTGAAAGGTAAACTGTGTTTTCTTCGTCTTGAACTTTTTTGTTTTTAGAAATTGGATATTGTTTCGGAACACCCGTCGGCTCTCCATCGACTGGAATTAATTCCTCATTGCCCAAATAACCGTATTGGTCTTCAGGATTGACCCCATGAGGCCGCAGCTCCAAACCCTCCAATTCCAGCACTTTTGAATCAGCATAGGTGTTGACCCGCCAAAACAACAACCCGGCTACCAAAAGGGCTAAAAATGCGACCCATTTTTGTACCCCCTGGGCGCTCATGAATCGAGTGTAAACCTCCGCACCTTGTCCAGCAGGCCTGCTCAATACGCGCCAGACACTTTTTTTGAACGGGTCAACCAAAAGGTAGTGAAAGGGACGGTAGATCTTGTTCCAGACAACTGTAAGTGCGTCCGGGGCTTTCGGCCGACGGGCTGCCATCTTTTCAACGTTTTGGCTGAAAGATTGATACCACTCGGCGCGGGTGACCCATTGGGTTAATTTTCTGTCTTTGCCAAAAATACCCAAACGCGAGGGGTCAATTACCTTGCGAACCCCATTCTCCAGGGTCACAATGGCAAGACCGATTCCGTTGTAAACGCATTGATTGCGGAGTTCAAGCAAGAATGGGTCGCTTGGGGAAGGAAATACATCTTCAGCAATAGCAACCCATTGTTCATCAGCAAAATATTGCTTAAATTGTTGAATAGCAAAGATATAACGGTATTTACGCCAACCCTTTACGAAGAAATACCAGGTAAAAAAAGCTATGATCCCAGGCCCTAAAAACAGCCCCAGATTTCCGACAAAATCGAGTTCTACCAAATGATCGAAATCGGTCTCAAAAAAAACAACGTAAGCCAGGGTTGCGCATACGAGCCCAAATGCTGTACAGTCCCACAATAAATAATAGACATTCAGTTTGAATTTCACCTCCTCTTCTTTATCGCGAGAGGTGGCCTCATAGGTACACACAAAAGGCGAGCCGTCTGATTTTCGGAAGGTTATTTTGCCATCAGCTACCCAGCCTTCTTTGCTTACGTTATCGAGTTCTTCGGATACCGAGTTTGGCATCGGTTCGTATCGGTTTCGATAGAATTCGCGCAAAAAAGGCATGAACCGGCGTTTCACCTCGTCTTCGGTGAGGCTGGTGGTGTGCGGGATAAAAGGTTGACTTTCTTGCATTTGCAGGTTGGTGTTTGGAGCGTAAAAGTAGAAAACAGTACGCTTTGATTCCAAATATTAACCCAATTACCAACTGAACACAACCCCCGCATAAGCCAATCCTCCGCCAAAGCCCAAAAGCATGATTTTGTCGCCACGTTTTATCCGCCCCGATTTAATGCCGTTGTACAATGCGATGGGAATGCTGGCCGAAGAGGTGTTGCCATAGTCTACGATGCTTTCCAGGGTCTTTTCAATTGGGAAACCTGTTTCCTTACAAACCGCTTCAATGATACGAAGATTGGCACTGTGCGGTACAAACCAGTCTATATCGGAAAGACTCAGACCATTGGCAGCAGCCAGGATCGGCATCTGCTCGGACACCTTGTTCACGGCCCATTTAAACACCTTTCGGCCGTTTTGAACGATACATCGATTCATGATAACAGGCTGATCATCAATAGTTTCAGCAAAACCTGAGATATACAGATCGGAACCACCTTCCCCGCTTGCGCCAGTGATGCCTGCGCCAACATTTCCTGTTTCATCGGCTTCGATAAGTACTGCGCCTGCACCATCGCCAAAAAGCATGCAGGAGGTCCGATCTGTAAAATCGGTGACCTTTGAAAGCGTTTCAGCACCTATTACCAGTACTTTTTTATGAATACCGCCAGCGATCAAGCCCTTTGCCATAACTACCCCATAAGAAAATCCGGCGCAGGCCGCATAAATATCCAGGGCGCCGGCCTTTGAAAGGTTCAACCGATGCTGCACTCGGCAAGCCATGCTGGGCATTGGCTGGTCTGGCGAGGTCGTGGCAACTAAGATCATATCCACGTCTTCCAACGAAACTGCCGGGAATTGTACCGCCAGATCCTGCGCTGCACGGACGCACAAATCGCTGGTGAACTCAGTTGGCCCGGCATAATAACGAGTTTTAATGCCTGTGCGCGACACGATCCACTCATCAGTCGTGTCAATCAGGTTTTCGAAATAAGCATTGGTGATACGTTTTTCCGGGATTGCCATTCCAATGGCGCTTAAGCGGGCGTTAGCCATAAAGGTTGAATATTGATGACGCTTCGCAAAGTGGTGATAAAACGCCGTCGATGAAAACAAATACTGGGCAGCGCAAAAGTATAACCCTAATTTTGCGAATCATACCTTTTTTTAACGAAAATGAAATTCAAAAGGAATAACAAGCGGCTTTATAACTGACCGTATGAAATTCGTCTGTCAATATGAAACACCATGTTTTTCAACTGAATGCAATTGCCCGAAAGCGGAACAGATTGGTTCTTGGCCTTATGTCGGGCACGTCTTTAGACGGACTGGACCTGGCACTTTGCTCCATTTCAGGTGCCGGAAAACGGACACGAGTGAGGGTTATACACTTTGAAACACTGCCTTATGAAGCAGAATTTAAAGCTGAGATCCGGCGGGTTTTTGCCCAAAAACAGATTGATTTTCAGCATCTTACATTGCTCAATGTTTTGGTAGCTGAGCATCACGCCAAATTGGTGAATGATTGCCTTGTAAAATGGGAGGTCAATTCAAGCGAAGTAGATCTACTTGCCTCCCACGGACAAACTGTTTTCCATGCGCCACGAGTGTATCACGGCATGCCAAATTACCCAAACGCCACCCTTCAAATCGGCGATGGCGACCATTTGGCTGTCCGAACGGGGATTATTACCGTGTCAGATTTCAGGCAAAAACACATAGCTGCCGGCGGAGAAGGCGCCCCTTTGGCGCTTTACGGCGACTATTTTTTGTTTTCCAAAAAAGGCGAAGAACGCTTTTTGCTCAACCTGGGCGGCATTGCCAATTTCACCTATCTACCTGCGAACCAGGATATTTCGCGTGCATTTGCCACGGATACCGGCCCAGGCAATACGCTACTGGATGCCTTTGCCCGCGAACTGTTTGGTGTGCCTTTTGATGAAAACGCCCGCCTTGCCTCCAATGGCCGTGTAGATGAGCGCCTGTTGGAAATTCTGAAAACCGAGCCATTTTTTACCAGGCCGTTCCCAAAAACCATTGGCCCGGAATTGTTCTCATTGGAATGGGTCAGGTCCGCCATTGCTCAATTGCCCAAAGGAAATCCGAACCCTTATGATGTAATGGCTACGCTGACCCGGCTGACGGCAGATACTGTTGCAGAAGCGATCGGTCGGGTCGAGTTGACAGCTCCAACGCAGGAGAATCTGTCAACTCGACGTAGACTCTACTTGAGCGGTGGTGGGGCGCACAACCCCTTGATCATAAAACACTTAAAAGAAAAATTACCAGACTTCAAAGTTGCTCCAATGGAAAAACTGGGCATCGACGGCGATGCGAAAGAAGCGGTCTTATTCGCTGTTTTGGCCAATGAGACCGTGGCAGGAAGGGTAGGAAAGGGAGAGGTTTTGGGCGGAATTCCGATGGTGGGAATGGGGAAGGTGTCGTTTCCGGGGTAGGGGTATGAATCAGGATTTCCTTGATTTAATAAGGATGAGAAGGATTTTCGCCCATAATAAATCCTTGCTCTGGCTAGGGGTATGAACCAGGATTTCCTTGATTTAATAAGGATGAGAAGGATTTTCGCCCATCATAAATCCTTGCCCTGGCTAGGGGTATGAACCAGGATTTCCTAGATTTAATAAGGATGAGAAGGATTTTCGCCCATCACAAATCCTTGCCCTGGCCTTACAACAGAATCCATTTGTATGAAAGAATCCTGGAAAATCCTTTAAACATCCTGTTCAATCCTGATTCTTACCCCTCCACAAACCATCCGCCTTCCCTTCCAACTCCGCCGCCTTTTCCGTTTGCCCCTCCGATTTATACACCCCCGCCCAGCGGCGCAGCATTTTGGCGTAATCCATACGGATAAGCAGTTCGTCTTGAAGTGCCAGCGCAGCAGCGTAGAGCCGCTCGGCAGGGGCATAGATAGGCTCTACTTTAGAGAGGATATTGCTGCCCCCGGCTTGAGAGGCCGCGAGGTCAGCGAAGGCTTTGATTTGCCAGACCTCGCGGGTGGCGATGAGTTTTTGTTCGTTGCCTAGGTGCTGATCGAGCAGTTTTTCGAGACTGAAAGCGGTCAGATGTGCTGCTTCAAGACCCGCTAATCTGCGTCCCCGGCCCTTGGGAGAATCCCACCAGCCCTCTGGCGTTAAGACCCAAATTTTTGCGGTGTTGTCTCCAGCGCCTGTTGCGAGGCGTTTCCCATCGGGAGAAAAAGCGACGCTCCAGACCTTGGAAGAGTGCTCGCTGAGGGACATGGTTTCCTTTCCCGATTCTAGGTCCCAAATTTTTGCAGTGTTGTCGTCAGATCCTGTTGCGAGGCGTTTCCCATCGGGAGAAAAAGCAACGGTCCTAACGTTGGAAGTGTGCCCGCTGAGGGACATGGTTTCCTTGCCTGATTCCAGGTCCCAAATTTTTGCGGTTTTGTCTCCAACGCCTGCTGTTGCGAGGCGTTTACCATCGGGAGAAAAAGCGACGCTCCAAACGTAGGAAGTGTGCCCGCTTAGGGTCATGGTTGCCTTGCCTGATTCCAGGTCCCAAATTTTTGCGGTTTTGTCTCCAGCGCCTGCGGTTGCGAGGCGTTTCCCATCGGGCGAAAATGCGACGCTCACAACGGAGAAATAGTGCCCGTTGAGGGTCATGGTTGCCTTGCCTGATTCCATGTCCCAAATTTTTGCTATTTTGTCTCCAACGCCTGCTGTTGCGAGGCGTTTCCCATCGGGCGAAAATGCGACGCCTCCGATAGCGGAAGTGTGCCCGCTAAGGGTCATGACTTCGCCGGGAAGTGGTGGGCGGGCGGGGTCGGGATTGTCGTTGTAGTAGAGCGCTTCTACGAACGCTCTGGCCACATTGGGGTTGTCGGCCTGTACATATCGGTGTGTAAATTCGGCAAGGCGGAGGGCGGTGTTTCGGTCACCATTGTGCAAAGCGGTTGTGCTTTTGTAGGCAAGGTCGTTGGCGTAAGTGGTAAGGGCCTGGTTTTCAGCGTGGGTTTTTAAGTCATTTATGTTTTTGAAAACGACCAGTACAAGGCTATCCGCTTTAGCCGCCTTTTTAGGTGCGCAGGTTCTCCAAGCCAGGAGTTTATTTACTGCTGCTTCAAAATCGCCATTGGCAAGGGCAGAATCCGCTTTTTGGCGGATACAATCGCAATCTCTGGGCGGACAATAGGATGCCTGTGCTTCAATACTTTCCGCCCCTAAAAGCAAGTAAAGTAAAATTTGGAATGGTTTCAAATTGTTATTCTTTAATTAGTTTAAGGATATTGGCTTTCAGCCGGAGCGCTTGTTTGTTTTTCGGGTCTATTCTCAGGATTTCTGCGTTGCAGTTCCGACGTCAGTTGTTCGGACAACAGTGTTTGGGCAAAACTCACTTTCTGGCTCGCTCCAAGGTCGCGACTTCGGGACAAAGCACCAAAATGCACTCGTGGTTTTAGAGGGTGCGAATGAGATTAGGCCAGGAGACGAGCACCCAACTTTCCGAAAGTTCAAAACTTTCGGAAAGTTCCCCAATTTTATAACCCCTCCAAATCCTCCGGCGTATCCACCCCAATCGTTTCCCATTCCGTAACGCCCACGGCAATGCGAAAACCGTGCTCCAGCCAGCGCAATTGCTCCAAAGATTCGGCTATTTCCAAAGGGGTGGGGGAGAGGTCGGCAATTTCCATAAGTGCCTCGCGTCGAAAGCCATAGAGTCCAATATGCTTGTAAAAATCTTGTTTTTCAAGCCAGTATTCCTGTGGCACACCACGCACAAAAGGAATGGGATGGCGACTGAAATAGATCGCTCCGATCTCTTTGGAGAAAACCACTTTCACCACGTTCGGGTTTGTCAAAAAATCGGCGCGGTCAATTTTTTTGGCCAGCGTGGCAATAGAGGCTTGCGGGTTTGTCAATAAGGTATCTGCCAGTAAATCAATCTGTTGGGGTTGGATAAAGGGTTCGTCGCCCTGCACGTTGAGTATGATTTGTGCATTGGGGAAATGCTGTGCCACCTCTGCACAGCGATCCGTGCCACTGGGATGTTCGAGGCCGGTCATTATCGCTTCGCCGCCAAGATCACGGACATGATCAAGAATCCGCTCGTCATCCGTGGCCACCACCACGCGATCAACCCGCTTCGATAGGTTAACTTGTTCTAAAACCCGTTGAATCATGCTTTTACCTGCAATATTGGCCAGAGATTTGCCGGGAAAACGTGTAGATGCCCAACGGGAAGGAATAACTGCTAGTACCATTTTTTATAGAAGAGTGGTTTAGATGCGTATTTTTGCGTCAGATTTCCGGTTAACCATTTAAATAGCTATGAAAGAAACACCCCTTTTTGTACTGATCTTGTGCTTTTTGTCGGTTTCCCTGAATGCGCAGGACCTTCAGCCGACCCCCTTGCTCACTTCCCGCGACTCGATCTTGTTGACCGTGGAAGATGGCAAAAAGTACATTCATCACCCTATTAAGCCCAAGCAAACACTATTTTCCATTTCCCGTTATTACAACATTGGGCTGGAAGAACTCTTTGATCTAAACCCAAGTTTTCGGTATGACCCAACCCTGCACGTTGGCGACCGCGTAAAAATTCCGATTCCAAACAAGGCCATAAAGCGCTACAAAAGTAGCAGCTTCGTGGCTTCTGCCAACACCGGGATCTATTACGTTGTGCAGCAAGGGGATAACCTTTACCAAATATCGAAGCGTTATTTTGAAATGCCCGTGGATAGCATTGCCAAACGCAATCGCTTGAAAAACAACTCTATCAGACCCGGACAACGACTGTTAATGGGCTGGATGGGTACAGAAGGGATCCATGCTGATTGGCGGCCCGCACAACCTGCTACTGAATCAGATGCTTTGAAGACCCAGTATAACAACGGCAAAAAAAACAAAAAAGAAATTGCTGGTCAAGGTGTTTGTTTTTGGCCGAAAGACAGCAAGGAAAAAGGCTCGCTGTACGCCCTGCATCACGAAGCTGCTGTTGGGAGCATTATATTGGTCAACAATCCCATGGGAAACCGGACAGTATATGCCAAAGTAATTGGGAGAATTCCGGAAGGCTACGAGCGCAACATTGAAGTAGTGCTTTCTCCCGAAGCGGCTCGTAAACTTGGCGCACGGGATCCCCGTTTTTTTGTCAAAACAAAATACTTTAAATAACAAACCGGGCAAAAGCCCATTCGAGTTCAAAATTCAGGTACATGAACAAAGCATTTCTTTTCACTAATCTATTGATTTTAACGCTGGTGGCTTGCAAACAAGACCCCAAAAATGCAAGCCAAGAAAACGCTCAAGCCGGAGAGCAGGCCAATCCAACTGTGTTGGCAGGTCATTGGATCGCCATGGATTTTTGCGCATATGCCAACCAATATGGTTCGGTTCTTCAAGCGATGAACAACAGCCATCTTCCTTATGCTTACGCAATTACATTAAATCCAGCTAAACCTGACAGCGCACTTTGCTACAATGCCTTTGAATCGTGGACCCTGCCCATGCGCTATAAGGCCGACACACTGGAATTGATGGGAGCTCGCCCCGGAAAATCCGTTTTTCTGATATACAATTCTAAAGCAGATAAGGACATCACCATGATCGACCCAACAGGCGAACGGGTCGCGTTGAGCAAATTCATAAAATCAAAGGCAGGTGCAGCTGATGGTTATACCGCTTTTTCTGCAGCATTAAATCACAATCTTTTTAATGGCGTTTTTACGCCTTTGGGCAAATCAGCCGGGAGTCCAGTAACTTTTACTCCGGGAGGATTTTTACAAGGAATGAAGGAATTTGACCGCTATAAAGTATGCACCGGCGGCGATTGCTTTTTGGCAGGTCAGGACATCGATGTAATCAGCTTTTACAATTCAAAGGACAAGGAAAAGTCCAACAAGTTTTTTGGTTACAAATACAACGGGCAAAATGACACCTTGACGATTTACAACCTCTTGAATAGCAATCCTCAGGAAAAAGGCGCTTACAAGGTGTCAGCACCAGCCTACAGGTTTTCGCGTAAAAAAGCGGGCTAAACAAAATAAACAAATTGTTTTTAATAAAGTCATTTGTTTTATATTGGCTTGAAAATCAAGTAAAAACCAGTATAAAACGAATCATTTTATTAAAGGCAATTTGTTTTGTTAGAATTAAAATTTAAGTTTTACCAGGGTGGGGTAGGGCGGCTAAACATTTTGTTTTATGGCATCTTCGCTTAAAAACTTATCAGATTATACGGATAGTGCTATCCCGAATGCAGCGGATCTGATAATCGGGATCGTGTTGGCTGAATGGAACGCGCACATTACCCATGCGCTGTATGAAGCATGTTACGACACCTTGATAAAACACGGCGCTAAGCCCGAAAACATTTTCACCATACAAGTGCCTGGCTCGTTCGAACTTACAGCAGGTGCGAGAATACTAAACACACTACAAACCGTTGACGCTGTCATTTGTCTTGGCTGTGTAATAAAAGGTGAAACCAGTCACGACGAATATATCAACCAGGCTGTAGCCATTGGTTTGACAAACTTGGGCCTCACCACAGGCAAGCCACATATTTTCGGCTTGCTCACCACCAATGATGAACAACAAGCCCTGGACCGTGCAGGTGGCAAGCACGGCAACAAAGGCGTGGAAGCAGCTGTAACCGCTATCAGAATGGCTTATTTGAAAAAAATGCCGATTCAAGGCAAATCAAAACGCGCTATAGGGTTCTGATTTGGGGATAATTTATTTTCTATAATTTATATTATGTTAAATAGATAAACGGATTAAATTCTATTAACCATCTTATTCAAAGCCACTACCTTTGACGCTCTTTATAACCAACCCATACTCGCATTTTCCTGTTTTTCAATGAAAAACACTTACCACGACCTTGTAGATCAAACGTTTGATTTCCCGCAAGACGGATTTAGCCTCAAAAACAACCGTTTGTTGTTCAATGAAATAGACGTTTACGAACTCGTCAAAAAATACGGCACTCCCCTCAAACTCACCTATCTGCCTAAAATTGGAGAAAAAATACAAACAGCCCGCAAACTGTTCCGCGACGCCATTCAGCGGCATAATTACAACGGGAAGTACATTTATTGTTATTGCACAAAAAGCTCGCACTTTTCTTTCATATTGAATGAAGTGCTGGAAAATGGAACGCAACTAGAAACATCTTCCGCGTTTGACATCGATTTGATTTGGCGGCTCTACAAACAAGGGAAAATTAACAAGGGCACCATCATTGTACACAACGGTTATAAACCCAAACAATATGCTGAGCGCATTGTCGGGCTTATAAAAGAAGGATTTACAAATATTATCCCTGTTGTGGACAATGCGCAGGAACTGGAGATGTACGACGCTTTGCTGCCCAAAACCAAACATAGCATTGGCCTGAGGATGGCTACCGAGGAGGAGCCCAATTTTGAATTCTACACCTCCAGGTTGGGTATTCGCCAGAGCGAGATTCTCAATTTTTACCAGAACACTTTGGCCGAAAATCCCAAATTTGAGCTTAAAATGCTCCATTTTTTTGTGGATATCGGCATTAAGGACAACTTATATTACTGGAGCGAATTGAAAAAGGGTATAAAGACCTACTGCCAATTACGCAAACTCTGCCCTACCCTATCCTGCTTCAATATTGGTGGCGGCATGCCCATCCGCAATTCCCTTGGTTTTCAATACGATTACCCGTATATGGTCAGCGAAATTGTGCGCATGATCAAAGAAGCTTGCGACAGCGAAGGCGTTCCTGAGCCTGATATCTATTCTGAATTTGGCAAATACACCGTTGGAGAAAGCGGAGCCACTATTTTTTCGGTCATCGGCAAAAAACTGCAGAACGATTCAGAGGAATGGTACATGCTCGACAATTCCCTGATCAACACCCTGCCTGACAGCTGGGGGATCAAAGAACGGTTTATCCTGCTGCCCGTGAACCACTGGGAAAAGGAATATCAAAAGGTGAATATTGGCGGAATTAGTTGCGATAATGCAGATTATTACAACTCTGAAGCCCATATCAATCAGGTTTATCTGCCCTCTTATGACCTTGATAAAGACGAGCCGCTGTATCTCGGTTTTTTTCACACAGGGGCCTATCAAGAGGCCTTGAGTGGATACGGAGGCCTAAAACACTGCCTAATCCCTGCTCCCAAGCATATCTTAATTGACAAAAACTATTACGGCGAATTTGTGGACTGGGAAATGTTCAAAGAACAGGATTCGGACTCTATGCTAAAGATTTTGGGGTATTAGTTTGATTCACCCAACAGGACGAAAAAATTCCGATCCTTAAACGATGTGTCGCCTTGGCCTCGGGTAAAACCTTTGCCACTCTCCCCTACCCTTTTACTGATTGGACTTGGATAAAATTGTGATATTTACCCCGTGTAAGAATTGCATTTTCATGTCTAAAATCAAATTTGCTGCATTTTCGGGTGTTTTCATGGCAATAATTGGCATTTGGAATGCCTGCAGTCGCCAACAATACATTGACGATCTTCCGGAAAAGATCAGCTACAATTTCCATGTCCGCCCGATTCTTTCCGATAAGTGCTTTGTCTGCCATGGACCAGACAAGAATCAGTTGAAAGCAAATCTCCGACTAGATCATGCTGAAGGCGCCTACGCCCCTTTAAAAGAAACAAAAGGTGCATTTGCCATTGTGCCCGGCAAGCCTGAAGCCTCGGAACTGATGCGTCGTATCACCTCTCAAGATGTTGATTATCAAATGCCAACGCCCGATTCACACCTGGGGCCTTTAACTGATCGGGAGATCAAAATACTGGAACGGTGGATCGAGCAAGGCGCTGTTTATGAAAAGCACTGGGCTTTATTGCCGCCCGTAAAAACAGACCTGCCCGCGCTGAAGGAAAAAGACTGGGCAAAAAACGAGATCGACTATTTCTGCCTGTCTAAAATGACCGAAAAGGGCTTGGAGCATAACGGAGAGGCAGAAAATGAACATTTACTGAAACGCATTTCAATTGATTTGACGGGTTTGTTGCCTACCGAAACTGCTATGGATGAGTTTCTGAACGACAAAAGCGAGAACGCCTATGAAAAAGCGGTAGATCGTCTTCTGGCAACCCCACAATACGGAGAAAAAATGGCATTGATGTGGTTGGACATTGCCCGTTACTCTGACAGTTACGGTTATCAGGACGACAATATCCGCACACAATGGCCCTATCGGGATTGGGTGATCCACGCTTTCAATACCAATATGCCCTATGACCAGTTTGTCAGCTGGCAGCTGGCGGGCGATATGCTGCCCAATGCGAACAAGGAACAAATACTGGCAACAGCCTTTCTCAGAAACCACAAATACACCGAAGAAGGGGGTGTGATCCCGGAAGAATACCGGGTAGAATACGCCCTTGACAAGGTCAAAACATACACCAAAGGCATATTGGCGCTTACCGTAGAATGCGCCCAATGTCACGATCATAAGTACGACCCCATTTCACAAAAGGATTATTATCAACTGTTTGGCTTCTTCAACACCTCCAAAGAAGCAGGCTTTGAAGGCGATGTAAGTGCTTCAAAACCCGCGAAAAAGCCCGCGCTTTCATTAACGGATTCGGATGTAAAAAACATCCTGCAGTTTATCAACAAGCGAGATACGGGCGCTGTAATGGTGTCGGTCATGGGCGAACTGGACACCCCCAGAATAACTTACGTCCTGAATCGGGGTGCTTATGACAAACGCGGCGAGATGGTAAAACCGGCAGCAATCGCCTCGGTCATGCCGTTCGACACGTTGCAATATCCGCGCAACCGTTTGGGGCTTGCTCAATGGACGGTCAACAAGGATAATCCACTCACGGCCAGGGTTTTTGTCAATCAAATTTGGCAGGAGTTTTTTGGGGCGGGGTTGGTAAAAACGACGGGAGATTTTGGCATGCAGGGTAATTTGCCCACCCACCCCGAACTGTTGGACTGGCTGGCGGTAGATTTTATGGAACACAACTGGGATGTAAAGCGATTGGTAAGGCAAATATTGGTATCGGCCACCTATCGCCAATCTTCTGAAATAACCGGGCAACACCTGGCCCTTGATCCTGACAATTTGTACCTGTCCAGAGCACCCCGCCTGCGCTTTAAAGCGGAGTTTATACGGGATATGGTGCTGGCTACCAGCCAGTTATTGGTCAAAGAAATTGGCGGGCCCAGTGTGAAACCCTATCAACCCAAGGGCCTCTGGGAAGGCGCCACCTCAGGTCGGGGTGTTCTAAAAACTTACGAACAGGATAAGGATAGCGCCTTGTATCGCCGCGGGATGTACACATTTATCAAACTCACACTCCCGCCACCTTCCATGATCGTGTTTGACGCCAGCAACCGCGACCAATGCGAAGTGAAACGTTCCAGAACGAACACACCTTTGCAGGCATTTATCATGATGAACGACCCAACGGTGTTAGAGGCGTCGCGGGTACTGGCACAACACCTTCAGGCGCAAAACAGGACGAGTGACGACAAGATAGCGGCTGCCTTCAGGTCAATCGTTTGCAGAAAGGCTTCACAGAAAGAATTGGGGATATTAAAAGAATATTACGCAGAACAATTGCAACTTTTCCGGGACAAAAAACTGCATGCGCTGAAAACACTGGCCATTGGTGATTCACCCGTTAACAGGAGTTTAGATCTTGACGAATCAGCTGCCTTGATGAAAGTGGTGAATACCATTTATAACATGGAGGAGGCCATCACAAAATCGTAAATCATGCAAAAAGAAGTGCTCGAACATGGTTTAAACATGAACCGTCGCAAATTCCTTTCACGAGTTGGCATGGGTTTGGGCAGTATTGCCTTAGGCTCTCTTCTCATTCCTGACTTGTTTGGCGCTGATGAAGAGTCCTTGATGGCTGGCTTGCCGCACTTTGCCCCGAAGGCAAAACGTATCATTTACCTGTTCCAAAATGGCGCACCTTCCCAGTTAGATTTGTTTGACTACAAACCCAAATTGCGCGAAATGCAAGGGCAAGACCTCCCTGCTTCCATTCGTATGGGCCAGCGTCTCACGGGCATGACCTCCAATCAGAAGGCTTTTCCTTTGGCAGGCTCAAAATTTGCCTTCCAACAATACGGGCAACATGGCGCCTGGATAAGCGAGTTACTCCCCTACACTTCGAAAGTAGTTGATGATCTGTGCTTTATACGAACTATATACACCGAGGCTATCAACCACGACCCAGCCCTTACCTTTTTTCAAACGGGTGCGCAAGTAGGCAATCGGCCCAGCATGGGCTCTTGGTTAAGCTATGGCTTGGGCAGTGGAAATAAAAATCTGCCAGCGTTTTGTGTGCTGCTTTCCAAGGGGAAAGGCAACAGCCAGGGCGTGTATTCAAAATTATGGACGAATGGTTTTTTGGATTCCATCCATCAGGGCGTGCAATTCAGCAATGGTGAAAACCCGGTGCTTTACTTGAATAACCCAGAATCTGTCGACAAGGAAGATCGGAGGCGCATGCTGGACAGGTTGGCAGGCTTGAACGAGGAGAGTTATCAAAACTTTGGCGACCCGGAGATCAAGGCCAAGATACAGCAATACGAGATGGCCTATCGGATGCAAACCGCCATCCCGGAGGTTACGGATGTGAGCAATGAACCCGAGAGTATTGTAAAATTGTACGGCCCTGATTGTTTGGTGCCCGGCACTTACGCTGCCAACTGTCTTTTAGCCCGAAAACTATCGGAAAGCGGGGTGCGTTTTGTGCAACTTTATCATCAGGGCTGGGACGCGCACGACAACCTGCCCAATCAAATAGTCGGACAATGCAAAGACACCGACCAGGCTTCAGCAGCACTCATCACCGACTTGAAACAAAGGGGATTGCTGGATGAAACGCTCGTCATTTGGGGCGGAGAATTTGGCCGGACCAACTACTGTCAGGGTGTTTTGACGGCGGACAATTATGGTCGCGATCACCACCCGCGCTGTTTTACTATTTGGATGGCAGGAGGCGGCATCAAACCCGGCGTATACGGCGAAACTGACGAATTTGGTTACAATATCGCGGCTGACCCGGTACATGTGCATGATTTTCACGCCACTGCGCTGCATTTGATGGGGCTCGACCATGAAAAATTAGTGTACAAGCATTTGGGCAGGCGGTATCGTCTGACGGATGTGAGTGGGAAGGTAGTAAATGAGTTGATTGTGTAGTCATTGACTATTATAAAAGAGGCTTGATCGTAACCCAAAAAGATGCCCAGTTAAAAAACTAATTCTTGACACATGAAAAGAAGCGAATTCCTGCGCAACACTTCGCTTGGCCTGGCAAGTGTCCTGGTCGTGCCACATATTTTATCAAAAAACGACACCGTCCTCGGTCACAACAACAAACGCTATCGCATAAACACCCGTTGGAGTCAGGCAGATGTGAGCAGATATCCGGTGAACGACTGCCACGAAATGGTACAGGATCAAAAAGGGCGAATCCTGTTATTAACAAACGAGACAAAGAACAACGTCTTGATCTACGACAAAAATGGCAAAATTCTGGATGCCTGGGGCACAGAATACCCTGGCGCTCATGGGTTTACGCTGTTCAACGAGAATGGCACAGACGTTTTGTTTATCTGCGACAACAACCGACACCAGGTCATAAAAACGACCATTGACGGACGTGTGTTGATGACCCTTGATTACCCCAAAGAACCGGGCCTGTACAACAAGCCTGAGGAATACATACCAACCGAAACGGCCATCGCGCCTAACGGTGATATTTATGTCACTGATGGTTACGGTAAAGATTTTGTGATTCAATACGATGCTCAAGGACGTTATATCCGCCATTTTGGTGGACGGGGAGCTGGAACAGAACACCTTCTCAATGCACACGGCATTTGTTTGGATTTGAGGGATATTGCCAAGCCAAGTCTGATGGTCAGCTCTCGCCAGCAAAACGCATTCAAACGTTTCGATTTGGAAGGTAATTACCTGGAAACCATTGCGTTGCCCGGCGTATGGGTCTGCAGACCTGTCATAAAGGGCGAGTATTTGTATGCCGCTGTTTTGCAATCAGATCGCCGACAAGGACAACAATCCGGGTTTGTCACCATTTTGGACAAACAAAACAAGGTGGTTTCTAATTTAGCGGGGTCGACACCAATTTATTCAGAGGGTCAGTTGTCCGAAATGTACCAAACCATACAGGCTTTTCAATATCCCCACGATGTCTGCATAGACGATGAAGAAAATCTTTACGTAGCCCAATGGAACTCGGGCAAAACTTATCCATTCAAACTTGAACCAGTAAAATGATGAGATTCCTCCAAATTTTCGTTTTTTCAATGGTGAGCTTTTCCGCCATTTCCCAGAACACTTTTAAACTCGCCCCACCCTATCTCCAGTTCGAATCGGCGTTTTTCACAAAAGAATGCAGGGTTTCTATTGAATTCGACCATCCCAAAACGAAAATCCATTATACCACCAACGGGCAAACCCCGACCGAAAATGACCCCGTTTATTCCCAGCCAGTTCTCCTGAACCAGGCATCTAATATATTGAAAGCCAGGGTATTTTTAGAAGGGTATAGCCCCTCCGATGTCGTGGAAGCCTCTTTTTACAAATCCGGTTTGACTATTGATAGCGTTACGACAACCCTGCCCAATAAATTTTACCCCGGCTCAGGACCAAAGGCTTTGATTGACGGCAAAGGCGGATGGAATGCGTTCAATCACAAAACATGGACGGGCTTTTTATCAGATACTGTAACCATTGATCTTAATATTTCAAAACCCCAAAAGATCAAAAGTGTCTTGCTTCATTTGCTCGAAAATCAAGCAGCCTGGATTTACCTACCACAAAAGGTGGAGGTCTTCGCAGCGAAAGACGGTAAAGATAACTATGAAATGATTGCCCGGGAGACCATTGAACCAGGGGTGATCAAGGGAAATTCAAACTGCCGCGCCCTCTCTTTGAAGATCAAAAAGTCGCCTAAAACCAGCCGTATTTTGTTAAATATCTACCCGATGGTCAAAATTCCCGAGGGACTTCCGGGTGCTGGAGAACGCGCCTGGCTTTTTATTGATGAGGTAAACCTGTATTGAATGTCTCGGATAAACTGGACATCTGTCTTTTCAAATGTTTGTTTCGGGCTGAACTGTCTGCTGCTGTTTTTCGCCCTGTTTGGTGCTTCAATGGAAGTCCCCGCCTTTTTGCAGGTTGTCGGACGCATGCACCCCTTGGTACTTCACTTTCCCATTGTCCTTTTATTCCTGGCAGTTTTTTGGGAAACTATTATGCAGGATGAAAACCAGCCAATACTGCATAAAATCGGCGATGGCTTGCTGCTTTCCTCGGCAGTAAGTGCGGCAGCAGCAGCTTTGATGGGGCTTTTTCTTTCTAAAGAGGGCGGATACGCCGAAAATACTTTGTTTTGGCATCAATGGAGCGGCATTGCGGTTTCAGGGATAGCCTGGGCCTGGTATGAATATCGAGATTTTTTTCGGGGGCTAAAAAAGGCGGGTTGGGTTGTAGCAGTATCCTGTTTGATTGCGGTGATCATTGCAGGGCACAAAGGCGCAATACTCACACACGGCGAAAACTATCTCCTTGCGCCTGTAACACCTGAGACCCAAAGCGTACCGGTTTTGCTCGAAAACGCCCTCGTTTTTGAGCATGTGGTTCGTCCAATTTTAAAGGAAAAGTGCATGAGTTGCCACAATTCCAACAAGATCAAGGGGGATTTGAACATGGAAACCGAGGCGCTACTGTTGAAAGGCGGTAAAAACGGTATGCTTTGGGATTCAACGGCCAAAGACCTGGGTTTGATGCTCCGACGTATCCATTTGCCCCTGGAGGAAAAAGAACACATGCCTCCCAAGGGCAAGTCGCAATTGACCGCCGCAGAGATCAATATTCTGTACCACTGGATCAAAAATGGAGTGAATTTCGATCAAAAAATAGTTGATTTGCCCGAAGGCGATACGTTGCGGCAATTGGCAATGGCCGTCGCGGTACGGGCGACCCTCGTGGTCGCCCCGCCCCCCTACCCTTTCGAAGCAGCTGATGACGCAACAATTCAAAAACTGAACAACGATTATCGTGTAGTGGCTCCGTTGGCGGCAAATTCACCGGCACTTAGCGTTGATTTTTACGGGATTTCGGCATTTAATAGTGCCTTTTTGAAAGAATTGGAACTTGTGAAAGAACAAGTAGTAAGCCTGAACCTCAACAAAATGCCTTTGAAGGACGAGGAGCTGAAAGCCCTTGCCATCTTTCCAAACCTTCGAAATCTAAACCTGGCTTTTACACAAATTACAGGCGCAACACTAGGCGAATTAAGAACCCTAAAATCGCTGCAAAGTCTCTCATTATCAGGTACTTCTGTGAAAGCGGATGATTTGGCAGCCTTGGCTAACTTACCGAAATTGTCCGTGCTTTATCTATGGAATACCGCCGTATCAGACCTGGATGTTCCGGCTTTGCAACAACGTTTTCCCGGTCTTTCTATCCAATTTGGCTTCAAGGGCGAGGGGATTGTAGCCAAACTAAACGCCCCTATTCTCGAAGGAGGCGAACAAGTTTTTGGCAGCGGCACAAAAGTCCATTTGAAAAATTTTATCAAGGGCGCCGTGTTGCGATATACGCTGGATGGCAGCGTTCCTGACAGCCTGAATGCTCCCATTTATTCCGACGACAGCATTGTTATTGAAAAATCCTGTCAACTCAGCGCCAAAGCCTTTCTGCCTGGCTGGATCAGCAGCGATGTGGCGACGCGCAGTTTTTACAAAACTGGCATCCTTCCCGATTCCATCGTGCTCCGTTACCCGCCCAACCCACAATACAAGGGAGAAGGCGCAAAAACGCTGGCTAACAAGAAAATAGGAGACACGGATTTTCGCAGCAACAAGTGGCTGGGGTATAAGGAGACCGACCTGGAGGCACTATTGCTGTTCAAACAGCCTGTAACCCTTTCGTCGGTATCATTCAGCACCCTGGTGGATATTGGCAGTTATATTATGCCAGCGGCGGAAATTCAGGTTTGGGGAGGAAGCAGCCCAAAAAATTTGGTACTTTTGAAAAAATTAAAGCCCAAACAACCCGATAAAGTGGGCATGCCAGGCTATAAAATTGGATTTAATTGCAGGTTTGAAGCCCGAAAGGTCAGCGTTGTAAAGATCGTGGCCAAGCCTGTAAAGAAATTGCCAGCCTGGCATCCTGGAAAGGGTGATTTGGGCTGGGTGTTTGTGGATGAGTTGTTTTTGGAGTAGGTATTCTATTCATGCAAATAAGGCTCGCTATTATAAGCCATTATTCTTATATTTTCCAACACTCTTTTCATATAAATTCGCCAAAAGATCTTTGCAAAAAGCCAATTCAATGGATAAAGCAAGGCGATTTCAGAATGAAGTGAATAGGTGTATTCAACCTTAATTTTATTGGGCTCAATTTCTGTCGTTTCCCATTCGCCCACAAATTTTGAAAACCCTAACATCCATGACTGAAAATCACTCACTTCTATTTTCCAGTACTGGTTTTCGACTCGTTCAAGCACTTTGTCCAAAGAAGCCCAACCCCCTTTTTGAGTGAGTGATGGGGCCACAAAAATTTTTTTACTATATCCGGGTTTCCCCCAATTTTCATCTTCGGTACAGTGGATGACTTTTGGCATTGGACCAAACCCAGTGTGGACTTTAGAAGCATCGCAAAGCATGGGGGTTTTAAACGCCCTTTCCAATGAGCAATTATAAACAGCAGTGATCTTAGTTTTTGAAATCATTGTCCTCTGTCTGGTTAAAGGGCATGTGTCCATGAAAAGATGCTACTTAAAAGGCAGTCGGGAAATATAAATATCCGGCTTGAGGTCATCCTTTTGCAGGCTATAATAAAATAATGCGGCCCATTCTGCAGCTCGTTCAACCTTTGGGCCAAGTGTTATTTTCGTGATGGCGTTTTTGATCTCCCCGATTTCGATATAGGCTTTAGGCACTTCATCAGAGTGCGTTAGCTTAACGTCAAACCCTGTTTTTTCAATGACCAGCCGTATTTCATTTTCATATTGATATTCTGCTGTTTTGAACAAATATGCTATTTCATTCAGTAGTTCCGCAGCATCTCTTTGTTCCAATGGATTCTTCTTTTTGTGCTTATTGAAATCTTTAATGGATTTTGCCAATTTACGCATCAAATTGTTTAACGATGTGTTTTTGTCTAAATCCGTTCCAGGCAAGATAAATTCATTTTTCTCATTCCGGTAAGCAACCAGATAAAATACAAACTCCTTATCCATCATGGCGACCCCTTCACGATTGCCAATTGATTTCCCTCTTCCTCCGTTCAGTTCATTCTTTATTTGTTCAACAAATTGCTCAATATTCAGCGTTATGGCACAACCCCTAGCTTCTTCTTTATTTTCCTTGCCATACATGCGCCATAGCGTCAGATCGTCGTGTTTGTGTTCATTGACAAAGCTGCCGATAAAAGGTTTTCGAGAAAATAGTTCTGCTATGGTATCGTGGTTGTTCGGTCTCGAAACATGAAAATCCAAATACTGGAACAATTCTCGTCCTTCTGAAGTGTCATTCAAAAATGCTCCCTCAGACAAGCGGAATTTACTACTATCCAAAATCAAAGAACGTGCGGCAGACAGGCTAGTGTAGTGTGTAATACAACCGTCCTTTACGTGAAGCAGTGATTTTATTTCGTATATTGCCTTGCTGATGTTTTCGTAACTGTCGCCATACCTGATCAGTTTTTTCAGTTCGGAAATTTGTTCTTTAGCCTGATTGAAAAAATAATCTGTCTTATCAGGTGTAATTTTTGTATATGTTTCAAATGCTATTATGGCTTCATTGTATTCTTTTTTTACACTATAGGTAATGCCCAAGCCATAGTGGGGGGAATCAAAGGTTGGGTCAAGTTCGATTGTCTTCTTGTAGTGTTCTACAGCCTTGTCGTATTCTTTTTTGTCATGATAGACGTAGCCCAAGCCGTAATGGTAGTCTGCATCTTTTGGGTCAAGTTCGATTGCCTTCTGGTAGAATTCAGCGGCCTTGTCGTATTCTTTTTTATCAGCATAAATGCCCCCTAAGTTATAATTAGGAGGGGGATATTCTGGGTCAAGTTTGATTGCATTCTGGTAGTATTCAGCGGCCTTGTCGTATTCTTTTTTGTCAACATAAACGTTGCCTAAGCCGTTATGGGGGTAAGCATATTCTGGGTCAAGTAGAATTGCTTTCTGGTACAATTCAGCGGCCTTGTCATATTCTTTTTTGTCACGATAGACATTGCCCAAGCCGTTATAGGGGGGAGCATATTCTGGGTAAAGTAGAATTGCCTTTTGGTATAATTCTACAGCCTTGTCGTAGTTTAACTTGTCAACGAACCAATTACCTAGATAATAACTGCCTTTGGCATGTGATAAGTCAATCGCAAGCGCTTTTTCTGCCGCAGCTTTACTGTCTTCATATTGTTTCAAGCGGTAATAAGATTCTGCCTTCTCAGCATACAGATCACCGTTCCTCAGCCTTTCCAGTTCTTTTTCTGGAAGAATTTCAATAGTCTTTTGCCACTCTTTATTTTTGTTAAAAGTTTGGACTATTCCCAACAGATTTTTTGCTTCTTTCATGTGGATAGGGACGTTAATTTAAAGCAACTTTGGTTTGCTTCATGCAATCTCTCCATGCCGCTCCCCCACCCTCCTGGCCTTCCTTATCCTTACCGCCACCACTTTAAACTCCGGGCACTTAGCTTCACTGTCGCTCACACTTGAGGTCACTATATTCACCAATAATTCCGGGAAGTGGAAGGTCGTGCTGATCACGCCCGGCTTCACTTCATCAGAAATACGGGCTTTGATATCCACCTTGCCCCGATCTGATTCGATGCAGACCCAATCTCCTTCACCAATATTGTGCTTTGCGGCATCGTCCGGGTGGATGATGACCACGTCTTCAGTCACAATTTCCACATTGGGCGTGCGACGGGTCATGGTGCCGGCGTTGTAGTGTTCCAGCACCCGATTGGTGGTCAGGATATAAGGGTAGTCTTTGCCAAAGGCGAGTATTTCCGGACTTTCAACGTATTCGCGGAACTGGAAATGGCCCTTGCCGCGCTTGAAAGTTTCCGTGTGCAGAATTTTGGTATCAGTGCCGTCCGGCTCTACAGGCCATTGCTTGCCTTGCTCGCCCAATTCGTCCCACCGCACCCCGGCGAAGAAAGGAACGATCTGAGAGATCTCTTCCAGCAACACTTTTGCTGTGTAGGGTGCTTGTTTGTAGCCCATCCGGTTCATGATGTCCACCATGATCTGTCCGTCTGATTTGGATTCGCCAACAGGCTCCACTACCTTATTGACACGCTGAATCCGGCGTTCACCGTTGGTAAAAGTCCCCTCTTTTTCAAGGAAAGAAGCCGCCGGGAGGATCACATCTGCATGTTTGGACGTTTCCGTCATAAATATCTCCTGAACAATAAGCAGATCGAGTGATTTGATGGCCTTTACCACATGGTTGGTGTTCGGGTCGGACTGCACCAGGTCGTCGCCCATGATCCACAGTGCTTTGAATTTGCCTTCGATCATTGCATCATACATCTGAGGGATCTTCAGGCCAGCCTCCAGCGGGACTTTAACACCATAGAAATCGCTGTACATCTGGTTGAACTCAGGTTTCGTGACATCGAAATAACCCGCGCCTTGATAGGGCTGAACACCCATGTCAGCCATGCCCTGCACATTGTTTTGTCCACGAAGCGGGTTCACACCACAGCCTGGCTTACCGACATTGCCTGTGATCATCGCCAGATTGGCAATTTGCATCACGGTGTAAGTACCCTGATAATGCTCTGTAACGCCCAATCCATGGAATAACATGGCTTTGGGGGCAGAAGCATACAATTTGGCAGCTGCGTGTACTTGTTCACGAGGTACACCTGAGACTGCCTCCAGTTCGTCGAGGTTGATTTTCAGGATGTTCCGTTTGAATTCCTCGTATCCTTCGGTACGTGCCTCAATGAAATCTTCCTTGATCATGCCGTCTTTTATGATGTAGTACAGCATCATGTCAAGCACCGCAATGTTGGTTCCTGGCCGCAATTGCAAGTGAATGGTGGCATATTTGGCCAACTCGGTCCGCCGTGGATCAACAACGATGGTGGGTTTGCCTTTCATGGCAAACTGACGCATTTTAGCTCCGGTCACCGGGTGCCCTTCTGTAGGGTTGGCACCGATGACCATGATGCAATCAGTTTCCTTGATGTCCGCTACGGAATTGGTAGCTGCTCCGGTACCAAAGGAACGCTGCATTCCGATAGCGGTAGGCGAATGGCATACCCTGGCACAACCGTCAATATTGTTGGTGCCTATAACAGCCCGGATGAATTTCTGCATCAAATAGTTCTCTTCGTTCGTGCAACGAGAGGAAGAGATGCCTCCAATAGAGTCAGGGCCGTGTTTTTCTTTAATGTCCGCGAGTCTTTCTGCAATGTAATCGTAGGCTTCATTCCAGGTAACCCGCTCGAGCTCGCCATTGCGCCTGATCATGGGGTATTGCAAGCGCTCTGGATGGTTGTAAAACGAAAACGCATACCGGCCTTTCAGGCAGGTATGGCCCTGGTTAACTTCGGCATCCCAGGGGGCCTGAATACTGAGTATTGAACCGTCCTGAACACTAACTTCCAGGTTGCAACCCACTCCACAATACGTGCAAACGGTGCGGACCTTGTCCTGGCCCACATTTGCCTTCGATTCGTAGATGTCAGAAATGGCGGAAGTGGGACAAGCCTGTGCGCAGGCGCCGCAGGAAACGCAGTCTGAGTCAAAGAAACTCTGGTTCATTCCTTTGATGATCTTGCTGTCGAAGCCACGGCCCATCACGCTCAATACCAATTGACCTTGCACCTCATCGCAGGCGCGCACGCAACGGTAGCACATGATGCACTTCGACAAGTCGGAGGTCATGTATGGGTGACTGAGGTCTTTTTCCCGATCCAGGTGGTTTTTGCCTTCCGGGTAACGCACCTTCCGTATGCCCACACGAGCCGCCACATCCTGCAATTCGCAGTTGCCGTTCACCTCGCAGGTTAGGCAATCGAGCGGGTGGTCTGTTAGCACCAGTTCGATAATATTCTTTCTAAGTTTTTGAATGCTAGCCGATTCCGTGTAGATAAACATCCCAGGCTCTACCATCGTATGGCAAGAAGCCTTGGTGCGTCGCGGACCGTCTTGTTCCAGTGCTACCTCTACGCTGCATACGCGGCAGGAACCAAAAGCTTCCAAATTGGGCGCATCGCAAAGGGTTGGGATGGTGTCCTTATCAATGGTCCTGCGGGTAAATTGCAGGATGGATTCGCCTGGTTCAAAAACACAGGGTTTATCGTTGATATAGGCTACGGTGGTAGTGATGTTGGACATGACAAGTAATTTTAACAGCAATTACGGGTTCTGAGATTGTCTTTTGCGTTTTTGGGCTAAGTATTTGATTTTAAAGGAATTAAAACCTATAAGGTTTATGAAAACCTTATAGGTTTCTTTCTCGAATCACCCTTTAAAATACCCTCCCAATTCCTCCGGAAAATAATGCAACGCATTTTTTACCGGCAAGGGCAGTCCCCCGCCCAGCGCACATAGGGAGCCTTTTTCCAGGGTGTCAATCAGGTCGTTAAAAAGCGTTCGGTCAATTTTATAATCACTTGTGCGTGCCTTTTGTAGCAATTCTTTGCCGCGCACCGAACCAATCCTGCAAGGGAAACACTTCCCACAACTTTCATGAGCCGTAAACGCAAACAAATGCTCCAGATATTCTACCAGCGGAAACCGTGCCGGAATGCTCAGTATAGAAGCATGCCCTAGCAGAAAACCATTCGCTGCAAAGGTCTCAAAATCAATCGTCAAGTCCTCAATTTTACTGTTGGGCACCAGTCCGCCCAGCGGGCCACCAATATGATAGGCCTTGACAGGTTCTTTCATTCCACCACCCAACTCATTGATCGCTTTAGATAATGGCGTTCCCATGTCCACCTCGTACAAACCCGGGCGATTGAAATGACTGTCCAGCGAGAGCAGTTTAGTGCCTGAAGATTTAGCTGTTCCAATGGCTTTAAAAGCTATGCCGCCCATAGTAAGAATGGCATAAAGGTTGGCCAATGTTTCCACATTGTTTACGGCAGTTGGCTTACCAAAAAGGCCGTATTGCACCGGAAATGGTGGCCTTGTGCGCACTTCTGGCCGCAAACCTTCAAGCGAGGACAACAGGGCGGTTTCTTCCCCACAGATGTAAGCGCCCTGGGCTTTTACAACGTAGAGTTTGAATTCCACCGTTTCGCCGTTGTCCTTTTTGTATGGGAAAAGCCGATTGAAGGGCTCTATGGCTTTTTCACAAATCTCGATGGCCTCGGGGTATTCTGCCCGGATGTAGATCACGCCTTCCTGCGCACCGCTGATATAGCCACTGATAGCCATGCCAAAATTGACAAGATGGGCCCTTTGTTCCAGCAGATAACGATCTGAAAATGCTCCAGGGTCTCCTTCATCGGCATTGCAGACAATGTATTTATGATCAGCGGTTTCTTTTTTGACCCCGGCAAGCTTGATGCCAAGCGGAAACCCAGCCCCGCCCCGTCCGCGAAGACCGGAAGCGGTAACTTCTTCCAACAAGGAGTCACGGTCGCTTTCGAGCAGTTTCACAAGCGTTTTAAGGGAAATATCTTCACTGGGGCTATTGGTTGTAAGCAAACCAGCCCCCAGCGAACCAATGCGGTATTGATCTTCGATAGTTTTGACAACTCCCGACTTCAATTGCTTCAGTTGGGAAGCTGCTTGACCTGAGTAGTTCAGTCCGTCGTAGTGGAATGCGCTGTTCTCATAACAACGCCCCAGGCAATACACTTCCCCGATTTCAGAAGGCTCAAAATGTTGCTCCAGCGTATGGTGCAGCGCATGTTGGGTTCCAGCCAGCATACAGGCGCTCCCTGCACAGGAAAAAACTTTTTTGCCGCTTTTTTCCGGATTCAAAAAATCGTAAAAAGTTGCCGCGCCGTACACGTTGGCGTTGCCGATCAGGTATTTATCGGCCACAGAACGTACAACTTCAGGCTGCAAGTCGGGCGATTCCGCATGCGCCTCAGCGAGATTTTCGAACAGGTTATCGTCCAAACCTTTGCGAAACGACAGATTTCTGACGTTTTTCGACATATAATTTGTTGGTTAAGGCAGATTATGAGAGTATTTGTGATTATTTGGTTTTGAGTTTCAAAAGTACGGAGGGTTTTGGAAGTAGAGAGAATTTTATAACGATGCTGTAAGGGACAGAAGATGCGAGGAGCCGAAGGTACCCGTCACGCCGCAGCAAAAACTATAGCATGTAAAAAGGCTTTGAGCGGTAAAGGCCTAAGGCCTGGTTTTATGATTCATGTGTTTTGAAAAGACAAATGTACCTTAAATACAGAGAAAGTTGAATCAACTGGATATGCCATTTTCCCGAATTTGCTACAAAAAAACTGCTCAAGTCATTAAAATCGCAATTAACTGAATTACATTTGCTTGCTTGCATTTTCGTGCTATTCACCCTCTTGATGGCTCGAACAATCTGGCAATTAGCGCAATACCGCCTACATTAATCAAAAATCAACTTTAAAATGCGTCCATTTAAACCTTCAGATTCAATTCCATTTTACTGCTTTATTGCAGTTGTCTTCCTTTCCCTTTTTGCGGCTTCACCCCTTTTTGCCCAGGATCCTGCACATCCTCCCCATGGCCACCAGAAAAAGGATGAGAAAGAAAAAACTCATAACATGCACGACATGCCCACGCTGCGGGCAATTTCCCAAATGAGATTCATTTCCGACAATCCTGATTCCATGATCTATGGCAGTTGGGAAAGCGTAATCCCAAAAGCCGGAGGAGGCGCCATTGGAAAATCGCTCGGGATGCAGACCGTGCATTCGATCATGTTGCCGTCTGGCAAAGTTTTGATGAGCAGTGGTTCCAGCTGGCGGAACACAGGGCCATTGGAATATTACCCTGCCTTTTCGAACCCTGCACCCGGCCAGGGTTGTTTCAACCTATATGACGATCCTTTTCGGGACAGTGAGATAAGTTCCTATTACCAATTGGTCAACAATTCAGCCATATACGACCCGGAGGAAAATACCTTTTACCGGATACCCTCGCCTTACCCTATGGAAGACCCAGATGACAAAACACATTTTATCCCCAATGACTTCTTTTGCGCAGGCCATATTCCGCTTCCGGACGGCAACCCATTCTTCATAGGCGGAACCCAATATTATTACCCTTTCCGGACGGGCAACAAAACAACTTATATTTTTGACTGGAAAAAAGAATTGTCCATTTCATGGCCTAAAATTGATTGGCGGGTGGACACCGCCACGGCAAACAGCCTTTGGACATTTGCCGGTTTAATGAAACGGGGGCGATGGTACCCCACTCCCGTGCCCTTGTTGGATGGCCGATTCGCGATTTTCAGTGGTTTTGTGGGCTTTGAAAAAGATTATTTGCCCATGTATCAGTTTGAGATTAATCATTATGTGGAATTTTTTGACCCCAGAAAATTTGATCGCCGGGATTTGAAGGCCGCCTGGAGGGATATTGATGTAAAAACCATGAAAGGCAGCCCGTTTTCTACCAAACTTGAGTTTCCTCAGAATATTAAAAACATCTGTTACGAAAGCCCATTTTACGACAAACTTGGGATTGATGACAAAAACCCCGGGTTTAAACCGCCTTGCGATTGCCCTGAACGATGTATTGAAGACAACAAATACGATGCTTTCAAACTCTATCCGCACAATTATTTATTGGCAAAGAACAAGATTTACCTCACCCGGGAAGGAGATTGGGTGAGCCTGCGTACCCCAAATACTGAATTTATGCGGCGCACTTTTTCGACCTACTGGATGGATATTTCGGGTACGGATGATAAACCTGAGGTGAGTTTCCGCCCTGGCCCCAACAGACCAGATACTATCACATCTTACGGCACCACTTATTTGGATCCAAATACAGGCATGGTTACGCTTTTAGGCGGCCAGCCCACTTCGGCAGGTACTTTTCTTCCGCTGGGCTCGGACCATCCCAATCATTTTGCCGGAGGATTGGGTTCGCGAAAAATTGAACAGTTTCATCTTAACAATGAAAAAGGCGGTGAAGGTTATTGGACCATTGATCCGAATTTTATGGGTTCAGAACCACAAGACGATCGCACGATGCAATATGCCATTATATTACCGACCCGCCAGATACTCATTATCAACGGAGGTAATTATGATTTTTACGGCGGTGTGCTTTACCCAATATTACTTACTCCACAGTTCGACGCAAAAGGCAAATTCCTTAAATATGAACAAAAGAGAATGGCCTCTGCCGTAGAACCGAGGTTATATCACAATGCCGCAATGTTATTGCCCGATGGTAGGATCTGGGTTTCAGGAGGAAATTCAGGACGGGCTACTGTACGCACAGAGGCCATTCCGCCCATGGATTCAAGCTGCAACCGGCAACCGCTGCCAAATCCTGATCTAGTGGATTTAGATTTGTATTTCTTTGCAGATGGCTCGATGGCCAAACAGGAAAAAGGATCGCAGGTTACGCCCATTGAAAACTGGACAGCAGAATTCTTTTACCCGCCTTATCTGTTCATTGATGGCAATGCACGGGCAGAAATACTGGGATTGAATGCCAGTCGGGAAAATGGTGTGAAATTTTCAGAAAAAATTGGGAACAAAACGTATTACCTTTTGAAAAGCAACCGCGAATACGAGGTTGTTCTAGGCAGTTTGCCGGCTAATCCGTTTGCCAAAGACCAGTCCTTGGTACTCCTGAAAATGCCTTCTGTTACACATGGTGGCCAATGGGGTCAACATTTTATCAAATTGCCCATTATAAGTGCTACAGGAAACTCCCTTCGTTTTCGGACCCCCGACGCCGAAGCGGAATTGATAGCTCCTGGATATTATATGATGTTTTATGTGGACCGGTTGGGCAAGCCTACAAAGGCACAAATGGTTCGCTTCGACGACCAGGCTGCAGCGCCCTAGCAACTATAAACAAGGATAAAATTCAAATCTTATGCACACAGATATTCATGCACCAGAAGTGGTTCAAAACTACATAAACGGACATTTTAAGTCCTCCGGGGCAGAAAAGCTGGAGGTCATCAGTCCAATTGACGGGAAAGTTATCTCTGCGGTGCCTTTGTCGGGCTTTTCCGATCTCGATGAAGCCGTTCAAGCAGCAAAAAACGCCTTCAAATCATGGTCTGCCCAAACCTTGAAAGAGCGTGTTCAATACATTTTCAGATATCGCAATTTGCTCCTGCGAGATCGGGATGCGCTTGCCGCGCTTATTCAACTGGAAAATGGCAAAACACTGGACGAGGCAAAAGCCGAGGTGGACAAAAGCATTGAATTGTGTGAGTTTGCCTGTTCTATGCCTCAAATGGTCAGTTGTGAGGTGCAGGAAGTGAGCAAGGGCGTAGAATGCCGGATCGATCGCAAACCCCTTGGTATTGTGGCCTCTATCACCCCTTTCAATTTTCCACTGATGGTACCGAACTGGACCATCCCCAATGCTTTAGTCTTGGGAAATTGTGTAATCTTGAAACCCTCAGAGGTAGTTCCACTCAGTGCTTTGCGCGTGGCTGAATTGTTGCAGGAAGCAGGTGTACCCCCAGGTGTTTTTAGCCTTGCAAATGGAGGGCAGGAAATGGTAGAAGCCATCTGTGACCACCCGGATATTCAAGCCGTTTCGTTTGTGGGTTCTACCAAAGTGGCCAAGATCGTCTATCGTCGGGCCACATCTAACCTAAAACGCTGCCTGGCCTTGGGTGGAGCCAAAAACCATCTGATCGTAATGCCAGACGCCCATTTGGAAATGACCGCTACCAATGTCGTAGCGTCCATGTCAGGTTGTGCCGGTCAGCGTTGTATGGCTGCTGCCGTAATGATCGGAGTAGATCGGGTGCAGCATATAATTGACAGGATGTGCGAAGAGGCCAGAAAAATAATACCTGGTCAGCAATTAGGTGCAGTGATCAGCAAAGCGTCAAAAGCGCGTATCGAAGGGTATATCAACGAGGCTGAAAAAGCAGGCGCCAAGGTGCTCGTGGACGGCAGAAATACCAGTGTCCCGAATAAAGAAGGCGGTTTTTACGTCGGGCCGACGATCGTAGATCACGTGACTTCAGATATGCCCATTGCACAGGAAGAAGTATTTGGACCTGTGATTGCGATCATCCGCGCCAGGGATCTTGACGAGGCCATTTCCATCGAAAATGCCTCACCTTACGGCAATGCCGCTGCTGTATTTACTGAAAACGGGGGTTTTGCCAAAGAGGTGATGGAGCGCGCCAGTGCGGGTATGATCGGGGTCAATATCGGAGTGCCCGTGCCAAGAGAACCCTTTCCTTTCGGAGGCTGGAACGACTCCAAATTCGGCGTGTGCGATATAACCGGCAAAAGTTCCATCGAGTTTTGGACCCAGAATAAGAAGACCTCTGTCAAGTGGAATCCGGAAGCGAGAACTAATTGGATGAGTTAGGGGTTGGTTATTGGTTGATTGGTTATTGGCGATGGGAGGTTGGAAGGTCGTTTTCATCTTTTTGGGGTTTTACCCTGTTAAGATATTTGATGTAACCGTTCAGGAGTTTCATGCATGAATCTATTTGAAGTTTCAATGCCTTCAGTTTTTCAGAAGTAATGTAATTTTGATCAAAAGCAGTAATGATATGCTCCAGGGTTTCGCTCAAAGAGCCTCTGGATTTTCTACAAAACGCTATATTTTCTTTGAAGTAATAACGCCCGTGGCCTTCTGCAATATTGGCAGTTACGCTTCTGGAAGAGCGAATAACTTGATCTGAAAGCCTATATTTCTCATCAATTGGAAAATTTGAAATGGTCAGTTGCGAAATATCTTTTCGTAATTGGCGACAAGCCTTATATAACTCCAAATCGGTAAATGAAGCATTTTTCATAATCAAAAATTTTATACGAAATTAAAACAAATTCTCCAATCAACCAGTAACCAATCAACCAGTAACCAATCAACCAGTAACCAATCAACCAGTAACCAATCAACCAATAACCAATCAACCAATAACCAATCAACCAATAACCAGTAACCACAACACAATGACCCAATCCGTCCACGATTCCCTCGAGCACACCCTGTTTTCCTGGTCAAAACAATCGGGCCTCAACCCTATCCACATCAAAAGCGCGAAGGGGGTATATCTCTATGATAATGACGGGAAACGCTACCTCGATTTTTCTTCACAGTTGATGAATGTCAACATAGGGCATGGGAATCAAAGAATTACGGAAGCTGTGAAACGTCAAATGGAGCAGATCAGCTATGCTTACCCCGGTATGGTCACTGATGTGCGTGCGGCCTTGGGAAAAAAACTGGCTGAAATTGTGCCCGGCAATCTGAGCAAAACCCTCTTCACCCTGGGTGGTTCCGAAGCCATTGAAAACGCCATCAAACTGGCCCGGTTTTATACTGGACGGCATAAGATCATTGCCCACTACCGCTCTTATCATGGGGGCACTTACGGCGCGATCTCCGTTAGTGGCGATCCGCGCAGGTTTCCGATGGATGCGCAGCAGATGCCCAACATCATCCGGGTTGAAAATCCGTATGCCTACCGTTGTCCCTGGAACACTTCTACTCCGGAGGAATGCGGCGAAATGGCGCTTCAAAACCTGAAACAAGTCATTCTTTATGAAAACCCCGACAACATTGCTGCCTTTTTGTTTGAAGGAGAATCCGGCTCTTCTGGCTGTATCAAATACCCGCCGTTTTACTTAAAAAAGGTAAAAGAATTGGCGCAGCAATATGGCATTTTGCTTATTGACGATGAGGTAATGAGCGGATTCGGGCGGACAGGTAAATGGTTTGCCATTGAGCACCATGACGTTGCCCCGGATATCATGTGCATGGCAAAGGGTTTGACCTCGGGTTATATTCCAATGGGCGCAGTCATGGTGTCCGAGCCGATCGCCCGATTTTTTGACGATCGTGTAATGGCTGCCGGTCTCACCTATTCTGCCCATGCAGTGGGTTGCGCAGCTGCCCTGGAAAACATTCAGATTATGGAGGAGGAGGGCATGATTGAAAATGCGGCGATAATGGGTCATTACCTTGAATCTAAAGTAGAGTCATTGAAAGAGAAACACCCTTCCATCGGCGATTTTCGGAATACCGGACTTTTAGGTTGTTTTGAACTGGTTAAAAACCGCAAAACCAAAGAGCCAATGACACCCTGGAATGCAAAACCTCAGGACATGGAAGTAAGCAACAAAATAGCGGCCTCCATTCGAAACAATGGAATGTTTACGTTTGTCCGCTGGAATTGGATATTTACAGCCCCTCCGCTTTGTATCACGAAAGAGCAAATTAACGAGGGACTGGAGATTATTGAGCAGGCGGTTTCTATTGCAGACGATCATGTCCATTCTTAGCAGATTAAAATCCTAAACCATGAATTCAGATTTACAGATATTGGCCGAAAGGCTTGCATTTAACAATGTAAATGTTTCGCTTTCGAAACTGATCCATGAAAATAATGGATCGGGCACTCAAAATTTTAATTATTCAAGCATATTAAACGAAAAACACCCTGCAACACAAGAGCCGAACCCACTGCCAGAGCGAAATATTGTGATCGTAGGTGCCGGGGCAAGTAAAAATGCTTGTTTGGAATTTGAAACAGGGCAAAAAACGGCAGAGGCTTTAGAAAAAAAATTTGAAAAGAGGCTCGGCGACCAGGTTTTAAAAGACGAACTCAGGAGACTTGAACAAGTCTATCGTTTGCCTAAAGGCGAATTTGAGACGATACTCTTTGCTATAAGCAAATTTTTTCCAAAAGACCTAAAAAAGGAACTTTCTGACTTGCTTCAGTCCAAATTTCAACCAAGTCTAACCTACGAGATCCTCGCCCACCTTTTCAAACACCGATTTGTGGATGTTATAATCAATTTCAATTTTGACGAGATGCTGGACCAGGCGATCTCGGATGAAATGAACCCAAGCGAATATCAGCGCATAATATCAGATGGTGATTATGACAGGTTGTTGTTAAATCATGAATATGGTTTGCGCTATCCGGTGTATATCAAACCTCATGGTACGGTAAGCCACCCTTCATCCATGCGATTTACCCGGGAGGATTATTTTGGACTTCCTGCTGAAATCGAGAATGCAATTGGCGACCTTATTCATCCCAAGGTGGAATTTAAATCGCTTGGCAAAACGCTGGAAAGTACAGGTGGCGACGAAATGGTCGCGTTGCCGGTAAACATTATCATAATAGGATTTGACCTGCAAAGCTTCGAATTTAACCTATTGCTTGATGAGAAATTGCCTGAAAATGTACGGTTTTTCATATTTTCGGTAGGGGGAGAAGAATCCTTTTTTGTAAAAAACCAGAACGGGGAAAAAAAGGATTTTACGCCCAAACTTGAAACCTTGCTAAAAAAGGAGGATAGTAAATTCATAAATGTCTCAAAATCTTCATCACACGCGTTGGACAACCTTTTCCTTGAACTTTGGGGGAAAATAGAGTCTCTTTACAACCCTGAATATAAGCCCCGAAATATTGCGAGGCATGAACTGATTTCCAAACTTTTCCAAAGTGACGAAAAGCGAAGATCAAACGAAGACATCGGTGAATATTTGCAAGACAGGGCTTTGTTAGAGTTTGCTTTGTCTATCGCAAAATATAAAGGATTTCTTTGTATTGAACAACTTGTTTCCGATCGTTTTGGCAAGTATTTCGGTCTTTTAAAACAGCAAATAGGCCCGAAAAAATTAAAATACAAAACTATTCCAGATTATTGCAAGGCATTTAATCTGCATGACTATGGGTACGGGAAAACTGCCTTTTCATTAAATAAATTATCGGAAAAAAACAGGTCTAAGCAACAACTGACCGTATCCTTTGTAGATTTCTTCGAAGAACATTATGAAAATATAATTAAGGTCCTTAAGCGGTCTCTAAGCGAAAAGGCTCGTACAAGACTGATGTCAATACAGGAGGATGAAAAAGGGTTTAGGGGAACTATTGAAAAATTATTTCAATCTCAGGATACCGAAATTTGTCCTGAATATCACAATGTTTACCAAAATATTTTTCTAGACCCCAAAATAATCAGCACTCAATTGGCCTTTGAATACAATACCCGTCACCAATTTCTAAATATTAATAATTATGACAAGGTATTGATCGTGGCGGAAACCGGAGAATGGCTGCAAAACTATTTGGCATCCAATGAATGGCCTCCTGATGTACTAAGTAAAGAGTATTGCCTGATTATTGCGGACCAGGCCAAGCATCTTGACAAGGATGGCAGCGGGGAGGGACTGCATAGTTTGAGGATTGAATCGTTGCAATGGTGGTTACACAATCAGCACATGACTATTTTTATGAAAAAAGGCCAGGACAAATGGGAGCCTACCAAGGCGATTTATTTCACCAGAGTACATCGCACCATACACATAAACCCGATTTTATTAGAAAACTCAAATGATTTGAATATTATCCTTAAGACTTTCAGTGCTTATTTGATGAAAGCCCAAAACAAAGTGACGGATATTGGAGACAATGAACTTGATCAATTTATGAATGACTTTCTAAAGGTAATTAAATGAACAACAACGCTCTATACAGCGAAGACCTAGCCCCTGTTCCAGTCGAAAAAAGGAGCTGGAACACCTGGAATTATGTAGCCCTTTGGGTCAGTATGAGCCTGTGTATACCTACTTATATGCTCGCAAGTTCGCTGATAGACGGGGGCATGAACTGGTGGCAGGCAATTGGGACAATTTTTCTGGGCAACACGATCGTCTTGCTGCCAATGATTTTAAACGGACATGCCGGAGCCAAATACGGCATACCATTTCCCGTGCTTGCCAGGGCTAGTTTTGGGGTTCGTCTGGCGAACCTGCCTGCAATTTTAAGGGCTATTGTTGCCTGTGGGTGGTTTGGTATCCAGACCTGGATTGGCGGTTTTGCCTTGTTTCAAATGTTAAAATTGTGGTTTCCAGGACTGGCCACCTTCCCGAGAATCTTTCCGGTTGCTTTTGGATTGGAAACTGGCCCTGCCATTTCCTTTCTGCTTTTTTGGCTGCTGAACATGTTTATCATCTGGCTTGGGGTGGAAAGTATTCGAAAACTGTTGGTTTTCAAAGCAATTTTTCTTCCCCTGGCGGCACTGGCCTTGATGTTCTGGGCCATTGATGCCGGAAACGGTCTCGGGCCAATTTTGGCCCAACCGTCCAAATTTCAAACTGACGGAGCGTTTTGGGACTTCTTTTTCCCCGCATTGACGGGCATGGTGGGATACTGGGCAACCTTATCGCTGAACATCCCCGACTTTACTCGTTATGCAAAAAGTCAAAAAGCACAGGCAGCCGGCCAGGCCATAGGACTGCCTTCCTCCATGACATTATTTTCTTTTATTGGCGTGGTGGTCACCTCGGCAACGGTCATTATCTACGGGGAAACTATTTGGGACCCATTGGTACTGGCCGGAAAATTTGAAAGCAAAGTTTTGGTCAGCATAGCCATGATTTGCGTGGCAATTTCTACCCTTGCCACTAATATTGCCGCCAATATTGTCGGACCCGCCAACGATTTTGCAAATCTTTCGCCGTCGCGGATCAATTTCAGAATGGGAGGCTATATCACCGGGATAATCGGTATCCTGATATTTCCCTGGAAGTTGATCGCCGACCCAAGCGGTTATATTTTTACCTGGCTTATTGCTTATTCAAGCCTCTTGGGGCCCATCGGAGGGATTATGATTGCGGATTATTATTTTATCCGTAAAAAGAACTTGATTGCCAATGACTTGTATTCAGAAACAGGCGTTTACGCCTACAAAAACGGATACAATCTATCGGCTTTATGGGCCTTGCTAGCAGGTATAATCCCCAATATACCAGGTTTTTTAGCAACGATACAAACCATAAACCAGGATACATTCCCTGCCTTTATTACCGGATTGTATCATTATGCCTGGTTTGTCGGTTTCGCCGTCTCATTTTTTGTTTATTGGTTTTTAATGAGTAAAAAGCAATGAAAATCTTAATTAAAAACGGCCATGTGGCCACTGCATCGGAGGATTTTATAGCCGATGTGTATATCGAAGGCGAACAAATTGTAGCCATCGGTGCAGGACTACCCTACTCTGCCGATAAGGTGATTGACGCCAGTGGAAAAATCGTTATTCCCGGAGGGATTGACCCGCATGTTCACCTTGACATGCCTTTTATGGGTACTTACTCCAGCGACAATTATGAAACCGGTACCCGCGCCGCCCTTTTTGGCGGCACGACCATGGTCATCGATTTTATCCTGCAAACACAAGGCGATACGCTTTATAACGCCCTGCGCACCTGGCAGAAAAAATCGGTCGGAAAAGCCGTTGGCGACTATAGCTACCACATGGCTGTAACGGATTACAACGATCATACGGCAGCCGAAGTCGTGCAAATGATTGAAAAAGAAGGGATTACCTCCTTTAAAACCTTTATGGCGTACAAAGGCGCCCTGATGATTGACGACGGGCAGATGGTGAAGTTGATGAAAGTCGTCAAACAACACGGCGGCATGGTGACGGTGCATGCCACCAATGGCGACATGATTGATGCCTTGATCGCTCAAAACCGGGCGTTGGGAAACCGTGCCCCCCTCTATCATTATCTATCACAGCCTGAGATAACAGAAGCGGAGGCGTCTGCCCGCTTCGCCGATATGCTGCATTATACAGGTTGCACGGGATATATTGTCCATTTGACTTGTGAAGGCGCCTTGAATGCCGTTAGAAAAGCCACTCAAAGGAACCAGAAAGTGAATGTAGAAACCTGTATTCAGTACCTGCTTCTGGACGCCTCCTTGTATCAGCAGGATTTTGAAGGCGCAAAATGGGTAATGAGTCCGCCGCTGCGTGAAAAAAAAGACCAGGAAGCCCTCTGGGCAGGAATTAATCAGGGCCTGGTCAATGTGGTCGCCACCGACCATTGCCCGTTTACCTGGGAACAAAAACAAATGGGGAAAGCCGATTTCTCCAAAATTCCGAACGGACATCCGGCCATTGAACACCGCATGGAGTTGTTATTTTCAGAAGGTGTGAAAAAAGGCAGGATCAGCCTGCCGAAATACGTTGAACTTACTTCCACCAATGCCTCAAAACTCTTTGGGATGTACCCTCGAAAAGGCACCCTTGCAGTAGGCACGGATGCAGATATTACAATCATCGATCCCGAAAAACAACATGTCCTATCAGTCAAAACACATCACATGCGCACCGATTACTCCGCCTATGAAGGCCATGAGGTGACAGGAAAGGTAAAGACCGTGCTCTTGCGCGGCACCGTAGCGATTGAAAATGAACAATGTATGATAAAGCCGGGGTTTGGGAAGTTTATTCACCGAAAGGGTTAATTAATGGCCAGTATCACCAAGACATAACCCGGGGTTTAAAAATCTACGAAAACTGACTTTAAACTCAAATCTTATATTTATCATGAAAAAAGCAGAAAATACGGAATCTTCAAATTTGAAAGGTTTGGAAATGGATTATTCTACGCTTCGTGGAGAAATTTCCAAAAGAATTGAGCTGCGTCAACAGATCAATTCTTTTTCACTAACCCTTACCGGAATATTTTTGGGCGTTAGTTTGTCAAATGATTCTGTTGGAACTGTCGCGTTTGCTTACCCACCCCTGGCTGCTATGTTAGCGCTTGGCTGGATGCAAAATGACTTGCGGATTGGTGAATTAGGGTATTACATCCGAAAACACATTGAACCTCATATACCGGGACTTAACTGGGAAACATTTTTGAATAAAAAAAGGCAAGGGCCTCAAAAAGATAATTTTAGGTTTTTGGTTTTGTCGCATGGCGGTATATTCTTGATTACACAATTGTTGGCAATAGGCGCCGGATTGTTCAATTTCAAAAAATCGCCGGTAGAATGGACTTTCCTCTCGATTGATATCCTTTCGATTATAGTGGTATTGTGGGTAATAAGTAAAATTTG
This sequence comes from Saprospiraceae bacterium, assembly GCA_046160345.1. Lineage (GTDB taxonomy): Bacteria > Bacteroidota > Bacteroidia > Chitinophagales > Saprospiraceae > M3007. The sequence goes on from JBJXGO010000010.1 coordinate 151,101, forward strand.
GAAACGATGAACCCTAATGTAAAACACTTTGTGCTTAGTAACAATGAAATATTAAAAATCTAACATGGCCAGAATCATAAAGTCAGGATTAATTCAAATGAGCCTCCCCATGACAGAGGGCGAAGGCTCCGTCGAGCAAATTTGCAACGCAATGCTGCAAAAACACCTTCCTTTCATCGAGGAAGCCGGTAAAAAAGGGGTTCAGATCCTTTGCTTGCAAGAGATATTCAACACCCCCTATTTCTGCCCCAGTCAGGATTCCAAATGGTATGCCACCGCCGAATCAGTACCTGGCCCCACTACGGCATTGATGCAGGAGTACGCCAAAAAGTATCAGATGGTGATCATAGTGCCTGTTTATGAAAAAGAACAGGCAGGCGTTTTGTACAACACTGCTGCGGTGATCGATGCAGATGGCTCCTATTTGGGAAAATACCGCAAAAATCATATCCCACACACCTCCGGTTTTTGGGAAAAATATTTTTTCAAGCCCGGTAACCTGGGCTATCCTGTATTTGAAACCAGGTATGCCCGTGTCGGAGTTTATATTTGCTACGACCGGCATTTTCCCGAAGGTGCTCGTGCATTGGGTTTAAATGGCGCTGAGATCGTCTATAACCCATCGGCAACGGTAGCCGGGCTGTCCCAATATCTTTGGAAACTCGAACAACCCGCCCATGCCGCTGCCAACGGTTATTTTATGGGTTGCATCAATAGGGTCGGTTCAGAAAAACCATGGAACCTTGGCAATTTTTATGGCAGTTCTTATTTTGTGGACCCTCGCGGACAAATTTTCGCCCAGGCATCCGAAGACAAAGATGAGTTGCTAATTGCTGAATTTGACCTGGAAATGATTGATACCGTGCGTTCCACCTGGCAATTTTTCAGAGACCGCCGTCCCGAATCATATGGAAAACTAACAGAATTGTAGGTGGTTATTGGTTGAATGGTTATTAGTTGGCAACCAATCAACTGATAACCAATAACCAGTAACCATTCAACCAATAACCAATCACCTCCACATGGCTGAATATCAACGCCCACGGACAGAACAGGAATTCGAAAAGAATTTCAAACAAAAAAAGCCTTTGATGAATGCGACAGAGGCGTTTACAGAGAGCTCCCGATGCTTATTCTGTTACGATGCTCCTTGCATGCACGCTTGTCCAACGCATATCGATATCCCTTTGTTTATCAAACAGATACACACTGGAAACATTGCGGGGGCGGCTGAGACCATTTACGACATGAACTGGATGGGGAATGCATGTGGCAAGGTTTGTCCCACGCAGGTATTGTGCGAAGGGGCTTGCGTGCACAACCATTCAAATGTTAAGCCGATAGAAATTGGCCGCTTGCAAAATTATGCAACCCAGGATGCGATCGCTTCAGGAAAACCGCTTTTCCAAAAGGGGCCAGCAAATGGAAAAAAAGTAGCAATTGTCGGGGCAGGGCCTGCAGGCATTTCCTGCGCCAGCGAACTTTCGGTTTTGGGTTATGCTGTGGATATTTTTGAGGCAAAGGAACGGCCTTCTGGTCTGACCGCACATGGCACCGCCCCCTACAAGATTACCAATGAAGAGGCCTTGCTAGAGGTTGATTATTTGCAAAAACTGCTTGGATTTTCCATCCATTATTCCAATCCGATCAAGGAGAAATCTCAATTTCAGAATTTGGAATCAAATTATAACGCCATTTTCCTGGGGGTCGGTATGGGCCCAACGGATTCCCTCAAACTAAAGGGGGAGGATTTGGAAAATGTGATTGGCGCGGTTGAATTTGTTGAAGCCCTTCGTTTTAGAAAGCATCAAATGTCAGTACCAAATACTGTCATAGTGTTGGGCGGAGGCAATACAGCCATGGATGCGGCCTCTGAATCTGCACGAATGGGCGCAGAGAAAGTATATTTGGCCTATCGTCGATCTAAAAAGGAGATGAGTGCTTATTATTTTGAATATGACCTGGCCTTGGGGGCTGGAGTGCAAAGCCTGTTCAACACCATACCAAAGGAGATACTAGGCAAGGGCAAGGTGTCGGGAGTGCAATTCGTTAATAGTAAAATGGAAAACGGTAAACTTGTGGAAGTGCGCGACTCTGCCTTTGTACTTGAATGTGATTTGGTGATCAAAGCAACCGGGCAGGCTAAATTGGGCAATATTTTGAAACAAATAGATGGTCTGGAATTGGATGCAGGCCATAGGATCCTGGTAAACCCAACCACATACCAAACGGGCAATCCGAAATATTTCGCCGGAGGGGATGTCGTGAACGGAGGAGCCGAAGTGGTTAACGGGGCATTTGAAGGAAAACAAGCGGCCTTAGGAATCCATCAACATCTAAATGGTTGATTAGGTGCATTTTTCGTGGCACGCAAAGGTTACACCTACTCAACTTCAACCAAAGCATTCGCTCCGAGGCGTTACCCTCACTACCCCGAAAATGACGCCTCTCTGCTTTCATACAAATTTTGTTTAATGGCTGATCTATCCATCAATTTTGCGGGCATCAAATCTCCCAATCCATTTTGGCTCGCTTCGGCACCACCTACCAATTCCGGCTATCAAATCATGAAAGCATTTGATGCCGGCTGGGGCGGCGCGGTTTGGAAAACGCTGGGGGTTCCCGTTATCAATGTTTCAAGTCGCTACGGCGGACTGAATTACCGCGACACGCGGATGTCGGGTTTTACCAATATCGAACTGATCACCGATCGGACGTTGGCCGATAATCTTCGAGAAATAGAGGAGGTTAAGAAGTATTTTCCCAACCATGCAGTGATCGCTTCCCTGATGGTAGAAACCAGGAAAGAATGGGGGCAAATCATCAAGGACGTAGAAAATGCCGGCGCCGATGGCATCGAATTGAATTTTGGATGCCCCCACGGCATGTGCGAACGGGGCATGGGCTCTGCAGTTGGCCAGGAACCTGCGGTATTGAAAACCATTGTAGAATGGGTCACTCAGGCATCCAAAATTCCCGTTATCACCAAGCTCACCCCCAATATCTCCAATATTGAAGACCCGGGATTGGCCGCAGTAGAAGGTGGCACCCATGCTATTTCCTTGATCAACACGATCAAAAGTATCATCGGAATTGACCTGGATACTTTTGCCCCTTACCCGAGTGTTGACGGGAAGGGCACCAATGGCGGGTATTGTGGCCCGGCAGTCAAGCCAATTGCATTAAATATGGTTCGGCAGTTAGGCCAGCATCATAATATAGCAGGCACGCCTATCAGCGGTATTGGTGGCATTGAAAGCTGGCGAGATGCCGTGGAATTCATTTTGCTGGGTGCAACTTCAGTGCAGGTTTGTACAGCCGTCATGCACTACGGTTTTGGCATAGTCCGTGAAATGGAAAGTGGACTGCGGCGCTTTATGGACGAACGTGGATTCGCCACCATCTACGATTTTTCTGGAAAAGCCCTTCCTAATGTAATGGAGTGGAAAGAATTGAACCTGAAACACAAGGTAGTTGCAAGCATCAATGCTGATAAATGCATCGGTTGTCAGTTGTGTTATATCGCCTGTGAAGATGGCGCTCACCAAGCCATTTCCCTTTCATCTGACTCAAAAAACCGAAAGCCTGCTATAATTGAGGAAAACTGTGTTGGCTGCAACTTATGCTCTCTCGTTTGTCCGGTAGAAGCCTGTATTACCATGGAAAAGCGGGATTCCGGAAAGGAGCATGTAAGTTGGGAGGAACTTACCGAGAAAGAACAAATACCAGTTTCGTTTAACGATTCTCGCGCCGGAGGAAACGGACATTGGGTTCCAGAGCCAGTTGAAGCGCTGAAAAAAAGGACAAAAAAATGAAACGAGCAATATTGATCGTCCTCGATAGCGTTGGGGTCGGGGCCTTGCCCGATGCGCATTTGTATGGGGATGAGGGTAGTAATACTTTGGGAAACATTGCAAAATATTTCCCGACGCTTGATTTGCCCAACTTGACGGCAATGGGTTTGGGAAATATTGACCCAACCAATTTACTTAAAAAGTCGACAGCACCTACCGCTGCTTTTGGAAAGGCCCAAGAACAATCTGCAGGGAAAGATACGACCACCGGACATTGGGAAATTGCAGGAGTTATTCTTGAAGAACCATTTCCTGTGTTTTTGGATGGATTTCCAACTGAGTTTATGCTTGAATTTGAAAAGGCGATAGGAACAAAAACAATCGGCAATATAAACGCCTCTGGCACCCAGATAATAAACGAATTGGGCGATGAACATATAAAAACCGGATTTCCTATTGTCTATACTTCTGCAGACAGCGTGTTTCAAATTGCCATGCATGAATCAATTTATCCAATTGAACGGCAGTATGAAATTTGTCAGATTGCGCGCAACATGCTGGTGGGCGGTTATCAAGTTGGGCGGGTGATCGCCAGACCATTCGAAGGAGTTTCTGGCAATTATACCAGAACCAGTCGCCGGAAGGATTTTTCGGTGAATCCTCCACATACCGTATTGGATGCGATGCTGGAGCAAGGAAAAGAGGTCTTCGCCATTGGGAAGATCGCAGATATTTTTAATGGCAATGGCATCAGCAGGTATGTAAAGACTGTCGACAATTTAGCCGGTATTCATGCAAGCATCGAATCTATAAAAAATCCGAAAGAGTCTTTGGTTTTCACAAATCTGGTGGACTTCGACATGCTTTACGGACATCGGCGGGATGTGGAGGGATATGCCAATGCATTGATAGAATTTGACCGGCTTTTGCCTGAAATATTGAACAATTTAAAAGATGACGACTTGCTCATCATTACGGCCGACCATGGTAATGACCCTACTTCTAAGGGCAGTGACCATACAAGGGAATACATCCCAATTTTGAATTATGGTAAAAAAATAAAGCCAGGTTATAACATCGGAATCCGGAACAGTTTTGCAGACATTGCAGCTACCCTCGCTGAGGCCCTGGGAATTCATTTTTCCACCCAAGGCAAAAGTTATTATTCAGAGATCGCTCTAATCAATAAATAACCATTAACAATGTCCCATCCCATAGCAGCTTCCGAACTAGTCCTGAACCCCGATGGTAGTATCTATCATTGCAAGTTGCTGCCCGAAAACCTTGCCGATTTCATTTTTTTGGTGGGCGATCCAGGACGAGTGCCAATAGTGTCTAGTTTCTTTGACCAGGTGGATTTTAAAGTCCAAAATAGAGAAATTGTAACCCATACTGGTCTTAAAAATGGTAAACGAGTGTCGGTCATCTCAACCGGTATGGGAACAGACAATATTGATATTGTGCTAAGCGAATTAGATGCCGTGGCGAATATTGATTTGAAAACCAAACAAATAAAATCAGCCCACAAGCAATTGACATTCATTCGATTAGGAACGTCCGGTTCCCTCCAGGAAGATATACCACCAGACAGTTATATAATGAGTACACATGGGTTGGGATTTGATGGCCTGGTACATTATTATGCAAACTCGGATACATTGACGAATCACCCCTTTATTGAAAAGTTTATTACAGACCTACAGTGGAATGAAAGACTACCCAGACCGTATTTAGCAGAAGCGGATACCGAACTGCTCAACAAAGCCGTAAATTTGGGGTTTTATAGCGGTGTTACCGCCACGGCTACCGGATTTTTCGGGCCACAAGGAAGAGTCTTGCGTTTAGGGATAAAGGACGTGACATTGAACGAAAAACTCTCCAGATTTCGGTTCGAGAATATGAGAATCACCAATTTTGAAATGGAGACCTCTGGTATTTATGGATTGTCCAAACTCATGGGCCATCGTGCCTTAACAATCAACTGTGTTGTTGCCAACAGGTTTACTGGGCAATTCAGCAAGGATTATCACAAAGCAATGCAGCAATTGATCGCGAGGGTGATGGAGGGTTTTTTGTAGGCACTTATGCGTCCCTTCCCTTCCCCTTAAAAAATTCTAACCATGGGAGATATAAAAACAATGAAGTCCAAAACAGCAAATCATCTTCAGCGCAATGAAGGCCTGCCCTTCAACACAGCCTATTTTGATGCACTCAACATCAACAAAAGTGCTATTGAGCGCCGGTCTTCCACACTACCCAATCGCAGAACCGTTAAGAAAGAATGGCAAGCGGCCTGGTTGCTGAAAGCCATCAGCTGTATTGACCTCACAACCCTTGCTGGCGACGATACAAAAGGTAACGTGACCCGTCTCTGCGCCAAAGCAAAATTTCCAGTACGGATGGATTTGTTGGAAGCCATGGACATGGCTGATGCCAATCTTCAAACAGGGGCTGTATGCGTATATCACAATTTGATCCCGTTTGCCAAAGAAGCCCTGGAGGGCAGCAACATCCCGATTGCGGCTGTTTCAACGGGCTTTCCGGCAGGAAAGATTTCGTTTGAAGAAAAAATAAGAGAAATTGAACTGTCCGTAGCCGCAGGAGCTAAGGAAATTGACATCGTAATAAGTCGAGATCTGGTGATTGAATCCAAATGGGAAGAATTGTACAATGAGGTAAAAGCCTGTAGAATAGCTTGTGGAAATGCACATATGAAAACGATCCTGGCTACAGGTGAGATCCCGACCTACACCAAAGTTGCCAAAGCGAGTTGGGTCAGTATGATGGCTGGTTCAGATTTTATCAAAACCAGTACAGGCAAAGAAAGTGTAAACGCGACACTGCCCGTCAGCCTGGTAATGATCCGTGCCATTCGTGCTTACTACGAATTGACAGGCTTTAAAGTTGGTTTCAAACCCGCCGGCGGAATCCAAAAAGCAAAACAAGCCCTTGATTGGCTCATTTTGATAAAAGAAGAATTGGGCGACGAATGGCTGAACCCCGAACTTTTTCGTTTCGGCGCCAGCAGCTTGCTCGCCGATATTGAAAGACAATTGGAACATTTTGTAACTGGCAGGTACTCTGCAGGATACCGGCATCCAATGGCTTAGGTGGTGATTGGTTACTGGTTGATTGGTTGATTGGTTACTAGTTGTTAACCAATTAACCAATCAACCAATAATTAATCACCAATCAACTAATAACCACCCTACATGAAAATAAAAGATATATACGACACCATGGTTTACGGACCGGCTCCAGAAAGCGCAAGTCAGGCAAATGAGTTTCTCGATCGCCATGACAGAACGTTCAATCTGTTCATTGATGGAGCCTGGAAGGCGCCTGCTTCTGGAGTTTATTTTGAAAGCGCCAACCCTTCAAACAAGCAAGCGCTTGCAAAAATCGCCGAGGCCAACGAACAGGATGTAAACGATGCTGTGGAGGCCGCGAATAAAGCTTTGCCGGGCTGGGTGGCTCTAGGTGGGCACCAGCGTGCCCGGTATTTATATGCCATCGCCCGTCAGATCCAGAAACATTCGCGTTTGTTTGCGGTATTGGAATCTATGGACAATGGTAAACCTATACGCGAAACCCGGGACATAGATATACCACTTGTTGCGCGGCATTTTTACCACCATGCTGGTTGGGCACAGTTGATGGAAACCGAAATGAAGGAATTTAAGGAAATAGGTGTCATCGGACAGATCATTCCATGGAATTTTCCACTGTTGATGTTGTCCTGGAAAATTGCCCCGGCATTGGCTATGGGCAATACGGTGGTGTTAAAACCTGCTGAATTCACTTCATTGACCGCACTTCTTTTTGCAGAAATATGTCAAAATGTGGGATTGCCTAAGGGGGTGGTCAATATTATCACTGGAGCAGGTGCAACCGGAGCGGCTCTAGTAAGGCATCCTGACTTACAGAAAATAGCCTTTACCGGTTCGACCGATGTTGGAAAATTGATCCGAAAATCCATTGCCGGTTCGGGTAAAAAATTGTCGCTGGAATTGGGCGGGAAATCGCCCTTTATCGTTTTTGAAGATGCCGATTTAGATAGTGTTGTGGAAGGTGTGGTAGATGCTATTTGGTTCAATCAAGGGCAGGTGTGCTGTGCAGGTTCTCGACTTTTGGTACAGGAAAGTGTTGCTGAGACCCTTTATGCCAAATTAAAGGTCCGCATGGAGCAATTGAAAGTCGGCAATCCCTTAGATAAATGCATTGATATTGGGGCAATTGTGGACAAGGTGCAGGTAAAAACAATTGACGAATTAGTAAAACTTGGAGTAGCAGAGGGCAATGCCCTATTTCAGCCCTCCTGGATGTGCCCTGCTGAAGGATACTACTATCCCCCTACCCTGTTTACAAATGTTTCGCCATCCTCCACCATTGCTCTGGAAGAAATTTTTGGACCAGTTTTGGTCGCGATGAGTTTTAGGACGCACAAAGAAGCAGTTGCTTTGGCAAACAACACCCGTTATGGCCTTGCTTGCAGTTTATGGACAGAGAATATCAATCTTGCACTTGACATTGCTCCGCAGATAAAAGCAGGCTCAGTTTGGATCAATTGCACCAATTTCTTTGATGCCGCATCGGGTTTTGGAGGCTATCGGGAATCCGGTTTTGGAAGGGAAGGAGGCAAGGAAGGTTTGTTTGAATATGCAAAGCTCCGTATTGAGGATCAATTTACAGATCTTCCAATATTGCCCAAAGTTCAACCGGAGAAAAAAACAATTGTTGCCAACAACGGACTCATCCACATTGACAGAACCACTAAAATGTATGTGGGAGGCAAACAGGCGCGCCCGGACGGTGGTTATAGCATAATTATAAAGAACACTCTGGGCGTGCGAATTGGAGAGGTTTCTCTAGGCAACAGAAAGGATATCAGAAATGCGGTTGAGGCGGCACATGCATGCAGCGCCTGGCCAGACATGACAGGCCATTCAAGGGCACAGGTGCTGTATTTCATTGCCGAAAACCTGGCAATTCGACAGGAAGAATTTGCTAATCGCCTGGTACTCATGACAAATCAGAGTAAAGCGGAGGCAATTGTTGAAGTCGAAAGATCCATTGAACGTATTTACACTTATGCGGCCTATGCTGACAAGTACGATGGCAGAGTACACAGCACAGTGCATCGAAATGTTACGCTGGCAATGCACGAAGCCATCGGCGTTTTAGCCATTGTTTGCCCGGACGAATCACCTTTGTTGGGCTTTGTTTCCACGGTAATGCCCGCAATTGCCATGGGAAACATTGTGGTGGTAATACCCTCAGAAAAACTACCCTTTTCGGCCACCGATTTTTACCAAATTTTAGAAACCTCTGATCTACCCGGAGGGACTGTAAACATCATTACAGGTAGCAAAGACGAACTTGCTAATGAGCTTGCTAAACATGATAACGTAGATGGCATCTGGTATTTTGGAAGCAAAGAAGGCTGTAAAATTATCGAAGAACTCGCTACGCCAAACATGAAACGAAGCTGGGTAAATTATGGCAAATACAGAAACTGGATGGACAATGCGCAAGGAGAAGGAGAGGTTTTCTTGCGACATGCTACTCAGGTAAAAAACATTTGGATCCCCTATGGGGCTTAATTTTCAATGAATTTATGGCGAGCTTACATTTAGAAGCCAAAGTTGGCGACATAGCAGAAACGGTATTATTGCCCGGCGATCCGCTCCGTGCAAAGCATGTGGCAGAAATGATGCTAGAGGACATAGTCTGTTACAATCAGGTAAGAGGAATGTTGGGGTTCACTGGTTTATACAAGGGCAAGCGGGTTTCAATTCAAGGCTCGGGGATGGGCATGGGAAGTGCCGGCATCTACATCCATGAACTAATTACAACCTACAAGGTCAAAAATATCATAAGAGTTGGCACTTGTGGGGCATTGCAAAAGGATATAAACCTTGGAGAGGTTATCGTCGCAATGAGTGCCTCTGGAGATAGCGATGCCAATATGCTCAATTTCAAAGGAATGCATTTTGCGGCAACCGCTGATTTTGATCTATTGTACAAAGCCGTAGAAACGGCTAAATTGCTGAATATTAAAACGGTGCAAGGCTCTGTTTTTAGCACCAATACGTTTTATGATGACGTGCCAAATCGTTGGGACATTTGGGAAAAACACGGTATTTTAGGGGTGGATATGGAGTCACAGATCCTGTTCACGCTCGCAAAAAAACTGGGAGCAAAAGCCCTCGCCCTACTTACGGTAAGCGACAACATTTTGACAGGTACTGCTTCAAGCCAAAAAGACCGGGAACAGTCTTTCAACGATATGATGCGCATCGCATTTGAAATCGCGTAACGACCAAATTCGTTTGTACACAATAATCGACAATGAACAAAAAAATCCTTCAGGTTGAATATAGTGAGTTTTCTAATCTAACTGAATTGGAAAACTCACAGGTTTCGTTGATCAACAAATCCATTGAAATTGCAGAAAAAGCCTATTCTCCGTACTCTAAATTCCCGGTAGGTGCGGCTGTTTTACTTGATAATGGAGCAGTTTATGCTGGTAGCAATCAAGAAAACATCTCATTTCCTGCTGGAACCTGTGCCGAACGAACGGTTTTGAATTATGTGCACAGCAATTTTCCAGAGAACAAAATCAGGATGATCGCCATTACTGCCCTAAAATCAATGTCAAGCGTGCCCATTACGGCTTGTGGTTTTTGCCGGCAAGTACTTATGGAAATGGAACAAAACCAGGGGGAGAATATTCAGTTGATATTTCACAAACTGGGCGGCACTACTTATGTTTTTGAATCGGCCGCTTCGCTGCTGCCGCTAGCTTTTGATGATGCCTATTTAAAAGGTGCATGAGATGAACAGGATTTACAAGATTAAGAAGTGGGTAAGCCCCCATCCTTCCTAACCTTGTAAATCCTGTTCAAACTGTCAAAAACTACCGTTCCAGCATGAATTTAGTAGCTACCCGGGCTCCAACTGCGGGCTGCACCACAAGATAATACAGCCCGTTTGCCAAAGAGGCATCCATCCTTATTTCTTGCCATTCATTTTCAAGCTCATAAAGGCGGTTCGATACCAATTGTCCCTGTGCATTAAGTATCTGAACTTGTACCTTTTCTCCAACCCATTGAGTCAGATCAACATAAAGCAAACCATCAGATGGGTTGGGGCGTATGGCAAAAGTTGATACCTCAAATTGTCCATAATCCCGTTCAACACCTTCTTCAAACTTTGATCCAGCCCAGGGTTGAACGGGGCAGTAAAAAGTATTGAGGTATGCTTCAAAGGACTGCCCGTTTTTGAGCTTCGCATTCATGTGGATATAATTATTGGGGAAGGACTGCTGTGGCAATCTTTGCTCCAATACATCCGCTTGTCCATTGTTTATTCCAGCCCCTAAAGCCCGGTAACGGGTAGAATAAAAGGGTGACGCATTCGGATTGCGTACCAAATATTGATTGCCGGTATTTGGTGCGGTATAAATGCTTCCATTCAAAGGAGTTACGCCTACAATGCCTGGAGGCAATTCGATCATTGCGTAATCCAGTTCGGAAGCGCAAAAATTGGTAACGCGTATCCGGAACCTTGGTTGTTTTATGGAGTCAAGACGAATGTCCAGCAATTCATATTTCATGCATCCGATCGTCTTAATATCGCAGGGCGGAGCAGACTCCAAAACTGTAATATTAAAGCAGCAACTGTCTTTATTGCCGCAGGTATTGCTTCCCTCATAACATACTTTATTGACTCCCAACGCAAAAGCCCCCCCACTGGGCAAACCTTGCAGCAAATTGATCGAAGGCGCCGCGCCTGGACAATTGGTTGTGGTAGTTGGAGCAGCATAATTTACCGCAATGGTTGTTGCTGCCACAGGAAGTTGAACGGTCTGGTTAGCAGGGCATTTGATGTCGAGGGTAGTTACGGTGGCCGTGAAGCAACAGGACTTGGTGTTTCCGCAGCTATTGCTGGCTTCATAGCAAACAGTATTGACACCTGCGGCAAAATTGGCGCCTGAAGGAAGTCCTTGTTGAAGCACCATACTTGGTACTGAACCTGGGCAGTTAGTCGTTGCGGTAGGTAATGGATAATTCACCGCTACTGATGTTGCATTGTTTGGCAAGGCAACGGTTAAGTTTGGCGGACAGAGTAAATCCAAGGTAGTTACCATAACCGTAAAACAACAATTATCCTGATTGTTACAAGTATTGTTTGCCTGATAACAAACTGTTGTCAACCCGCTGGAAAAATTGCTGCCTGATGATAATCCCTGCGTCAATGAGATCACTGGCGGAGTACCTGGGCAGTCGGTTGATGCACTAGGTGCAGCGTAGTTCACCGGGACAACACTGGCATTGTTTGGCAAGGCAACAGTTAAGTTTGGTGGGCATTGGAGGTCAAGCGTAGTTGGAATCAACTGAAGTATGTAAGTGTTCAAGGAATCGCAACCTCCTGTGGTTGATGGCACTGTAAGCACTACGGTGCCAGATTGCGTATAGGTTTGGCCTCCAAGTGTGACGGACTGGTTGGGATAAAACTGGATCGTTCGGGTAATCATCGGTGTAGGCAGGATCGTAACCTTTAAAGTGCCTTGGGCCTCACAGCCATCCTGATTTACCGCGTTAAGGGTGTAGTTTGTGCTCACCGAGGGTTGAACGGTCACGGTTCCGCAATCCGTACAACTCAGTCCCGTACCAGGCGTCCATTCATATTGGGCAAACCCGGGGACTGTAAGCGTAATTGATTTTCCCGGACAAAGACTCACATCAGCCAGTTGGATATCTGGTATCGGGCTGAGGGTAATTTTAACTGAGTCGCGAAGCACATTTCCACAGGCATCGGTTGCTGCAAGCGCATACAATCCAGAAGTGGTGGCTGTAAAGGATTGCCCTGTGGATCCATCCTGCCATTGGAAAGATTCGAAACCATTTCCAGCATCAAGCACAATCGTGCTGTCCTTGCAGACGAGAATATCCGGACCGAGATCAAGGGATGCGGGTGCGTACAATTCGACCGTAATAAAGGCAGTATCTCCACATTCCAAACCTTCATTTAAAACCAATATGCCATTATAAACCCCCAGGGAAGGGAAATTAACTGTAAGGTCAAAATCGGTGTTGTTTTGCAAAGGGGTGCCATTCAAGTCAAAGAGCCATTCAAATGTTTGAATATTGCCAGCAGGAAAACTTTCATTGACAATCGTGACATTCGTAGAGCCATCGCACTTTTTGATGACATATTTTTTAGGGCCCGCCAGTTCGTCATATTCTACCAACGCTGAAACCTGTGGAGCACAGGGTGTAACGTTGAATTGAAAGTCACGCCTTGTGATGGACAGCAATTGCCCATTGCGATATTCTTCAACACAAACACCGACTACATATTGGCCATTCAACAATGGAGTGCCACTGATAACCCCAGTTTGTGGGTTGATTTGAATGACTGGATTGCCTCCCATGGGTGCACCAGGCGTGTAATTGGGAGCGGCAAAAACCACCGGGTTATATGGTGGGGGGCAAGGCGGATTTGGCATGGGTGAGTTGCATCCACCACCAGCCTGGCCTCCACCGCTGTAAGGCGCACAAAAACTGTAAACCAACTGGTCTCCGTCAACGTCTGTTACCGAATAATCAACTTCCAGGGGGTAATTGTTGCAAATTACAACTGGAGGGAAGTTGTTAAAAATAGGGCTGTTGTTGCACAATAGTTGGGCCTGTGGAGTGATTTCTACGTAATAAGTTGCCCCAGAACCGCCTGGATTTATAATGTTGGTGATTGCATTGGTTCGGCAACAGCGTTGATATTCAACAAAATAGCTTAGATTGCTTGTAGGAAGTACCCGTTCAAAAGTGTACGTTCCCTCTCTCAAGCAAATTTCGGGAAGATTGTCAATACAATCCGGTTCGTTGATGTTGATATCGACTACCGAAGCTAAATCAACCTCAAAATCAGCGAACAATGTATTGGACTGAGTAGTACCGCGATAAATAGCGATATTAGCCGGATCATCAAATGATATTTGACCGTTGATACAATCAACATAAACCTTCATCGTGAAGCGATAAAGTTTTCCGTTGCCAGAGTTGCCAAGGCATTCGTAAGTCATGCCTCCGCCAACAATGTGCGTGGCAGCCAAATTTCCAGCAAATAATAAGGCAAGGGCCAAAATCAGGGTTTTCTTGTGAGTGAGCATGCAAAACAGTAGTTTAGTGAAAAGATTTGATTTTATTTTAGAAGGGAATAAAAAATTGCAGGGTGAAGGCCCCCTTGGAAATGCGGCTCGAAAGTAAAAGAAAGGTTTCGCCGCATGAGATTAAATGTCCGTTTTGATATTTAGGAGACAAAATTGACCTGCAATTTGCTAAAGGCAATCCTAAAGGTGATTTTTGGCGCATTCAAATTGCCCAACAAATTAATTGCAAGTTTTAATCATGCGACTTTACTTTTGTCCTCCTTAAATTCGAAAAATTGAGCTCAAATTAAACGAAAATGGCTGCAAAAAACACGCTACCCAAAACGGATTCCCATGCCAGGGAAAATTTCAGACACCTTGCGCTTTCATCCACCATTACAGTGGCAACCACTATAATAATCACCCTTATCTCTTCTGGTTATTTTGATAAAAAAATCGCGAACACCGAAACCACCATAGTGCACGCTGCCCCTGCAAACACCGCCGTATGGACAGATGCAAAAGATTATTATATCTGGTTCAATGCGCAGTACAGAAACGCCAGCACCATTCACGATAAAAGCCATTTTTCCCTGATGAAGGGAAATGTAAAGTTTACCCTTATCCTAATTCAACCGGACAGGAAGTATCATAATGATTTTCAAAATTTTATGGGAAAATTTGAAGATATGCGGACGTATCTCAAGAGGGCAAAAGAATTTGGCGACAAGGAGGGGTTTGATATTTCACAAGCATTCCCCGAAATTTATATTTTCAGAGAAGAGAAAATACCTAGCATAAGTTTTTTCCTCACAAAAAACAAGGAAAACCAGGACAAGGCGATATTTTATATTGAAGAAAAAGGATATTTTATTGATGAAAATCGCAGGCCGATCATCAGCCTGGAGACCAGGGATGAGTTGTTATTAAAAAAATTTGAAGGGCGCTATAAAGAGATTTTACTAAAAGCACAACCCCACAATCGACTGGATTTTACCCAGCTTGTTTCCATTTCAATCGATAGTACGTTCTATTTGAAATAACCTATTCTACTCAATCTTTTCCCAAATGACCCATTTGACCTCCAGGCCTGTCTGCAAACAGACATAATAAGTCCCAGATGGCAAATCACTCGTATTTACCTCCCATTGGCGCTGATTTTCAAGGTTTAAAATATGCTGAGTTGACACGCATTTTCCCGTTACTGCCATTATTTGTAAAGTCGCATGAGGCGCGGGGAGACCATTATATTTAAGCAACAGATAATCATTGCCCGGGTTTGGTATAGCGCTTAATTCGAACAATCCTTCTTTTGAATTGGAAGTTTGACCCTCCCGTTCTCCGTTTCCCGGATCGATGATATTTGATCCGTCCTCACAGGGTTTAACCTGACCGGAACATTGGGACGTCGACTTTGTGTTACCCACAGGATTTGGATAGTTGTCGGTCCAGCAATAGTACAACTGAAGGGTTTGGGTATTGCCCTGACTTGCATTTACTTGCCATTGAAATGTGCTGTTATCCACATATTGCAGGTTGCTAAGAAAGGTTGAAGGCGTTAGTGGCACCCCATTCAGCATACAGAATGGAATGTGAATGCCATTAGTCGGCAGCCCGCTCAGGGTAATTTGCTCGTTCATTGTTACCTGGCTGAGTGCCACTTTATAATAATATTCTCCGTTTGGATTACACCCAACCATATCATGCTCAAATCGCTGAAAAGAGGATATGTCTAGACAGGAATTATTCCCGACCAGAATGGTTACAACGGGCGAATAGTGGTAATCAGCGCAAAGACTACGCCTGGCAGCCCTCCGATAATAGCTTGTCTGGCTGAGACTAGGAGGGTCGTAAACAAGTGAAGTTGCCCCGGAAATGTTTGTAAAAATATTGTTATCAAGAGATTTTTGCCATTGGTATTCAATCACGCCTCCTGTTCCACCGCTAGCTTCTTCTACGCTGGAAATAATATCTGGGTCAAAGGGGTTACTGCCTATATTAGTTATTGGTGCAACTACGTTTCCAGGGTCCGTAATATTCGAGCAAGCCTGACAGGCAACAAGCCGAATAAATGAAGGAATCCTCCGTATGAAATGTATTTGTGCGCTTCCACACATCGGCTCCATGATCGCTTCAAATTTTTCACCTGCCAGCACACTTTCTGCAAAAGTTTGTGCGACCGTGCCTTCTACTTTATAACTTGCCGCAAAAGCCCCCAACCAATCAACCGTAATATTGACTGGAATGTCTTGGCTAATATTACCATCGTTGGTATTACTGGGCGACCAAAAGATTAAATATGGTTCTGAACTGTCAGGCTTCGCAAGCAGGACAACAAATGCATCGGCGTTCTCCACCAGGACTTTATGAAAAACATGGCCTCCAAAACGGGTCTTCATATCCAACATGCCATACCAGGCAGGTTTGGCAGTTGCGCCATGCGCTTTGATCGGAGACGGCCAGGCATTATTTGCAGGGTGCGTGCCCAATTTCCAAAATCCCGAGCTATTGTAAAGTCCATTATAATATTGATCGCTGGGCCTTGCAACGTCAAAGGCGTTGTAAAAAAATACTTTTTCGTAATGATATCGGCTATGGAGCAAGAGCCCTCGCAAAAGGTAAGCCGAATGTGTCCGCTCCCCCACCCCAGTCGTAGGGTTGCTGTCAAAGCCAAATTCTGAGCTCCACAACCGCGTGCTTTGGAGAACACCGGTAGCGTTGTTTTGATTTGCAAATAACCAGGCGGCCAGGTTACGAATTTGCCAGATTTCAGAATCCGGATCTTCTGGATAGGTCCATTGGGTAGTACCGGGTTTAAAACTGTAAGGGTGATTATCTAAGGCATCAAGATCCCTTAGCAATTCACAATCAGCCACTTCCAGGTAATCACCAACAAAATCATGGCGCTCAAGACCTCCATTGCAATTGGAAAAATCTCGCAGTATCGAGGTGCAGGTATTGTCGCGATAAGCTTGAAAAGCGCCTGCGATCAGCTTCATCTGCCATTTTCCGGCAGATTTTGGCCCATACCTTGCTACAAATGCATTCCTGGCACCCAGTAAAAGACTGTGATAGTCTGCTTTCACAGGATAATCCCAGGGTTCGTTGCCCACTTGGAAATTTGAAACCAGGATTTGTGTGCCTGTTCCATCGGCGGGCGCAAATTCATCAATGAATTTTTTAGTATAATTTTCAAAAGAATTCATGATGCCGCCCGGGCCGGAGGCGGACCAATCACTTTCTTTATATATCTTTTCTTTCCAGCTTTGAGGCGCATATTGAAGCAACTCGGTAGCCCCAGTGATCTTGCCAAATCCATGTGTTTGGCGATACAAGGTATAAAGGCTTTTATTGTACCAAGTGTTTCCAGGCGTACCTTCAGGATCTGTGTCTTTAGGCTTTGTATTTAAGTCATAACTCACCAAAGAATTATCAAAATCCTCATCCATGGTATGAAAATTCCGAAATTGAGTGGTCAAAAGGGTAATTTGGTTGCTATTTTCTGACTGAAAAGAGCGGAACACCAGCCCTCCGTCGTTCACTCCAATCATATCCCCAAAAGTAAAGGGGCTTGGATTATTACATTTTTGATTAACTAATAAGATCTCTTGGGGGCTCAAATATTTTCCTGCATTTTTATCGCTCAGACATGGCAGGCTTTCCTGCCCGGTTGTAAAAATTGCAGGTTCTGAATAATTACTTAGCCCCGAATTACAAATGGCTTGTATTTGTACCTGATAAACACTTTGAGGCTGGAGTGGCGGATTTAAACTATAAACAGAACCTGGGGATCCATTCCCAGCGCTTATCCATTGGCCCGTTGTGCCGGGCCTGTATTCAATATTGTAGCCAATAATATCCGGTTTGGCAGGCAAATTCACCAAAGCATTGGTGACAAAGGATGTAACAAGCGGCACGACTGGGGTTTCACATACATTGCCTAGCGTAATGGTGGAATGTTTATAAGAACCTGTGGTGGCGCTGCATTGTCGCTTTATCTCCACCTCGTAGGTGCCCGGCGACAAACCGGTAATAATGTAAGGCGAGCTCGATACGGACAAAGCACCGGATGGGATAAACCAATCCCCCCCCGTATTAACCTTTCGATATCGGAGGGTGTGGGCTCCGCCAGAACTCCAACTTACGGTTATGTTGGAAACGCCTGCCTCAAGAAACATGTTAACTGGAAGCAAATTGCATGACCCAGAGCTATTGGCAGTAGTTCCATTGTTGGTTGGTCCCCAGTCGGAGAACGAATTGACGCAAATAGTCCGGGCCTGGAATATATACTGGGTGTTTTTTTGCAATCCCCGCAATGTGAAGGGTGTTGGCCCGCAATTATCTACAATGGTCTTGTCATTCGGGGTAGAACTTGCCCAATATCGAACTTGATATTGATTAGCCCCTGCCACGGACGGCCATTTGAGCACCAGTGATGAGGATGCTTGTGGTGGCATCAGCCAACATGCTGAAGGTGGGTTACATTGAGCGGAAACAAGGTGTGCCGAGAGCAGCAAAATGGATATAGCTATCCATTGACGGAGATGAGTATTAAGGTTCAAAATGAGAGATGATTAAGTGGATTATAAAAATGGAGTTGCTGGAAACTGAAAAAATACTAATTCCAAGTACTCCTGAACGAAATTTTCTGATCTGCCAGGTCAAAGGTGTTGTCCTTCGGCTCTTTTTTAAGCAACAAAATGTCGGAATTTGTTACATTATGTTTGTTTTTAATGATGTTTATAATAAGCCGACTATTTATAGGACATTAAACTGATACAAAGGCGCCAAGAAACGCTTCTTAACGAGCATAAAAATATAAAAGTATATTAATTTTTATAAATTATAGTAAGAATGGGGGGGGGCTATTCTTTCAATTGCCGCACGATCCCCATCAGGTCCAGCTCTTGCCAGCTGCGTTTTATCTTTCCATTTTCCATGTCGTAGAGTACAATACCTGTAGAAGTGAAGCTTTTACCTGTGCTTGGAACGCCAAATGCTTCGCCGATATGGATGGCAGAAACTTCATATCGAATGGCTACATGATTATTTGATGCGAATAGGTGAGTAATAGTAAAATGGGCATTGGCGAAGGCTTGCCGGTAATATTTAACTGATTGCCTTATTCCTTCAATGCCCTCGATTTGATTGGCACGCAGGGGATTGCCATCTCGCCAATCAGGGCAAAAGACCTTCTCGATCAATGCTTCGTTTTGATTTTTATTCCAACCCTCTTCAAACCACATTCGAACGGTGGTGGCATTTTTGTCTGCTAATTTTATTTGCCGGGAGGCGGCACATTGGAAGAGAAATAGGGCAATTAAGGGCAGAGCTAGGAGAATTTTAGTGCTTTTCATACGCAGAACAAGGTTTAGAATCGCTCAAATATACGCTTGTTGCTAAAACTTATCTCTTTCTACAACCTTTGATTTTATGGCTTTTATGAGTACTACTCCGCCTCAAACACCATCGATTCATGCCCCAATTTCCTGAAATCCACCGGTGTAACTGCCGAAACCCCCTGCTCAGGCATGTAAACTCCGTAAATGGTGTCCACTGCCGTCATGGTTGCTTTGTTGTGGGTCACTACAATAAACTGAGAATCATTTGAGAACTGGCGAATGATTCGGTTGAACTTGTCAATGTTCGCGTCATCCAGGGGAGCATCTACCTCATCAAAAATACAGAAAGGAGCCGGTTTGAGCAAGTAGAGCGCGAAAAGCAGCGCAATTGCTGTGAGTGTTTTTTCTCCACCGGAAAGTTGTGCTATGGTCTGAGGGCGTTTGCCTTTGGGCTTTGCAATGATAACAATGTCTGAATCCAGGGGATTGTCTGGATTGCCCAGCAACAAATCGGCAGAGTCGTCTTCGGTAAACAGGGTTCGGAACACATTGATAAAATTCTCCCGTACCTGTGCAAACGATTCCAGAAAGCGGGCAGTGGCGGTCTCCTCTATTTCTTTCATGGTTTGCACCAGATTGTCCTTAGCAGCCAGAATGTCATCGCGCTGCCCGGCAATAGTATCGTGGCGCTCTTTTATTTCATTGTATGCCTCGATGGCCATAGGATTGATCTCCCCGTAATTGTCCAGTCTGCGTTTGAGGTTGTTGACATCTCGTTCAAGTGTGTCTCGTTGGTACTCAGGGTTTGGTTCTTGATTGATCACCTCGTTGACTCCTATTCCGAATTCTGCCCTTAGTCGCTCCCCAATTGCCGTAATCTCAAATTTTACGTCATTGAACTTTTCCTTCAAGCGGTTGACCACAACCTGTAGATCTTGCTGTTTTCGGAAATTATCTCGCTGTTTGTTTTCAAGTTCGTGTATTTCGTTTCGGGCCTTGAAATAGGCCTGTTCTACCCCGCTCAAAGCTGCCTCTTTTTCTTTTTTCTCGGCGTAAGCAGCAGTCAATTCCAGGGTAATTCGTTGAATATCTGCTTCAATAAGCCCAATTTCGTCTTTGTTTCGGGAAAGATTGGTTTGTGCCGTCGTCAACAATTGTCGCAATTCGTTGCGCCGGTTTTCACGAAAAGTAAGTTCTTGTTGAAAGGTAGTGACCTTGTTTTGTTGTCGGATGAACTCTATGTTCGACTGGTTATAAGCAGTGCTTGCACTGCTTAGTTGTTCGGCAACATCCCTGAAAGAGCCATCTGCGCTGCTAAGTTTTTCGCGTAGGGCATCCGCCGCCGAGTTTTTCTCTTGCAATTGCTGTTCTATGAGCAAATTGCTTTCATTAAGTCCCACGATTCGTTGGTTGGCATCTCCTGCCTGAGCGTCGAAATTGGTCACAAAGGCCGCGATATTGTCCAGTTTCGCCTGCATCCCAGCCTTGTCCTGGCTTAGGCGGTTCAACACCTCCCGCTCGAGCTGAAGGATTGCAGTTTGGTCTGCATTTCTAAGTGTTGAAATGTGGGTTCTCAGCGTACTAAGTTGCGTATTGAGTTGATTTTCGGTGCTTTCCAACTTTTTAATCTCCGAATCCAGTATCTCAAGGTTTTTCTTTCGGCCAATCTTTTTACCTTCAAATAGTCCGACAGATCCGCCAGACATGGAGAATTTTCGTCGAACAAAAGTGCCCGATTTTGAAAGTATCGTTACGTCAGTATTGGAAACAGAACCGGGGTTGGGCTCCTCTGAAATAAGTACGTTTTCCAACAAATATTCCATCAATGGACGATATTGCGTCTCAACTTCAACCACATCTACTGCGCGAACCCCACCGGGCAAAAGGGTGAGGGGGGCCTGATAATCTTTAAATGCTTCCAACATAAAAAAGTTGGCCCGGCCTTTCTGACTTTGTCCGAGCAGGCCGATCGCTTTCATTGCCTCTGCGGCATTCGGCACCACATAATAATTGAGGTAATTTTCAAGATAATTCTCAATTACGATCCGGTACTCTTCTCTGACATAAAGCATATCTGATAGGAGTGGACAACGTTTGGCCCATTCCTTATCCTGACTTAAAAACTTGATGCTCTCCGGAAAGCCTTCGAGCGACTCAACCATGCTTTTGGTCAATTTGTGCTCATTTCTACGGGCATCCAGGGAGCGGTTGTGTTCGGCAAGTTTTTTGGCCAGCGCATCTTGTTGTTGTTCTCCGAGATTTAAATCAGTTTTTCTTTTGGTTTCGGCAGCCTCAAGTTCGGCAATTTTTTTTGCTTGAATGGACTCGGTTTTACTCTGCTCAGCCAGGTTTTTATCCAGCTGCTTCATCTCCTCTCGACGCGCAGCGATATCGCCAAGGGTGCGTTCCACATCGCGGCGAAGGTTTTCGATCTGGTTGCTTTGAATAGCCTTTGTTTTCTCCAATTCCACAATTTCTCGCTCATAGGCCTGCTGCTCTTTCACAAACTCGTCGAGGTTGCCTTTCATCAGATTGTGGTCAGCGCGTACTTTTTCAAGGTTTTTAAGAGATTGACCAAGCGTAATTTCAAATTCGGTTTCAAGATTGCGCTCATAATTAAGATCGGTTTGATATCCTTCAATTTCAGACTCCAGCCCATTCAAGGCTTGAGCGCTACTTGCGATCTGGTCATCGAGACGTTGAAGGTCGTTGCTGACGAAAGAGCGTTTTTGCTCCAGCATTGCCTTTTCGTTTTCTTTGCCCCGCAGGCGCCCGGTCAGGTTGTTCACTGCTTGCTGCTGCTCACTCAGGCTTGTTTCTTTATCTGTGTGGCTTTTGCGTTTAGCCTCTGTATCGGCTTCCAGGAGACGTGCCATTGCCTCAGTAGCTCGATAATTGTCCTCTTCACGGGTTATTTGGGCTTCGAGTTCCTTGAATGTTTTCTTGTGAAGCGCTAAGTTGTTGACGGCCAGTTCTACGCTGATCGTTTTATACTCAGCCTTTAATTCGTAATATTTTTGGGCGCGTTCGGCCTGTTTTTCGAGTTTCTTGAGTTGATCGGTGATTTCAAACAAAAGGTCTTCTACCCGGTCGAGGTCGGCAGCGGTAGCTTCAAGTTTTTGTTGTGTTTCGTGTTTCCGAGCCTTGTATTTGCTTACTCCAGCAGCTTGTTCGAACATTTTTCTACGCGCTTGCTCACGGTCAGAAAGCATGTCTTCCACCATATTGAGCGCGATGATGGCATAACTGTCAGGGCCTATGCCCGTATCAAGAAAAAGAGAGGTAATATCCTTAAGCCTGCAAGAAACTCCATTAAGGCGGTATTCACTTTCGCCGCTTCGGTAAAGTATCCTGCTTATTGCAACACTACTATAGTCGGTAGGAAGCACATTTTTTGTGTTGTCAAACGTGAGCGTCACCTGGGCCATTTGGCCTTCTTTGCGTTTTTTAGTGCCGTTGAAGATGATCGAGGCCATCTTGTCCAAACGCAATTGACTGCTTTTTTGCTCGCCAAGCACCCAACGAATGGCATCGACCACATTGCTTTTGCCAGACCCATTGGGGCCCACTACTCCTGTCACATCGGCATTGAAATGGAGTGAAGTTTCGTTGGCGAAGGATTTGAATCCTTTGATTTCTAATGATTTGAGCCGCATATTTGTGCCCCGAAACACTGCTCCGGGTTAAGGTTTGGATACCGGAATAATGCTCCGGGGTATAAAAAGTGGGCGAAAATAGGAATTGGAAAAGAAATGAAGTGGAGGAAGTTTTCCACAACTTATAAGGTAATGTGCAAATTTGACCAGATCCACAACCAATCCTACCTGCCATTCTTCTACATTTGGCCATGCAATCTGCTTATCACGATTTTAGACTTTTTTACAACCAGAGCATCCACCCTGAGTTGCTCAACCTCGAGCAGCGCCGGCGCCGGCTTGTGCGGTTGTTGCTGGTTTCAATTTTGTTGCTTTTAGGCGTTGTGGCGC
This sequence comes from Saprospiraceae bacterium, assembly GCA_046160345.1. Classification (GTDB taxonomy): domain Bacteria; phylum Bacteroidota; class Bacteroidia; order Chitinophagales; family Saprospiraceae; genus M3007. Next base: position 174,376 of record JBJXGO010000010.1, read on the forward strand.
TTCAGGTATATTTGTCTATTTTCGCTGTAACGCTTGCCTTATTTATTCCGGTCGGACTTTGGATCACTTATCTCGCTTTTCGAGTTCAGGTTTTTTTCAAAGAATTCAAGCCTCGGGTGGTTTCCTTGCTGCTTGATTTTATAGACAATGATGTAAATTTCAAGTTCGACGGTTATGAACCAAAAGGCTTCATTCCACCAGAAAAATTTCTGGAAAGCAGGATTTTCACCGCTTGCGACGATTATTTCGGAGAAGATATGATTCGTGGACAGGTGCGCGAAACACCCTTTGAGGCCTGCGAATTACGGGTACGAGAATTTTCCGAAGTCCGAAATCGGCTCGACATGGTGTTCTCAGGTATTTTTCTTGTAGCAGATTACCAGCGCTGGGATATGCATGGCGGTGTGCTCTGTCTTCCGGATGCTTACCGAAAATACTTGAGCCGAAGTGAGCGCGCCTTTCATAATGAGGGCGGACGAAGGGTGATCGACGGTATTTTGCCAGACTTTGAGGTGTTTTTTGATACTTATGCCACGCCTGAAGTAAGAATAAAAGATGTAATTTCGGAGGAGTTCCAAAAAGCTATTTTGCTGTTTCGGCAACGGTTTCAGGAATTAAGCCGGGATAAGGAAATTTATTTTTCCATCATTGGGGATAAAATCTACATTGCTCTGCGACAAGACCGGGACTTGTTGGAGCCTTCCCTTTTTGTGAACAACACACGTTATGAAGTAGTACAAGAATTTTATCAAGACCTCAAACTGCTCTTTGAATTGGTGATGGAGGTAGATGCGATGAACTAAGGGAATTGGCCGTTAAACAAATCAAAAACACAAGCTGAAACGTGTTTTTGTCGAACTTTGCCGAGTTTATTAGCAAATTAAATACACATGACCACCGCAAAGTTTTTACATCTGCTCTTTCCTACCCTCTTCATCTTAGCTTGTTCCCCAGCGAAAACTGCTCCAAAACCCAGGCCCAAATCAGGAACATATACAGAATCTGCAACTACTCCGTTTCGGCAAAAAGTGGTGGACTATGGAAAAAAATTTGTTGGAACAACTTACAAATACGCCGGCCAAAGCCCTAAAACCGGTTTTGACTGCTCCGGGTTTACCAGTTATGTGCTAAAAGAATGTGGCGTGCTGGCCTCCCCGGCCTCGGCCATTCAGGCCACTGAAGGTCGCGCAATAGCCATTGACCGGGTCATGCCGGGGGATTTGATTTTTTTTGGTGAAAGCAAGAAAAAAATCTCTCATGTAGCACTGGTGGTAAAACGTGGCCCGGAAGGCATCACAGTTGTACACAGTACCTCAAGCCGGGGCGTAATAGTAGAAAACGTGAGCCAATCAACTTATTGGAGCTCCAAGATTTTGTTTGCACGCGATATTATTTCGGAAGATTGATTGCCAATTAGAACCGGTCATGAACCAGTTCCAAAATTCGCTGCATTTCTAGTTTCAAGTCGCGATTACTACCCACAAAATTGTTGTGCATAAAACTGAATACCAACACTTTACCGCTTTGACAAAGCACATAGCCACTTAGGCAATGCACGCCGCTCAAAGTACCGGTTTTGGCAAAAACGTACGGTTTGCCATTTTTCCCGGCATACCAATTTGAAATTGTGCCGGATATACCTCCAGTTGGAAAAAATGAAAAGAGCCTTTCTCTTTTTTGTTCTTTCCAAAGTTTCAATAACAATTCAGCAATGCTTTGAGGGGTCATCAAATTGTATCGGGAAAGACCTGACCCGTCCACCCATTTGGGGCGTTGTGGAAGATTGACAAGCGCGCTGTCCAGCATCCACTTTATCAAGGTGTCTTGCTGTAGCAGATCAAATTTAGATCCGGCACAAACCAATAGCATTTGCTCCGCAATAAAATTATCACTTTGATGCATCATGCGGCGTAGAACGGTGTCCAGTGGAGTAGAATATAAGGTATGCCATGGCTGGATCGGTTCTGCAAGACAGGAACCTGGAAAATTTCTCCAACAGGGCGTTTCAAAGTCCTTGTCAAGGGTGTCTTCCAAAAAGCGGTCTGAAAATCCTTCTTCATAAAAGATCTCTGAAAATGGCACTGCTACATTAAAGCCATTTTCATAACTTGAGTCCGGGGCTGCCTGTATAAAATAGGAAAAGTTTTCAACCCTGTATACACTTTGGGTTTTTGGGTAAAGTTTGTGGTCGGGATTGTATTCACCAACCGGCAGACCTGTGGGAATGGTTTGCCATACGCCGTTTTCCCGTTTAAATTTGGCGACATTTCCAAAAATGGGAAAATCGGAACGTTCTGCGGAAAAGGGCTCCAGATAATCGTCCCAGGCCCAGCCCGGGCCAAAATGGGGAACCGATTGCCGTTCCACCTGCATCGGCTCATTTCTTGCCTTTAACCAATGGTAGGCCGATTGCCATGCGGCGAAATCTGGGTGCAGAAAGCTGGGGTCTGCCGTTCCGCGAAGCATCAGGAATGAATCTGAAGCTTGTGCATATTTTAAGCCCGGCACAGAATCGCCCAGAACCTCCAAACAGGCGGCCAGCGTAAATATCTTCGTGTTGGAAGCGGGCGTAAAATAGTGGTCGCCGTTGAAGTCCGTCAGGGTTTTCGCTGAAGAAGGGTCAAGCAGCGTAAAACCCGTAAATGTCTTTGAAAAAACAGGGGAATGGGCCACTTCATGCCTGATTTTCAGGGCAGCACGAGAATCCCGGCTTTTTAAAACCGAACAAGAGGAAAACAGGGTGACAAGCAATAATAAACGAGGCAGATGGTGCATGGTGGTTGAGAAAGTAGATGGCAATTTTCACTAGGCGAAATCTCGAACTCGGTAACTTCCGGTCAGATCACCTTTTAGCCAGTTTACTGTTCGAATAACCATACCCAAAATAAATCACCAATCCGGCCGCCAGCCAAATAAAAAATCCCAGCCAGCTCTTGGCGGGTATTTGTGCCATCATGTACAAACACGTCACTAGCCCAAGGATGGGGATAAGCGAAAGATTGTAGCAGAAAGCCCACCAGGCCATAGCGAGACAGGTAAACACAAAAAGCCACATGGGGATTTTATGCTTGAATAAATCCCAGCCTGATTCATACTTGGCAGTCTCCGGGATGGGCAATGCCGCCACCGATTGACTATACGCATCTCCTTCAAGGCCATCCAGATAATCAGCGACCACACCACCGGCTGCTGCAAACCCCGAGCTGTCACGAGCTGCCAGAAACCTTTGAACGGAGGGTATTTCGGGTTCAGCAATATTTTGAAGCAATGCCTCAACTCCGTTCATTTGTCGCTCATTGGTAAGCCAGGCTTTCGTATCTGCTTCATAACGAGTGAACAAGAACACAACACCTGCAACCAAAGCAAGCGGATATATCCATTTGGCATTCAGATAAGGGGTCCGAAATTTTCCTCTTGGTGCATCGGGCTGGATCTGCAATTTCAACACCCCGCCACATACCAGAACGAAAGCGAACAGTGTGCCCATACTGCACAAATCCAGCACAGTGTCACTTGGAATAAACAACATCGGGATCACCACGAAAAGTCCTGTAACTACCGTTGCAAACGTGGGCGTGCGGTATTTAGGGTGGATGTAAGAAAATCGCTTGGGCAACAGACCGTCGCGGCTCATGGTCATCCAAATACGCGGTTGGCCCAACTGAAAAACCAAAAACACCCCGGCCATAGCCACCACAGCGCTAACTGCAATGATGCCGGAAAACCATTTCAGATTGAGCTTTTGAAAAACATACGCCAACGGGTCGTTGACATCCAACTCTTTATAACTCACCATACCTGTCAAAACCAGTGCGATGATGATGTAAAGTACCGTGCAAATAACAATGGAATACAACATCGCCCGAGGCAGGTCTCTTTGCGGATTTTTACATTCTTCCGCAGTGGTCGATAGTGCATCAAAACCAATGTAGGCAAAAAAGACAGAAGAGACACCCGCCATAACTCCACCAAATCCATTCGGCACAAACGGATGCCAATTGTCCACATTAACGTACCCGGCTCCAACAATGATCACAAGTAGCACTACAATCAATTTAAGCACCACCATTAGGTTGCCCGCCCTTTTTGACTCTTTCATGCCAATATAAACCAGTGCTGTAATCAAAATGGACATAACAATGGCCGGGATATCCAAAATCACCCGAAGTCCCCCGAGGCGAGGAGCTGACTGCCATGCAGCATAAGATTCAGTCTGCGCTTGAGAAAAATCAGCTTCAGTTTTTCCTCCTTTAATCAATGCAGCAGCAGAATCAAATCCACCATGGGCTGTCACATAATCTGTTGTGGCCCAAGCGGGTATATGCCAACCCATGCTGTCGCACAAGCCGGTAAAATAACCCGACCACGACACGGCGACGGTGATATTGCCAACCGCATATTCCATAACCAGAGCCCAGCCAATAATCCAGGCCACCAATTCGCCAAATGCCACATAAGAATAGGTATAGGCGCTGCCAGAAACGGGCACCATAGAAGCAAACTCCGCATAGGCAAAGGCTGCAAAACCGCAGGCAAGCGCGGTAAATATGAAAAGAAAAACAACCGCAGGCCCGCCATTGAAACTGGCTGAACCAATGGTGCTAAAGATGCCTGCGCCAATAATAGCGGCTATGCCAAAAGCGGTTAGGTCGCGTACGCTAAGGTTTTTGTCTAAGCTGCTTGTTCCGTGAAAGTCTTCATTTTTTGCCGTAGAAATGGCATCGTCAACTGATTTTTTGCGAAATAGGTTGTCAAGAAAAGCCATAGGGATAGGTTCAGGTTTTGCTGTTTTGCGAGGCAATGTAGGACTTTGTTTGAAAATCCTTGAAGCAAAATTACCTTTCAGGTCGGAGAAGGTGCCTGTGTAATATGATTGCCCGCGCTTTACGCCCTGAATTACTAGCCAATTTTCTTCACCTATTTATTTGATGCGTAATTTGCCGAATACGCTGATTTCTGAGCCTTCTGCAACGAATACGGAATCAGGAGGCCTATTCAGTATTTCTCCAAATGCCTTGCCATATAAGCCTGCAAAATTTCCACTAAGCTCATGGGAATGAACCTTATATACATCCCAGCGCGGGTGTTGTACCTGATATTCATTGGTGCTGCCAGTTCCAAAACTGGCATAGCCCCAATAATGCTCTGTGATGAATTCCGCTTCGCTTCCGGTACTTATCGGAGTTGCTTCAGATTCTGTAACCGCACTCATTTTGTACCAATCACCGCTGAAATATGGTTTCCATTCGTACAAAACCAAACGATTGCCGTTGATAATATTCCAGGAATGGCGCATCCGGTGTGTGACGTAGTTTTCGGCATAAACGAGGTTGGCAACGAGGGCAATAGCAGGTTTAGGAACAATTTCTTTGATAAAAACGACTCCCCGCTGCCATTCATTCCCAACCTTCCGCCGGACGTAAAACCGAAGATTCACTTCCTCAAAATCGCGATGGAATGGAATGGCAATGCCTAAAACCCTGGTATTCATAAACATGAAGCCGACCAGACTGATGTAACATTTGCCTTGCCATAAATCCAGTTCGGTACCCCATGGAACAAACGGCCTTAGAATCTCTGGTGGCACAATGTAATTGGCCATCAGAAGTTTACGCCATTCTGCGGTGAGAAAGGTCATGATTCATAAAGTACGATGAATAAACGTCGTGGCTAATTTCTATGCCTCCGCATACGCTTCCATTGGTGGGCAGGTGCACACCAGGTTTCTGTCGCCAAATGCCTGGTCAATGCGTCCTACCGTAGGCCAGAACTTGAATCCGTGGTGCAAATAAGGTAAAGGGTATGCTGCCTTTTGACGCGAATAAGGTCGGTTCCACTCATCTGCCGTGATTTCCTGGCACGTATGCGGAGCATTGTGCAATGGATTGTTGTCATGGTCAAAATCACCCCGAGCTATTTGATCCAATTCTTCGCGGATGGCCAAAAGTGCATCGCAAAAACGATCGAGTTCCGCTTTGCTTTCACTTTCGGTTGGTTCGATCATGATTGTTCCGGCTACCGGGAAGGACAGGGTCGGTGCATGGAAACCATAGTCCATCAGGCGTTTAGCAATATCTTCCGCTCCTGCAAGTGCTTTGAAAGGCCGCATATCCACAATCATCTCGTGGGCACAGCGACCGTTCTCGCCCGTGTAAAGGATTTCATAGGCACCTTCCAGACGGGATTTGATGTAGTTTGCATTGAGAATAGCGTATTTCGTGGCATTCGTAACGCCCTCTGCGCCCAACATTCGGATATATGCATATGAAATAAGCAAAATGCTGGCACTGCCCCATGGTGCAGCTGAGATAGCAGAAGTGCCTTGGGCGCCACCTATTTCAGCAAAAACATGTTTGGACAAATAGGGTGCAAGGCTATCGTTGCAACAAATTGGGCCCATGCCAGGGCCGCCGCCGCCATGTGGAATCGCAAAAGTTTTGTGCAAATTAAGGTGGCAAACATCTGCGCCAATGGTAGCCGGACTGGTAAGGCCCACCTGCGCATTCATATTTGCACCATCCATATAGACTTTCCCACCGTGTTTATGAATAATTTGACATACTTCCTTGATACTGGTCTCGAATACCCCGTGGGTTGAAGGGTAAGTTACCATTAAGCATGAGAGGTTCGCGGAATGTTGTTCAGCCTTAGCACGCAAATCAGGTACATCAATATTGCCGCGTTCGTCGCAAGCCACTACCACTACCTCCATTCCGGCCATCACCGCAGAGGCAGGGTTTGTGCCGTGCGCAGAAGATGGGATCAGTGAAACATTTCGATGCTCACCACCGGTAGCCTGATGATAGGCCCGTATTGCCATCAAACCAGCATATTCGCCTTGAGCACCACTATTTGGCTGTAAAGAGCATGCAGAAAAGCCCGTTATTTCACAAAGATATTTTTCTAATTCGCTGATAATGTGTGCATAACCCTGGGCTTGATTTGCGGGCATAAATGGGTGCATGTTCGACCAGTTCTCCCAACTAACCGGGATCATTTGTGCAGCTGCGTTCAGTTTCATGGTGCAGGAACCCAGCGAGATCATCGAATGGACCAGAGAAAGATCCCGATTCTCGAGACGCTTGAGATAGCGCATCATGTCACTTTCGGTATGATAGGAATTGAATACCGGATGAGTGAGAAACTCGGTCGTGCGATTTAGCCCTGCTGGCAGTGATAACTTTGATGATAAACGCTGGATAGTTGAGTCAACACCAAAAACCTTCAGGATGTCATTCAAGTCCTGATCCGTCACCGTTTCATCCAGGGAAATTTGAAGGGCATTTTTCTCATAGAAAAAATTGATACCAGCGGTTTCAGCCTTTGATCTGATTTCAGCCAGTTTGTTTTCTGCAAATTCAAAACGGAGCGTATCAAAAAAGTGGGCGTTGGTTTGTTTGAATCCTGCCGAACTCAATGCTGCAGAGAGTGCAGCCGCCATATCGTGGGCGCGCTGGGCGATGCCTTTAATGCCAACTTGCCCGTGATAAACAGCATACATCGCGGCCATGTTGGCAAGCAAAGCTTGGGCAGTACAGATATTGGAAGTAGCTTTTTCGCGACGGATATGCTGTTCGCGGGTTTGGAGCGCCATTCGCAAGGCCCGGTTGCCATGTTTGTCCACCGAAACGCCAATTATGCGTCCCGGAATTTGTCGCTTAAATGCTTCAGTACAAGAAAAAAAGGCTGCATGCGGCCCGCCATAACCCAAAGGCACTCCAAAACGTTGGGAGTTGCCTACCACCACATCTGCGCCCCACTCGCCAGGTGGCGTGAGAAGTGCCAGGGAAAGCAGGTCAGCCGCAACGCAAACAAAGACTTCATGGGCTTTAGCCTCCTCCACAAAAGCACGATAATCCAACACATTCCCCTGGCTGTCAGGATATTGAAGCATTACGCCAAATGTTTTGTCGGACAACTTAAAAGACTTCCAATTGCCAATTTTCAACTCAATTCCATGGGGAAGGGCACGGGTTTTGAGAATATCAATAGTTTGAGGCAATACCGTATCGGAAACAAAAAACTCCTTTGCTTCCTCGCCTTCATTGGCTCGTTTGTTTTTTTCCTGGTAAAACATGTTCAGCGCCTCAGCAGCAGCAGTTCCCTCGTCCAAAAGGCTGGCATTGGCTATCGGCAGTCCCGTGAGGTCACAAACCATAGTTTGGAAATTGAGCAGGCTCTCCAGGCGGCCTTGAGCGATCTCGGCCTGATAGGGCGTGTACTGGGTGTACCAGCCTGGGTTGCTGAAAAGATTGCGCAAAATAACTGGAGGTGTTATCGTGCCGGAGTAACCCATGCCTATGTAGCTGCGCATTACCCGGTTCTTTAATGAAGCCTTTTTCAGGTCTTGCATGTATTCAAATTCCGACTGAGCAGCCGGAAGATTGAGCACTTTTTTTAGGCGGATTGAGTCAGGAACGGTTTGCTCGATCAGTTCGTCCAAAGATTTGACTTTCAGGACTTTGAGCATTTCTTTTGTTTCGGATTCACTGGGGCCGATATGCCGGCGCTCGAAGCGGTCAGGGTGCGGGAACAAACTCATTTTTATTGGTATGTATGTGTTGAGTGTGCTAAAATCGCCGCGAAGGTAGAAATGTTCGGGAAGAATTCAGGTGGGTTTTTGTACAAAATTCCTCCAAACTTCCCAGAAGAAAAATAGCCATAACAAAGTATACTCCAGGATTATCCATCGGAAATTTTCTTGTGCCGCTCCGCCTTCATAATGACTGTATGAGAGCGCCGCCAAGCCTGACCAGAGGACAGCAAAACGCCATTTTGTAAGGCATGAAAGTGCTAAAAGGCCTGTGATATACCATGGCTGTACTGTTGCGGAAAGGCTTAAATAAAGAAACAAGGCAAATAACATGGGCGTGGCCAGACTTTCTGCAGATCCAAACCCTTGGGAAATCGGAATGTTGGAATTGCTTTTTGTAGCAAGTGCAATTGCCAACACACCTAGTCCCGCCGTCGCTGCAAGTACAGGTCCGGAAAACTCTCCTATATCCCATCCGATCTTACAAAACCCGATCTCTCTTATCAGGTAATAAACACTTGCGTTGAATTGAAATTGCCTGAAATACAGGTCGAGGCTGTCCAGTATATTGGGCAATACACTTAGAACCGGAGTGAAAATAATTAAACAGGCTAAAGTAAATATTGCGTTGAATACCAAGCCTTTGCGCCATCCAAGCCAACGCCATACAATGGGTAAAAACATTATCGGGATCAGTTTGCTGGATGTAGCGAGCGCCCACCAAAGTGAGCTTTTTGCCAGATGTCCTTTTTCGAGCGCCAATATTCCAGCAATCAGAAAAAACACCATAGCCCCTTCGAAATGGCAGTTTCCGCAAATTTCAAGTATTGGAAGCGGGTTGAGCGCGTAGATCAAACCAGTATTTAAGGAACCTTTGTTTTTCACAAAGTGCTTTGAGAGCAAATGGATCGTTCCAATCTCACAAATCAGTAAAAACAATTTCATTACAAAAACGCCTCCCAACTCATTTGAAGGGAAAATCCAGGAAGCAAGCGCGAATACTGCCTGACAAACCGGAGGGTAAACTGTAAAGTACCCGGGTGAATTGAGCTTGGCAAACAACCCAGGGTTGATTCCCGGTAAGGCTATTTGATTTTCAATGTAATAGGCGGGTGTTTGGATGAACGGGTTAATTCCGGCTACTGTCAAATGCCCATCCCAAAGAAACCGGGCATAATCGTCGGAAAGATTGGGGATGCTGAACAGCAGGATTACCCGAAGCCCGATACCGAACAAAAGGAGCTGTCTTATTTGAGGTTCTGAAAAGGGTTTTTGCTGAAAAAACAATATCCAGATATAGCCCCCGAAAAAAACTGCATATCCCCCTATAAAGCTTTGAAAATCATCGCGTTGGGCAAAATAGCCTAAAAATATGGTAATGCTTGCAAAAACAAGACTAAGGATTGGGAGCAGAAATCTGTTTTGCATATTGCGAGGGTCAAGGGAGACAAAAGACACATTTGCAAAACTCCAGGATATCTTAAAGGTGTTCTGTTTAGTGATGAACCATCAATTTACCTATATAATTTTTGACGCGGAGCCAGTAAACCCCGTCTTTCAAATTACTGGTATTCAGGCGGAATCCTTGGCCCTCAGGGCAAACTCCCGACGCTACAAGTTGTCCGGCTACATCCCAAATTTGCCATTTTTCTTCCTCCAGGGTTTCTGAAAAAGCAATCTCGAGAAATTCATCGGCAGGATTGGGGGAAAGCATGACAGACTTGAGCTCAGGGCTTTTTACCGCTACTGTATAAAAGGCTGTAAAGCAAGCCCGGTCATCTTCAGGCATTGCATCGGGATGTTCGTTGGGTGAGGAAGTCCAGAAGCAGATTTGATCCGGAATTTTTGCCTGTCCAAATGCTTTAACATCTCCAAAATCAACCCAGACAGATTCGCCAGGCGCCAGGTTAAGGTTGGAGTACACTTTTTGTTGTGCAGGAGAATTATTACACACGGTAAAGAACTCATTCGGACCAAAGGAAGTGTTGACACTTGCCTGATGAACCGTTAAACTGCCTAAATTATTGATTTTTAGCCTGAAATTTCCGCCAACCAGGTTGTAATTAAACCCGGTTGGGATGGCCGGAAACCTACTGGTGTCTATTTCAGTCAATTGCTCGATCTCTGAGATGCCAATATTAGGCAATGTACTGTTAAATATCGGAGCAGATTCAGGAATGATTCCTGCCCAGGCGGCTTTGCTGCGTGGATTTGTCGAATTCAAGGGTAAGTCCCCTGATAATTGCGTGCCGGTAATCGCCAGGTGATTATTATTGATCGCGAGACAAACAGGACTTAATATGATATGATTCGGTAAGGTTATTGCATGTTGCCCCTGTGAATCAAACCGGCGCAACCTTGCTGAATAAGGCAATTCCTCTGCAACGTACAGTCCGAATTTGCTATCAGCCAAATTCAATGATCCAAAAAAACCCGTTGTAGGAAAAAGTGTTTGATGTTGCAGGTTTTCATTGATTCGTTCAATGCGGGTTTCTGGAAAATGCTTATAAAGGTAGTACCACCCGTTTAGCCCGGGGGTCAAAGATTTTCGATAACCGGATAACTCGAGCGAATTTTCCAAAACATAAACGGGCGCTAACGGGCTTCCATTTTTTTTCCAAACTTGAAAATCAGGTTCTCCCAAAGCCACAAAATTCTCAGTCCCCTGAATCAAAGCAAATTCAATCGGCGTGATCATACCTCCGCTTACGCCTTCCAGACTGGCTTTCCAGAAAATATCGCCATTGTCAGGACTCACTTTCCAAATTTGATCATAGCCAGCGCCGAGCAGGTTGCCGTCAGGCGCGAGAAACCATTTCTGAGGTGGACGAGGTGCCCCTAAACTAAAATTTCCTGTTATTTCCCATACCAAATTCCCCAGATGATCAAGTCTTTGAACCGTTAATATATCAGCGCCTACATCACATAATGAAGATTCAAAACAGGCCAGTATTCCGCCATCGGTCAAGGCCAACAAATCATGCCAGTAATGCCATTCGGAAAAAGGCAAACTCAAATTTTTCCGCAGATGAATTTGTCCATCCTGCCCCATGACCACCACAAAAAGTGTATCGAGATAATAGGCGCCCATCTCCGGCTCTCCCCGACCAGCCATTAGCCATTGGTCGGCGCCCATTGGCTTCACGATGTCGATCGTATTGATGAAGCCTGCTGTAAGTGAGCGTTCAAATGATTGACTCTGAATGTTTTGAATCATTGCCAAGACTAAAAACAGGGTCGCAAACGATTTATTCATTGAAATTTATGGTTGTTGAATCAGGTTTCAAAAGTATTCAGAATCCTGGTTCCGGGGCCTAAAAACTTGAGAAAAGGACGTACAGTCTCCTGAATATCCTCAACAAGTTTTCTCACTTTTGCAGCTGCCATTTGTCTGGATCCTCTCTCATGAAAAAACTTCGCGCCTTCTGCCGCTTGTTATATTTTGCGTTTTATAGTACATTTATTGTATCTCAAATTATCCTTTCCAGCCTGTTTTTTGGCGCGGATATTCGGCGATCCATGCGAATACGCCAACGGTGGGCACAACAATTATTGCATGTTTTAGGTATCAGGATAAGAAAAATAGGCACCGCACCCGATTTTCCCTGCATAATTATGAGCAACCACCGCTCGTATCTTGACCCGATAGTTATATTGCACGATTGCAATGTCTATGCCGTTTCCAAGGCAGAAGTCGCCAAGTGGCCTATTATCGGGTATGGAGCAAAAGTGGGCGGTGTCTTGTTTTTAAAACGCGAAAATATTGAAAGTCGAAAACTAACCCTTCAAGAGATAGCGGAAAAACTAAAGGAGGGGTTTCCAGTTTTGCTTTTCCCGGAAGGCACGACGCATTCTGAGCCGGTAACCGCTACTTTCAAACCGGGAGGCTTCAAATTGGCTGCCAAAGAACAGGTGCCTATAGTTCCAGTTGCAATTGATTTTGCCTCTACTGCCGACCATTGGATTGGAAAAGACACTTTTTTGCCCCATTTTATGCGTCGATTTGGCGAAAAAACTATCCCCGTACAATTGCGCTATGGTGAGCCTATTTGGGGAGACGACCCACAAATTTTGCTTCAAACGGCGAAATCGTGGATTGATAGCGAACTAGTTGAGATAAAGCATCGTTTTGACCTCGAAGCCAGGTTAAGGACAAAATGAAAAAGGATTTTGGCCGCATGTTTTGAAAAACGGCCAGCTTCCATACCTTTGCAACTCGAAATGGCTCCATAGTTCAACGGATAGAATGGGAGTTTCCGGAACTTCTGATAGTGGTTCGATTCCACTTGGAGCTACTTAACCATCCCCCATCAGTATCGTGCTGACGGGGGATTTTTTCTAAAGAATTATGAGAACCAACATCATACTCGGCATTCTCGTTGTCGCCCTGGGCATAATGACTTGCAAAAATTTTCAAAAAACAAAGGCGCCTGAAGCATCAACTACTCAGGCGACAGAAGAAAAACAATTGGGATTTCGCGCTTCTCACGTCATCGATGGCGAAAGAGCGGATACGGTACAAGGCACGCTTCAAATAAAAAAAGCGCCTAAAATGGTTGAGGTGCCTGTGGATGTGCTGCCGCCTCCTTCGGCCAGCAAAAAAGCATACCTTAGCACAGGCTGGTGGCATTTAAACATGGCTTTTCAGCCAAGTGACACGACTATCCATCAGCAATATCAGTCTAAATGGTTGAAGTTTCGAGAGGACCAAACATTTGATGTGCTGATAAAAGGAAAGGTCGTAGATACGGGTCGATGGAATTTTGACTCAGACAAAAAGGAAATCCTCCTGGCTTGCAAAGACCCCTATATCAACAACTCCTGGGGAGTACAAGACAAGGGTTATGTAATGATCTGGAAGGGCAATACCTCGCTCAACGTAACGGGTATCCAGGTGCGGGTAGTAGGACAACGAGAAACACCCACCTGGTAACCCCTACCCTATGGTCCTTTTGAAAGCGATCGAATTGTACGATCTATTGAATCGATTCAAAGTCAAACGATCGGGAAAGTTGAAACCGTCAAAACCACTTTGCGGCGACTATAATAACCTACTATTTTATGGCTGTCAACAATTTTTCGGATGTCATTGAGCGGCTCGAGCAGATTATTTCATGGGCCAAGTCCGAGGAATCCACTGCTGGGTATTTTGCAGCATTGTATTATAAAATGACGCTTGCTGTGCGCGACGCAGTGCTCCGGGGCGAATTTGAAAACGGCTCCAGGATGGAACATATGGATGTCGCTTTTGCAAGGCGATATTTTGATGCGTTTGACAGCTGGCAGGCAGGAGGAGTACCTACAGAATCGTGGCGAATAGCTTTTGAATCTACTGACAATGATCAGTTAACCGTGATGCAACACTTGTTGCTCGGCATGAATGCCCATATAAATTTGGACCTCGGGATTTCAGCGGCTGCTATCCGTCAGCGGGATGCAATTTTTGGCCTTCGCAAGGATTTCATGCACATCAACAAAATCATCGAATCGCTCACCAATCAGACCCAAAGTCAACTTGCTAAAATATGGCTTCCTTTTGCCTGGCTCGACCGCTTGCTGCGCACAGAAGATGAAGGCTGGATAGGATTTAGTATCAGGGCTGCCCGTGGAGCGGCTTGGAAGGTGGCGCAATTGATTGCCTTTGCCCCGGACAGGGCTGCCGAGCTCAATTTGATCACTGAATTGGATCGGAATGTTGCTTTTTTTGGAAATAAAATTAAAACACCTGGGATTTGGCTTCGATGGATACTGCGTTTGATGCGGCATTGGGAAATAGGTACTGTAAGCGAAAAAATCAGGGTCCTGGAAAATATTTAATTTTCATTCCAATTCCTTGCTCCACAGTATTTCAGCCACACGCTGAACCCCTGCCGAAAGATAGCGGCGGTATGTACTGAACGACATATTTAAAAAATCAGCGGTTTTTTCCTGGCTTCCAACAGGGTTGATGAACGATCGGTAGAGCACCCGGTGGTATTTACCATCCAGAAGAGAATCCTCAATCTCTTTCATCACTTCCAGAATTTTTTCTTTCAAATATGCTACTCGTTCAGCATCTGAAGCTTCCATCCCCGCGGTGGCCATAAGAAACTTGGCCCGCACCAAGGGATTTTGAATCAATTGGTTGTTGTTGTGAAAGTGGCGAAGTGCCTCGGCTACACGCTCACTAAATTCTGATTCGCTCAATAACACAACCTGCAATGGTTGAGCATCTATTTCAAGGTCAGAGATATTTCCAGTTTCTCTTTTTCCTAGCAGATCCAGCCAGGCAAGCGGAGAACGCACGCGCCAATCGTGCATATAAAAACCGAAAGGGGTGCCATTCGTACTGAAGTCTAATTCCGGCAGGTGGGTCAAATCGCCATAAGATAGTACTGGTTTCCAAAATTCTGGCATAGCCACCTCAAGGAAACTCACCGCCAGGCCTGGCGTAAAATAGTATTGAACTATGGACAAGAATATACTGCTTTGCAAGGACGACACCTGGTGATGGGTATCTTTTGCCATCCACATCCGAAAAATCGCTGTTTGTTCTCCTTGTCGGAGATGCAGGTTTTTGTCCTGATAATCAATGATTTTTTGCATCACCGGGTCTAATAAATTCTTTTCACCCGACAACTGGTGACCGTTTATTTTAAGCACTAAGGCGTTGGCTGCTTTTTGGCCATCGCGCCAAACCCAAATTTGAGCTGCCGGGTGTTTTGACCAATAATCAAAAGCAGCAAGGCTTTCCTCCCCTTCCAAATACAAAACCATGTCGCGCAAGGCTGGAAAATCACCAGATATTGCCATATCCACCCAAAAACTGCCTGTTTCCTGCCACTCGAAAAATGGTTTGATAGCTGGAATGGTTCGGTGCAAAAAAATCAGATCAAAAAGTACCCTCCGCTGCTGTTCTCCACTCACCTCCTTTAGCTTTTTGTGGTAATAATGGCGACAGCGGGCATGGAGTTCAGTATTCCAGTCCGGGTGCCGCCATTTCAAATCGGCACAAAGTGCTTCACGGGCAATGTCATGCGGATAAATACCGTCTTTCCCAATACTAATGAAGGATAGCCCGCACATCCAGCTGAAAAGTTCGCTTGTTTCTTCTATACCCATCACTTCGGCCAAAAGCGACTCCGTCAGCAAATTAACAATACTGCACACTTCCAGGGATGCTCGGTGCATAGGGCTAGGCACTTGACGCACAAAAAGTTGCAGCAGGGTGCGAATCACATCCGGGGATTCTTCCGGGGTAAAATTCTTATCAGGATACTGTTCGTAAATGTCTGCTACCACAGAAAGCGCCAAAGGGTGCCCATGTGCGAAATCAAGAATCGGCTTGATCTTTTCTTTCGGAATGTTGCGTCGGCGCAGGTATTCTTCGCTTTCAGCCTCTGAAAAACTGCGTAGTTGAGCCGATCTCATCAACAATTTCCAGCCAGGGTCGCTCAACCAGGCAACGGAAGGCGCGTTGCGTCCGCAGACCACGGAAAACATATTGGACGGAAGGTTAGGAAAGAAGTCCGTACGGATCCAATCATCAATTGAACTGATTTTTTCATAGGTGTCGATAAAAAACACGCTGCGGCCTTCGAGCTGCCCCATTGCTTCAAACAAATCCTGACCTGCATGGATGGATTTTCCAAGGCTGTTTCGCACAGCTTCTAAAAATGCGGAAGGATGTGCATCGACCTCCCGCGCATCGACCGCAATCTTACGGACCTTGTGTTCTGCACAAATCTCGGTCAAGTGCTTCAAGAGGGTGGTTTTGCCTTCTCCTCCTGCGCCATAAATATAAAGCAACACAAATTCAAACTCCGAGGCTGTCAGTTGATTTTCAAATAATTGAATCTCTTTCTTCCGGCCAACAAAGGAGCTGCGGCGGGCCTTGGCAAGTAAGTCGGCGATGGAAGCCATATTCAAACAAGGTTGTACGAGAACAAAAGATTTTGGGGTTAAAATTAAAAGGAAATGGTTTATTATTGGTATTTAATTTTGTTCAAATCCCAGTCTATTACGAGTCCATGCGCAAGTTTATCGGCAACCTTTTTTCCATAAAGGGATTCGCACAAATAAAGCGCAGCATCAAAGGAGCGATCGCCACCTGCGGACGTGATACACTTGCCATCATGCACAAATGACACCCCATCCACTACTTGCAAACTGGGAAACATTTTTCTCATGGAACCTATATCGTCTGGAAAAGTGGTGCACCGAACTGAATCAAGCAATCCGGCTTTTGCCAACACGAAAGCTCCGTCGCATAGGGACATGACAAACTGAGCTTTTTCGCCTGTATTCTTGACCCACTCAATCATTTCGCTGTCCTCCAAATCCGTGTCAAGGTGATGTTCAGCACTTGGTACCACTAAAATGTCAATATGTGGCAATGTATCGTTCAGATAACTAAAATCAGGAATTAACCACAAGCCTTCAAAAGTACGCAGGGGAACTCGGGTTTTTGCCACCGTGAATACATTCATGGACCGAATACTGTCACGAAATTGGGTGTGGTGGAAAATATCCATTGGGGCCACGAGCTCAGTATTGTACACCCCTTGCATAACTAATAATGCAACATTGTAACGCCCTTCTTTTATGGTGGGATGCGGCAAATCCTTATGATTTTCAGATAATTGCCCACATGCAAAGAAAGAGAGTAAGAAAATGAGAAGGAGTGCTTTTTTCACCTAGCGATTGTCTAAAAATATTAATATTTAAGGAGCAAAACCATTATTTGGTTTCTCAAAGATGTGGTTTTCCCGAAACATATCCACCATTCCTTTGTTTTTTGAGTGCAAAAACCCAATGCTTCAAGAACATAAAGGCCCAATTGAGAAATTTGGGAATAAGGCTTTTCAGCTAGTCCCTAAAAATCCCCAAGCAAAATCTACCTTTGCGCTCCTTTTTGCATCGAGAACTAAAAATTGAGGCAAAAATACCGCATCTAAACCGCGAAATGAATTCGCAACAAACAAACATGGCTGTTATCCATTTTCAATTTGAAGATACGAGCATTGCTCCAAAAACCGTTGAGGGCAATTTTAAAGATATGTCTATCCTGGAATTAACCGAGGAATACGACATTCACCTCAACCACAACTGTGGCGGAGTCTGTGCTTGTTCTACCTGCCATGTGTATGTAGAAAATGGCGAGGAATATCTTGAGGGAATTTCTGACAAGGAGGAAGATTTTATTGACCGCGCAATCAATCCGCGCATTGAGAGCAGGCTTGGTTGTCAATGTGTTATATTGGATAACGCGGCAAATGTTAAGGTTACCATACCAGATCAAAAAAGAATTATCGGTCATGAACACTAGTGTCCTAAGGTAGTCGAGGTAAGGATGCCAAGCCTTTTGACCACAATCAAACCTGTTGACCACATTTATTAAAACCATGCCTTTTCACCATATTAACAATATGCCCATTCAGTGGGCCGACCACGAAGACATTGCCATGGCATTATACGAGCGTTTTGGTGATGACTTTAACGAAAGCAAAATCTACCGAATCCGATTTACAGAGCTGCTTCAATGGATCCTGGAGATCCCGACTTTTGAAGGAAAACGGGAAGACTCCAACGAAGGCCATCTGGAACAGATACAAGCCAAATGGGTGTACGAATGGAGAGACAACAACAAATAAATAAAGACCCTGGGGAGCATGTCCCACAGGAACAACAGGCTTTGCCGCTGGCCGGGATACCCTCCGTTACCGGCGGCATGGCGGTCGGAGCGGACAATGAACTGACGCTCAAGTTTGAGTTGCAACATGTTTACGATAAAATGAAAGCCGTTCGAGCTTTTGTCTTTGATGTAGATGGTGTTCTGACTGACAACGGCCTGCTTGTAACTGAAGCTGGAGAATACCTGCGTTCTATGAATGTTCGAGATGGCCAGGCGCTTAAATGGGCTGTGGCTGCTGGTTATCCAATAGGAATTATTACTGGCGGCACTTCTGAAGGCGTGAAAAAACGCTTCACACAGCATCTCGGCATCTCGGAATATTACTCGGGCATAACAGACAAGACAGTTGCTTTTCAATCCTTTATGCAGCGGACAGGAATCCATTCCGCTCAAATCTGTTATATGGGTGATGATTTGCCAGATCTGCCACCCATGCGAAAAGCAGCGTTTGCCTGTTGTCCATCCGATGCGGTTGCTGAAGTGATTGCTGTGAGTGATTACATCTCCCCCTTTCCGGGAGGTGCTTGTTGTGTTCGCGACGTGATTGAAAAAGTAATGAAACTACAAGGCAAATGGCCTAAATATTAGTCCTGCCAATATCCAGATATCCTAATTTCGAATATTATTATGACGCTTTTAGACGGAAAACTCCTTTCAGAACAAATCAAGGCAGAGCTAGCCACCGAAGTCCAGAAAATAAAAGCCGAAGGTGGAAAAATTCCACACCTGGCAGCAATCATTGTCGGCGAAAACCCAGCCAGCCAGGTCTATGTGGCTTCAAAGATCAAGTCGTGCGAACAAGTTGGTTTTAAAAGTACCCTAACTCGATGCGATGAAGATATTTCCCAGGAAGCTCTGATTGAGATCGTACAAAACCTGAACAATGATCCTGATGTAGATGGCTTTATAGTACAGCTGCCTTTGCCCAAACATATTGACGAAGAGGCCGTTACGCTCGCAATCGCTCCTCAAAAGGACGTAGATGGCTTCCATCCGGTCAATTTTGGCAGAATGGCTCAAGGGCTTCCGGCATTTCTTCCTGCAACACCCATGGGCATTCTTGAAATGTTGAAACGGTACAAAATTGAAACCTCAGGAAAACATTGTGTTGTTGTTGGTCGAAGTAACATTGTTGGCACTCCAATGAGTATTCTGCTCTCCCGCAAGGGTTATCCGGGCGATTGTACGGTGACCCTTACCCATTCCCGAACCAAGGACCTTCCTGCTGAAGTCAGGCGTGCTGATATCGTTGTAGCGGCCATCGGTATCCCGGAATTCGTCAAAGGCGACTGGGTAAAAGAAGGTGCTGTGGTAATTGACGTAGGCATCAACCGTATTCCAGACGAAAGTAAGAAATCGGGCAACCGCATTGCTGGAGACGTTGATTTTGAGAATGTTGCTCCGCATTGCAGTTTTATCACACCTGTGCCGGGCGGAGTCGGCCTGATGACGGTTGCGGCGCTGATGTTGAATACTTTGAAGGCGTGTAAGGGGGAGATCTATGGAAAAGATACATAAAACAGAAAAAGCTATGCTTGAAAGTTCAAATATGAAACTTGAATCCATCCAAGAAATAATAAACCTTGGAATGAAATATAAGCGAAATTGGTATAGAGGTCATTCTAAATGTACGGTAACTTAACCCCTAGAATCTTCCGTGAGGAGTTCAATTCGGACTTACATAAAACTTCATCTGACAACTTAGAATTTGAATCCCTTCTGGAATGTTTGGGGGCAACCCCCTCAAAAATTATGAAGCAACAAGCGTAATAGTTTCGTGATGTGTTAAAATTGCACTACTTTTTTCTTGAAATCGTTGCATTTGGAGGTTTCCTTTTTTTCAAGAAATCAATAACTTCGCATCTGAAATGGCTGCAAAGGATAAATATCATGACCTTGTGCGATCTGCTCTGGAAGCGGATGGCTGGACAATCACCAATGATCCGTTTTATATTCAACCAGAAAAAGGTGTCAACTTTCCTGTCGACCTCACTGCCGAGCGGGTTTTGGTTGCAGAAAAAGGGGCAGCAAAGATTGCTGTAGAAATAAAGAGTTTTCTTCAGGAAAGTACATTGTATGGATTTCACCAGGCAATTGGACAATACCTTGATTATCAAACTGGATTAGAAATGCTGAATAGCGCGTACGAATTTGATATTAGCCATTCCGGAACCTGTTTTCCAGTATCTTTGGTCTTTTGAGACCATCCGACGCTCGGCTCAAAAAGTAAATATGAAGGTTTTGGTTTACAAACTTGAAATACCCGAAATTGCACTATGGATCAGGTAAAAAAATATCAGCAAATCATCGAAACCCTTCTTGAGGAATATGCAGCCCAGATGTCCCAAACATCTACCGGGGGGCCTGAGAGCCAAGTCGTTACGGACCACAAACGGCATCACTATCAACTATTTACGGTAGGTTGGGAAGGCACTCGATATGTGCAGTTCCCAGTGTTTCACTTTGATATTCGTGAAGGGAAAGTGTGGATACAAGTTAACAATACCGATATGTTGATAGGCCAAGAACTTATTAATCGAGGTATCCCGAAAACCGACATTGTACTTGGCTTGCAACACCCGCTTTTGCGCGAGGATTCTGGCTTTGCTGTAGCTTAAGTCAAAGGCCTCGCAGTCAATCTACCTCTCCGTGAATCCACAAAATCTCGGGTTTCCGCTGCCGGTCAAAAAACACCTTGATTTTTTTCTTGAACTCACCAAGCTTGTATGCGTCGTACTCGACCACTATTTCTCCTATTTCGCCCGGGGCAATGGGCGCTTCTATCCAGGTAGCCGCCGTACAGCCGCAGGTTGTGCGCACGGTTTGCAGCACAACAGGTTCTGTATCAATGTTTTTAAAGCGGAAAACAAAAGATTTAGGATGCGCCTGCCGAAGATGCTGAAAATCGTGATCACGCTCCGTTAACCACTCAACGATAGGCTTGGAACCCGGCACCTCCGAGGACTGAAGCTGCGTCATTTCTGAAATATTGGAATAGGCCAGTCGGTCAATCGTGGTAAAATCATCAACATTGACCTGTTGGTGGGCAACCCCAATGGGCGAAAACAATAGATTCAATAATAGCCAAAGTATCATTTTAGATAAATTTATAGTAGAAAAGCGCAACCTCGTCGGTTTGAACTGTGTCTGACACCAGACTTAGTTGAAAATTGTGGCGCAAAGCTCTAAAATTCCTGTTCATCATTCCAAAACAAAAATCTCTTTCTAATGCGCAATCTCCTTATTTTCATGTTATTGGTCGCCGTGTTTGTACTCGGCAAACGCTCTTGCAACGGCACGCACTTCAGTTTTGGCGGGGTTTCTGGCAAAGGACCTATACAAACAGAAACCCGAAACGTACAGGGCTTTCATGGCATAGATCTCGGCATTGCCGGCAATGTTGAGGTCACAGTGGGTGAAAATTATTCTGTTGAAATTTCAGCCCAGCAAAATCTGCTTCCATTGTTGAAAACCGAACTGAGAGAGGGGGCCCTTCACATTTTCAGCGAGGAAAACTTAAACAGTTCGGAGGGTATCGTTATCCGGGTCACAGCACCTTCTTTTGATGAGTTTTCTGTCAGCGGTAGCGGTACGATTCGTGTCAACAGTGCCGTTCGATCTGAAAAAATGGCGATGAACGTAGCCGGCTCAGGCGAAATTTATTGCGCGCAGTCTGATTTCGGCTCCCTTTCAACCAATATTGGCGGTAGCGGGACCATTGAATTAGGGGGGGAAGCCAACGACATGGAATCAGATATTGCAGGAAGTGGCGACATCAAGGCTAAAAGTTTGACTGTAAACACCTTGAAAGTCAGTATTTCTGGCTCTGGAACGGTAACCGCAGATGTGATCTCAAATTTGGATGCCAGCATTTCCGGCTCCGGCGATGTGTTTTATTCCGGGTCGCCAGCCGTAGAGACCAGTATAAGCGGCTCGGGAAAGGTGAAAAAAATTGCGGTGCAATAGACACAATATTTAATCTGTTCTTAATTGCCCGTTCATAAGCGTCCAATAGTTTTGCATGACAAAAATAAATTTTCTCATTAAAAAATTCACTCTGTCATGACACAATTTGAATTGCCCGACAATCTGGCTGAAATAATCCAGGAGGATGCAGCGTTCACCGTTATCGATCAAGTTGAAGAACCCGTCGAATTGGACGAGTCCGAAACGGAGGAATCCGTAGATGATGAAGTTGAGCGCAAGGAAGAAACGGAAGAAACAGAGGAATAGGCTTTCCCTGGTTCTTAATCAATTGAGGGCCCGGACACTTTTTAATAGTGGTCGGGCTCTCATTGTTTTATTGGAAATTAAAAGTCCTTGACAAATTTACCTGTGTAAATTCCCTTGGCCCCAGAAATCTTTACAAAATAAATTCCAGGAGCGAGAGAGCCGGATGAAATCGTAAGTACATCTCCCCTGTTTTCAAATGAAAGGGCTATTTTTTGGCCATCAACCGAAAAAACCTCAACCGTTTTCGCCACATCGTCTGCCAAAGCAACTTGTGCAAATCCGGATACAGGATTGGGCGAGATTTGAACCAACGACGAAACTAGGGTGTTTGTGCCCGTATTTAGAACAGGGTCAAATCGTGTGCCGCTGTTGAGCACCATTTTCGTACCGATTTCCTTAACAAATGCCAAAACATACACTTCGTCAGCCTTCCAGTTAGCAGGAATGCTAAATGTATAATTGAACTCCGAAAACCCGCCTGCCGCTGGCGGTGGAAACACATCTCCAGCAACTGCGGTCAACATTTTTCTGAAAACATTATGGTGCACACTTTCTCCATTTCCGGTTTGCTGATTCACTTTTTTTTCCAATATGGCTACAAAAATCTTGTAATTTCCTACTGGAATATCTCCCAATGCATGTGCCTTTACATTTACGGTACGGGCATTGTTTGGGCCTGACTCTGAAACCTGAAGCGCCAAGGGACTGGTTTGACCTAGAAAAGTTTGGAGTTTTGCCTCTGAAAGCAGGGGATTGGATTGGGACTGAATAGCACCATTCAGTACAATGGTCGGGGTGCCCTGGACCGGATAAAGTGCCGTCCAGGCTGAATTTTCAGAGGTATTTGCCTGATAAAAAACGCATTGAGGATATGGAAACATAGGGTGAACCGACACATGGTGTACATCATCTGCATATTGAGCCTGGCCGATTAAATTAAAAAATGCCGGGTTTCTATTGGCGCAAGTGCCGCAATTCGAATTGGTGAAATGCTCGATGAGCAGGTATTTTTTTGCCGATTCCTGGGCAGATAAAAAAGAGACAAGCAAAATGCCGAAAAGTAAAGACGAGATTTTTTTCATGATGAAAAGTAGTTGAATTTGTGAATGGCACAAAGGTAAGCCCTACCCTGCCCTATTTATTTTTTTTACCTTTTTCAACTGTATAAAATGTCGCCAAGCAAACGATTCGTGCAAACGCCGTATTCTTGCACCAAAATTATAACAACACAAATCTCCTCGTTGAATGTTACTAATGACCATGCCCGATTTTGCTTCGGGCGAAGTATGGATCAGCCTCCTGACGCTTACCTTTTTAGAAATTGTACTGGGTGTTGATAACATCATCTTTCTCAGCATCGTATCTTCCAAACTCCCGCCCGCGGAGCAACCCAAAGCCAGGAGTATCGGCTTGATACTGGCCATGGGACTTCGAATAATATTGCTTTTTGGGATCACCTGGATAATGGGTATGAACACGCCGTTGTTTCATGTAGACTTTTTAGGTATTAGCGGCGGATTGACCGGGCAGGGGCTGATACTGCTGATTGGCGGACTTTTTCTGCTGTATAAAGCCACCAATGAGATTCACCATAAACTGGAAAGTCCCCAGGAGCAGGATGACCCGAAGGTAAAAAAAGGTGCAGCGGCGCTGCAAGCGGTTATTCTTCAGATCACCCTTATCAACGTGGTCTTTTCATTTGATTCAATTTTAACGGCGGTTGGCCTCTCCAACGATTTGGTCGTGATGATCATCGCTATTGTAATCTCAGTTTTGATCATGATGATCTTTTCAGGGCCGGTAAGCAAATTTGTGAATGAGCATCCAACTGTACAGATGTTGGGGCTTTCATTCCTCATCCTTATTGGCATCTCACTTATTGGAGAAGCAGCACATTTAGGACATTTTACTGAAGGGTCAATGCCAAAGGGTTATTTGTATTTTGCCATATTCTTCTCACTTTTTGTTGAAATGCTCAACATTCGGATGCGGAAGAAACAGGCCCCGGTACAACTTCACGGATACGGCGAGACTGCAAAAAATCGAGGCCTATTGGACGAAGATTTGCTTGATAACACCAAACAACAAAACGGGCCCTAAAAGGCAAGATAAGGTTCCAATCATGGATAAGCTTCTATTGCCCATACTTTTTATATTAGTCTTTGTCCGCTGCCAAAATCAGCCTGTACCTGCCGTGCAAATGCCCTCCAATTCTGAAACGCCTACCCTGCCCGAACCAGAATGGGCACGCAGTGCCGTCTTTTACGAATGCAATGTGCGGCAATTTTCTCCCGCTGGAAATTTTGAGGGAGTACGGGCCGAACTGCCTCGGCTCAGAGACCTGGGCATTGATGTGTTGTGGATAATGCCCATTCACCCAATTGGCGTAGAGCGCAGAAAACTCAAATCCACTGATTTGGGAAGCCCATATTCCGTGCGCGATTATTTTGCGGTCAATCCTGATTTTGGCACAGAGGCAGATTTTAAGAATCTTGTGACTGAAGCGCATTCCATCGGGTTAAAGGTCATTCTGGACTGGGTGCCCAACCATTGTTCCTGGGACGCTGAATGGAAAAGCTCTCATCCCGAGTATTTTACAAAATACAACGGCGATTTTACAGTGCCGCTCAACGAGTTTGGCAAGCCAATAACAGATTGGAGCGATGTTTGCGACTTGGATTATGCTAATCCGTCCACCCGTATTGCCATGATCGAAGCGATGCAATATTGGCTAAAGGCCTGTGATATTGACGGATTCAGGGTAGATATGGCGGGTTTAGTCCCTAATGATTTTTGGGCAGTAGTCCGCCCTGCCCTGGATTCGATAAAACAGGTATTAATGGTATCTGAATGGCAGGACGAACCAAATCATTTTCTGTCTTGTTTTAACGTAAACTATGGCTGGAAATGGAAAGATATTACCAAAGACATTGCAGCAGGCAAACAAAACGCAATTTCGCTTGATACGCTTTTGCGGCACCTGGACGAGTTTTATCCAGCCCATTATTCGCAATGGTACTTCACCCAGAACCATGATGAAAACTCCTGGTCAGGTACGGAAACCGAACTTTATGGCGAAGCTGCCGATGTGTTTAATATCCTGGCCTTTACCTGGCAGGGAATGCCCCTGATATACAACGGCCAGGAAAGCGGATTGGACAAACGGCTTTCATTCTTCGAAAAAGATCCGATTAAATGGGGAGATTTTGAAAAGACCCCTTTTTTCCAAAAACTTTGCGACCTGCGCCACAACAACAGCGCCCTTTGGGCTGGCCGGCACGGTGGAAAAATCGAAAAAATCGAAACCGATCGGGATGACCAAGTGTATGCATTTACACGTGAAAAAAATGGAGATCGGTTGGTGGTCCTTTTAAACCTAAGCAAAAAAAATTGTGCAGTTACGCTTCAACCAAGTGAATCTGTCATTTCCGGGGTTTATCTCAATGTGTTTGGGGCAAGCACTGTACAACTTACCAAGGACATGCAGTTGAATCTAAAACCCTGGGAATACCTGGTCTTAACCAATAAATAATCCTGATTATTCCCGAAATGAACAAGAAAGTGAACTTTGACTTTTAACATAGGCCCTAAAGTCCAAAAACAATGAAAATGGCCAGTAACGGCGACTATAATACGCATCACAAACTTACTGCAGCGGGATTAATAATTACCCTGGGCATAATATATGGTGACATAGGTACCTCCCCCCTATATGTAATGAAGTCAATTGTCGGGGAAGACATTATTAGTCGCGAAACAATTTTAGGGGCGGTTTCTTTGGTTTTTTGGACCCTTACCATTCAAACCTCGTTTAAATATATCGGACTCGTGCTCCGTGCCGACAACAACGGAGAAGGAGGTATTTTTTCGTTGTATACCCTGGTGAGGCGGAGACGAAAATGGTTGTTGTTTCCTGCCATGATTGGTGGCTGCGCCGTACTATCTGAAGGCATGATAACGCCGCCTATTACAGTTTCTGCGGCAATCGAGAGCCTTGCCTCTGTACCAGCGCTACAAAACATGCACCTGCCCACAATGCAGATCACGGTAGCGATCATCACCCTGATTTTTGTTTTTCAACAGTTTGGCACGGTAGCCGTTGGCAAGTTGTTCGGGCCGATCATGCTGCTTTGGTTTTCTATGTTGGGAATACTTGGATGTATTTCTTTGTCGCATGACTGGAGCGTTTTGCAAGCCTTGAGCCCGGAATTTGCCATAAAAATATTGATGCACCATCCACATGCACTGGTCCTAATGGGGGCAGTTTTCCTGTGCACTACCGGGGCAGAAGCGTTGTATGCTGATTTGGGCCACTGTGGAAAACAGAATATACGGATCAGCTGGATATTCGTAAAAATATCGCTGGTGCTCAATTATCTAGGGCAAGCTACCTGGTGCCTCCAATTTGAAGGGAAAAAATTGCCTACTTTTATGGCAATGGTGGGCGATAATTTACAGGCCCAGCCCGTTAATCCATTTTATGGGGTGATGCCCGAATATTTTTTGCCTTTCGGCATCGCTATTGCCACTTTTGCTGCCATTATCGCCAGCCAGGCTATGATATCAGGGTCATTTACATTGGTAAGCGAGGCAATCAGGTTAAATTTATTGCCAAAATTGACGGTCATATTCCCAACCCAAATGAAAGGACAGTTGTACGTGCCGGCCGTAAATACCCTTCTGCTTGCAGGCTGTATTTTCGTTACACTTTATTTCAAGGAAAGCAAACATATGGAGGCGGCATACGGCCTTTCGGTGACACTAACCATGCTCATGTCAACCATCCTGCTTTCCAATTTTTTTGTACAAAATCGTATAAGATCAGTTTGGGTTTGGGCATTCCTGATTTGGTACCTCTTGTTTGAAGGAGCATTTTTTGCGGCAAACTTGCTAAAATTCCTAGATGGAGGCTTCATCACTGTACTTATCGCTTCTATTTTGTTTTTCCTGATGTTCGTCTGGGTGCAAGCAAAAAAGATCAAAAGCCGCTACATTCAAAATATAAAAATTAATGATTATATCGACCAACTCATATTGTTGGGCAGCGATGAGAACATCCCCAAATGTGCCACAAATCTGGTGTTTCTAAGCAATACCAAATCGCCCAAAAAGGTAGAAGAAAAAATTCTTTACTCCATTCTTCAAACACAGCCCAAACGCGCGGATATCTACTGGTTTGTTCACATTGAAACGACTGACGAACCATATACCATGGAGTATAAAGTAAATATGATCGCTCGGGATGATGTCTATAAAGTTAATTTCCGGCTCGGTTTTAGGGTAGAGCAACGCATGAACCTCTTTTTGAGAAAGGTTGTTGAAGACTTACTTGAAAACGACGAACTGGTGGTCACTTCAAGATACCATATTGGTCATGGAGAAATAGCGACAGGTGATTTCAAATTTATTATCATTCAGGAATTCCTTTCAAATGAAAATGACCTGCCATTGCTTGAGCAGGCTGTAATGCGTATTTATTTGGCTGTCAAAAGCATTACTGCCTCACCACAGAATTGGTTTGGCCTGGAGAGCGATTCCGTAGAGATCGAACAAGTGCCGCTCGTGTTGCGAAGGGTAAAAGATTTACAATTGAAAAGACTTACTTAGTACCCTGAAAATTTTTCTTGTTGTTTTACAAAATTGCACTTTTGTGAAATCAATGGCCAATTTAACCCACTTCTAAACCGATCTATAATGGGCAGGCACTTTTTTCTATTTCTCCCCTTTGGCCTTCTGCTGTTCTGTAAGCCACTTTTGGCTCAGGCACCCTGTGACACCTCCCGAATAAGCAGGGCTATTTCCCATGCCCGCGAGTGTTTGGATGAGGGAAAATTACAAGCAGCCCTCGATACTATATTGCTGGTGCTTAATGATCCTGAGAATTGTTCAGAAAATTCTAAACATCGTGAATCTGTCTTGCTACAAGCCGATGCCTGTTATCAAGCCTTGGCAGTAGATTATTTACAAAGAAGTTTGTTCAACCTGTCTATCGATATGTCAGAACGGAGCATTGCTTTGCATAGACAAATGACAGACAAATATCCGGATCGCTTGGCGAAGGCATATTTGAACCTGGGCAGTGCCCAAAACCTGAACGGAAACCCTAAATTAGCTATCGAATTTAGCACAAAAGGACTCAATATCCGACACGCTGCTAATCCAAAAGATCTTAAAATAGCAGCCCATTATGACCAGTTAGCCAGTTTTAATCTTGCTTTGAATGATACGGTGAACGTGCGGCTTAGCCTTCAGAAATGGGATGATTTCCATTATCTTCTTGGCAACAGGGCCAGCTTGCAAGCTAAGGTCAACCTTGCCAATTACTGGTCAATGTACTACGAATTGAAAGGTATACTACCACTTGCAATCAAGATACTGGAGGATACCTTGAGTCGTTACGGCGATATTTTGAAGGCCAAAGGCGGCTTTTTAGGTACGGTCGAGTTTCGTTTGTGCGAACTTTATACCCAGACAGGAAATTACAAAAAAGCCCTGGTTTATGCGGATAAGAACATTGCGCTGTTTGAGGCTCGTCTCCAACAACAAAGAGGCAAACTCTTCAGCTGCACCCATTATGCATGGTGCCTGGCCCAGGCTTCAAGAGCAGCATGGAAAGAATTCGTGCTTACAAAAGATACTTCCTGGTACAATCTGGCAGAACATCGGTGCAGGCAATCTGAAGAGGTCATTTTTTCAATGCGAGACCGACCACCCAACGATGGTTTTCGAGATTGGATCGCTAACGAGGTAGGTATAGTCGCAAATATTGCAGAGGTTCGGCAAGGGATGTTTGCCCATACGCAAGAGATTAATCACGTTGAGCGCGCTTTTGAATGCATAGAAGCAAGCAAATCATTCGCAGTTCAAGAATTTCTTCATGAAACCTATGCGCTCCAATGGGCTGGATTACCGGACTCGCTTTATCAGAAGGAAAACAATTTCCGGACGGCAGTTAACGATCTGGAGACAAATTTTTTCATGGTACGCAAGCTGCCAAACGCTGACAGCCTGATTTCAGCAAACGACCAGGAACTTTTTGCCCTGCGTGACCAATACCGGGATTTTTTGCAGGATTTGGAAAAGAGCCATCCGGAATATTTTCGATTAAAATATAATCAACCCAAAGCCAGTGTCCAGGCGGCCCAAAGGCAGATGCTAAGCCCAGGCCAATGTTTGCTCGACCTTTTCATTGAAAACGGATTGGTATTCGCACTCCTCATCCGACCGGATACCGTGGTATGGCTTGCAACCCCATTTGACAGTGCACAATTGGCCGCAATCCAAATGCTCGAAACCGAATCACATCTTTTTTCAGAATATCTGAAACTGCCTGAAAAAGAATATCTTCAAAAAATTCGATCTTTTGCCGATGCCGCACACCTTGCCTATCAAATCCTGATTGCGCCAGTTCGGCCTTTGCTTACCGAGGAGCTGTTGTTAATCCTGCGCGATGAACTTGTAGGGCTGCCCTTTGGCGCATTGCTTTCTCAGCCAGAGACCAATTTAAGCAAGCCATTTCTTTGGCATTTCCTTGAAAAAGAGCTGGTTATGAGCCAGGTCTATTCTGCTGGATTGTTTGAATTTGTCCAAAACCGGCCAGCAATTCAGAAGCCAAGCGGCACTGTACTTGGGGTCGCACCATTTTTTGAAGGCGAAATTTCCTCGAAAGCGGAAATTCCAGTAGGTGATATGGCTGCACTTTCGCGATCAGAAGTTTTCAAACCCCTGCCCGGCAGCGGAACCGAGGTTCAATCCATAGTTAAATTGACTAACGGTCAATCGCTTGTCGGAGCAGCAGCGACCAAATCAAATTTTTTGAAAAATTGCCAGCAATTCAACACCCTCCACCTGGCTACCCATAGCGCTGCCAATGAAGTATTGGGCGCGTATTCTTTTGTCGCATTTCAATCAGAAACTGATGCCAAAAGTTTAGACCTGCTCTATGCGAGAGACATTTACGGGTTGCGACTTTCCGCTGACCTTGTAGTGCTTTCAGCTTGTGAAACTGCTCTCGGGCAATTTAGAAAGGATGAAGGCATGGTTGGTTTGACTCGTGCATTTAACTGTGCTGGCGCCCGAAATGTGGTGGCATCGCTCTGGTCAGTCGATGATTTGAGCACAAAATATCTCATGGTCCTGTTTTACGAAGAAATTCAAAAAGGCCGGACTTACAATCATGCTTTGGCAAATGCCAAACGAACCTTGATCAACGAACACAGAGCATACGCCCACCCATTTTATTGGGCAGGGTTTGTGTTGAATGGGCGTTGAGGAAGCCCTTTAAAGTTTCCGGTACAATTCAGTTGCTTCCCGATAAAAAGTATGCCCTTCATCGTCCACCATTTTCTTCAACTTCTTTAAAACCAATGACTTGTTTTGCTCAAAATCAGGAAGCAGCGATAAGGCTTCATACCATTGAGCAGCCTCGCCATAACGAACGCTCCCGGTTATCTGACCAAAAAGAACCGCAGATTGTTGGTATTTTTTCAAACCGAAAAGGGCATGGCCGCGCAAATAAACTACATCTGTTTTGTATTCGGCAGAGACATTTTGAAGCGCATTAAGTGCATCAGAATAGTTTCCCTTTGCGATAGCGTCACGGGCATCATTGAGCAAATTCTCTCCAGTAGGAGCGTCGCCTCTAACCTGGGAAGCAAAATCAGGCTTTTGATAGCTTGATTCTGCCAATGCAAGGTACCGATTAGGGGTCTCAATTGATTTTCCTACGACAGGCTGCTCCCTGGGCTGTTCTATTGGCACTGGTTCTTGAACTGCTAAAGGAGGGGAATTAGTCGGCAGTTCCTGGTTTTGCTGTATCCTGTCTGGTTTTTTTGGGGGCCAAAAAATCCATAAAGCTGATGCCAGCAAGGCCACAAATAGCAAAAGGCGAAACAATAGCAAAGTGTTTCCACCTTCACCCGGATCTTGGTTTGGATCGCGCCATTGTTTCATTTTGGCGCTTAAGTCGGAGGCTACGAGAGATTCTCTGGCCTCCCGTTCGAGCCGTTTGTTTGAATTGTAAGGCATGATGTCATTGCAGCGGGGATTAAATATTGAAAAAATCTTTTAGTTCAGTGCTGTTTTCAATTAGAGCCTTTAGTTTTTTACGGCATTCTGAACACTGGTTCATCGCGACCTGATCTGAGGCATATCCCATCTCGGCAGCAATTTCCTTCATAGAGTAACTCAGTTGGTAAAAAGTTAGCAGTTTTTTGCATTTTTCACCAAGGCTGGAAAGCGCCTGTTGGAATACCGATTGACGCTCGCGGTTATACATTTCATCTTCTAAAAAGTGTTTGCTTTCAAACAGTTCGATTGTATCCAAAGATATAGTAACTCCCTTTTTTCTTTGCCGATTGAGCCATTGCCATTTTGCAATGCTGCAAAAGAAGGTTTTCAAAGAAGACTCTTCACGGAACTTCCCTTCCCGCAACAATCGGTCAAAAGTAATAAAGGTATCGTGATACAAATCCTCTCCATCTGCCGCAGAGCCACCGTGCTCAGCGGCATAATTACGCACCCAGCGTTGCAGGCCCTGGTTTCCAAACCACCACTGCAATGCATTGTCACGGCCATGTCCACCGCTCGCAATGGCCTTGACGATGGTCTGGTCTGTCCATAGTGTCGGTTGGCTCATAATCGGCAGATGGTTTGGAATACACTCTGCTTGAGCAAAAGTAATGAAATTTAAGGCTTGCATTATTTCATAACCAATTGCTCCTTTAGTGTGCCTAAATTTTAATACCTAACCTTTCCATCATCAAATTTTCGGTTTCTTCTTTCAGGGTTACAATGTCCTGAGTGCCAAGCCCTTCAGTGGCTATGGGTTCGTCCCAAACGATTCGTACTATTCCGGGGCGCAAACCTGTACCATTGACCGTAATGTGTCGGATATTAATGATCGTTTGTACGGCCAAAGGAGCACCTGTCTGAATCGCGATCCGGAAAGCCCCGTCAAAGAAAGGCGCTAGTGGCTTGTCGCTATCATTTCGGCTGCCTTCCGGATAAATAAAAATGCTCCAACCTTCGGCCAATTGTTGTTTTAATGCTACCACGCTTCTTGCTCGGCTCATCGCGCTGCTTCGATCTACAACCAAGCACATTTTTCGTACGATAAACCCGAATACCGGGATTTTCAACAATTCCTGTTTGGCTAAAAACCTGAAGACACCCGGAAAGGCGTGACCATTCACGATAAAATCGAGAGAGGAATTGTGATTGCCCACAATGACATAACTTTTCTTGGGATCGAGTCTTTCCTGGCCTTCTACCTTCAGGTGAATGCCAACGAGCGCCAGAAACAAGGGAGTAAAAATATGGTGCAGGTAGTAGATATTGTTGCGCAAAGCACGTTTGCCTGGAGCAACAGCCATGTTTATACCAATAATGGGCATGCTCAAGGTCATGAGAATCAAAAAAAGTGCCGCAGCATAAAGAGCCCAGATTTTTGCCATGGCGCAAAAGTAGAGATATTAGACAGTTTACAGTTTAGTGCGCAAGCAAAGTGGCATAATCATCCCAGCGCGCATCCTCGTTTTTCATTTCCAAAAGTTCGAAGAGCTGGTCCTGGTAAAGGGCTTCTAATTCAGCTGCAGTTCTGGCAGTTCGAAGTTCAATTAGTCCTTTTTTTATTTGTTCCAATCGCCAGGCGTAGGTTTTTTCCATTTTCTCAAAGATGGTGTTGCATGCTGCCACATGATCTTCTCCTCCCCGCCCTGCTACTATGGCTTCCTGGAATGCGCTGGAATTCCGGGCAATCATTTTGCCCTCATCCAAGATAAAATAGGCGGTATGCGGCCATTGCTCAGTGGGAGGGAGCAGGTGCGCATACAGCACCAATTGAAGGTCTTCTCCGTTTTGAATCAGCTCTTTGCGTCTTTTTACTCCGCTCCATTTTAAGTCAATTATTGCTTGTTCATCATCTCGACGAAGTACCAGATCTGCTTTTCCACGAACCGTCATGCCGAGAAAACTTCCTTCTAGTTCCATTTCAGTGTTCTCAACAATCCAACGGTTTGACCTAATCAGTGAGATCAGGTTCCAGGCGGCATTTTTAACTTTGGCAAGGAAGGACATTCGCTCTGGTTCACGCCCATAAAGCAATAATGTGGCCCCTTCGCGTGGAAGCAAAATCTCTGCTTCTGATTCTACCCATTGATTGAGCGAGAGGCGGTCGATCTGTGTAAGGTCTTCTTTCAACAGTTTTTCAAAAAAGCGGTGGGCAAGGCTTCCAAGCAGGGTGTTATCGCCCGTCACACTGAGCAGGCCGGATCGATACAAACGTAATTTTTGGCGAAAAAACCAACGGTGTGGATAGTAAAAAAGACTGTCCAGGTTTGTGGGAGTCTCGTATTCGCTTTCGGTGAGCAAATCAGGATTTTTAAGGTGTATATGTGGCTTTGGGCGTGCCGCCGCGCGGGTTGTAATTTGCTCCTGATCAGGTAATTTGAGCCAGTTTGCGAATCGGTTGCGATCATTTTCGCATTCTAAATGGTAACTGAACTCGTTGATCTCTTCGCCAAAGACCGCCTTGATATCACTGAGCAGGAGCGGCTTTTCGGTCTCTGCTCCATCAACTTGTTCCGGCACAACCAGCAACAAACTCCCGGAGGTTCGAATCACAGGCCGCATCTGCAACAGTTGATTGCGTTGACTTTGCTGGCGAGGCGTTTCCAGCACAACACCTCTATTTTCAAGGAAGTTGCGTTCCACTTTCTGCCATTTGTCTGGCGGCGGCGTGCCGTTTTCATAGACACAATTCCACCAAATAAGGTCCTCAACAGGTGCTGCAAAGGCGCCTGGCTTGTGGATATATTTAAAACATCCGGTTTCTGCAGTGGCCAATTGCATGGGAGATGGCTCATAAATGGTTCGTACGATGCGTTCCAGTTCCAGAAAGCCAATACGCTGCTCTGGCAAAGTTTCCAGTAGTTCTCGTATTCGACGAGCTTGTTCGGCCAACACAAGCAGCGATGGGTTGTTGCTTCCGGAAGATTCGTAAAAATCAAACGCCCATTCCTGCAAATAACCGTAAAGGGCCACAGCGTCACGCTTGGGCGCTGTACCATCCGCTGGATAACGCCGGCGGTCAAACCAAAAATTGTATTGCTTTCTGGCTTCATCCGGGACTTCTGCCCTTTCCAAATAACCGAACACAGCAGCAAACCAGGTGTCGCTGAAAAGCCCTGGCTTTTCAGCGATGACCCGGGCTATTTCAAGGGCAAGGCCCGAATCCAATGGTTTGAGCGGAAGTGTGACAAATTCCATGATTTTGAACACATCTACGGGCTCCCATAAAAACGCAGGGGCAAGTTTGAGCACTTGAAGAGACGGTCGCGCAAGGGAGGCAGATAGCACTCCCATCGGAGCAAAACCTTCATTTGACAGGTTTTGCTCCAGAAGAAGGTTCATTTCAGGCAATAAAAAAACAGGTTGATAGTTGGGGTTGTTACGCAGTGTTTGGGCCAAAAAAGTAGCCGCATCTGAATCGCGACGGGCGTAGAGAATTGCCAGTTTGCCCTCACCCGTACCCGTACCATTTTGCAATTTTCCCAATCGGGTGTTGATGGCAGCTTCCCCCCCAAACTTGATATCCATAATTTCGATTCCCTGCTGCCGGAAAATTTGCAATGCTCGCTGTATCGCAGGTGACTGCAAGTGCTCCGGTTCATATAACAGAATTTTGTCCAACGCTATTGGCCTGTTTTTAAGCAATCCCAAAACCTGTTCAAATCGATCTGCATAACCTGCGGCCTGAATTGCCAACTCGGGGTCTTGAAGTTTGTTTTGGAAAAAAACTTCCACATCAGCAATATTCTGGAGCCGGGGTGGTATTTCATTTGACTGTAAAAAGTCCCAGCCACCAAGCAGAAGTTCATCACGCCAAGCCAGTAGTGCTTCGGCTGTGGCGAAACGGTCGGCATCAAAAGAATTTTCAAAAAAAGAGGGTATGGACTTCCCTTTTTCCGACAGGAACTGGCCCAGTGCTTGCCTGTATAACTCGATGCGCAGATAAGCCGTATTGTTGCGATAACCCTTTAGCCCAAGTTGTACTTCCAGCCAAAGCAAAAGCTTTTCCGGTCCGGCAAACAATGCCCCTTCCTGATCCAGGGTGGGCGGAGCATGCACTATCGAATCAAAATCGTGGCTTAGATGCAGGAACATGGCAGGGTTGCTTTACAGAAATATATATTTGTGTAATGAGGGCAATTCAGGAGAAAGCTTTTCCAATTTTTTCTTTCACCAATTTTTCCAGTCCATTTAAATCTTCCGAAACTCGAAATTTCAGGACTAAAATTGAAAAAATCAGCATAAAAAAGCCGGAATGGAACATCAGGTCGAGCAAGTTGTACCCGGTAAAGGGGATAAGCCCTGCTACAAAGTAGGCCAACAGCGCGAGTCCAACAGCTTTTAAGGTGTTTGTTGTAAAAGGGAAAAGTCGAAATTTGAGCCATACCAGTCCAATACTAACGGCATTGTAACCAGTTACACTCAGCAAGGTTGCCAAGGCAGCTCCGGATATACCTAATATTGGAATTAGCCAAATACTGAGCAATATGTTTGTCGATGCCAAAATACTCAACGAAAGCAAAGAATATCGGTAATACTGTGAATAATATACCATATAATTGTTCAAGCCGGTGCCCATTTCTACCACCCTGGAAATACCAATAAACAACAAGACCCATTTTCCAGCGGCCAATTCCTCTCCATTTGGCAACAGGCCAAACAAACTGTCATTCGATATCCAGATACAGCCAAACAGCAGCAGCCCTGCTACTAAAAGATTGATAGACACGCTTTTGTAAAGTTTTTCCAATTCCGTTCTATTGTCCTCAGCCAAATATTTGGCTACTGATGAGGCACTTGCTGCATATAGGCTCTTCGTTGGTATTTCAATTACCGTGGCCAAATAAGCTGCAATAGCGTACACCCCGGCTGCTTTAACCGCACTGAGCGAGCCTACAATAAATACATCTGATTTTGCTGCCACCAGCAAGGCAAATCCGCCAAAGGCTCCAAAACCTATGAATTGCAGGATCTCTTTCCTGAGTGTAGGTGTTATAAAAGACCAATTCGGCCGCCAATGCCATTGATCAATATGCCTTAAGTACAAAATAAGCCCGGTTGTTACCAAAACAGCGTGTATCAGCAATCCGAACATTGCAAGGTCTAATGAGAGCCAGCGCTTCCATACGGCAATTAGCAACAGGGGCAAAACTAGTTTCTGAGAAAAATCAAGAAGCAGTGAAGGGACTACTATGCGCTTAAAATTGGAGGAATAATTCGAAAGGACACAGCTGGTGATATAACAAAAAGCAAGCGGAAAACTGATCCACAAATATTCGCGGAGCAAGGGCGACCTTGTTTCCAGGACATTGGAAAGCGGCTCCCAAAACACCCAGGCCATGAACCCAAAAAATGAGCAACCGATGGCGCACAAGGCAATAAGCAATGGTACAAAACCATGATGCCCTTTTGATTTATTTTCAAACCGTGGAAAAAAACGAATTGCCACCGCATTTGCTCCAAGCGACATGATCGGCAAGCCTACCATACCAACCGACAACAATACCTGAGCAAGTCCATAAGCCTCCAATGTATGGGGATAGACAAAAAATGTACTGATAGCACCAATTGCCAAGCCCACAATATTGATGGCAGAATGCTTCAGGCTTTGCCTACGGATTACACCCATTTTATCTTATGAACTATGAACTATGAAAAAGAGGCATAGCGCATCGTAAATCAACCTTGTTTCTCTCGGATGTAAATCTCCTGATCCTTGTATTTTGAAGGACATTTGAGCAACATATCGGAAGCCGCAAAGGTTTCCCCGTTCATTTTTCCGGTCAGCACGATGGATTCAGAGCGTTCAAAATCTTGAGGCTTGGCTGCCAGGAGCTCCACGCGACGGATTTCTCCAGCTTCGTCTTTGAGATAAAAAGCCATAAAATTAGGGTCCTTGGACGGGTCGTATTCTACTGGTCGGTCCTTTACGAGTTCCCCCACAAGTTTTACCTTATCCTCGCTTTGGGCTGCTTGAGAAAAGTTGGCATAGGTGGTAACATCTTTGCTGGCCGATATCAAAATTGCAATAGCCACGGCCACAATTACAATGGCAAGGAGATGTGATTTTTTCATTTTCTGTGTATATTTTTTGAAATATCCTTTTTAAACAATTCAAAACCAAAAGCGTTTGATCCAAATCAGGTATTTTCAATTATTTCTGACAAAGGCTACCCTTAATCCAATCAGCGACTCATCCGTTGCACTTACAAGCACTGCATTGAAGGTATTTTGGCTGGTCCACCCAACCGTATAGACCTCAAAGGGACCTTCCAGGGCCGTTAATTTTAATTGTCCATCATTTTCCAGTCTCCAATCTCCCCGACTCGTACTCAAAACCTCTCCAGTGAATGAATTGGCCAATTGGCTTTCATATCGGTTATCTCCTTGGAAAGCAATAACCAGGTTTGCAACTGAAATGCCGTTCATTGATACTACACCCTGCCAAAGTCCTACAAATTTATCCTGAAGCCTGCTTTTTGCTTCCACAGGCAATGATTGTGTAGATTCCAAAGGCGCTGCATTCGATTTGTTTTTATTCTCAGTGGTCGGATTTTGAAGCGTTTGTTGTGTGTTTGTATAAGGGGTTTGAATATTTGAGGCATTATCCCCTGAAGTATCCATGAATAGTTGGGCCATAACTAAAAGCACCACAACCCCAGCCGCTCCCGTAAGCAAAATGCCCCAAGTTTTCCAGGCTGAACTGGATTGGTTTGATTTATGGGGATAGGAAGGTGCATTGGAGTATTGTGGCGGCGCCTGAATTACAGAAGGCAACTCGTAGGCAAGCTCAAGGGCTGCCTTCGTTATTCTGTTGAGTTCTAACTGATATGTCTTGTTGTCAAAAGTTCCCATTCCGAACTTGGTGTTCAACTGTGACAATTGACTTTGAAGCAATACACAATGCTGTTGCTGTTCTTTATCCCTTGCCAAACCCGAAAGTTGAACCATGCCTTCCAACGCAGTTTGTACTTTACCCTGCTGAATCTGACGAATTATCTCCTGTTTTGTTTGGGCCATAATCGCTTGATTTTGTTTGGCAAATATAAGGTACGTGGCTTATTATCCGAGCAGCTACTTCAATTGGCCTAAGGCAGCCCTAAACTGTTGTGCCCGCGCCCCATCTCCCATTGATTCGTAAATCTGTGCTGAAAGTTCGTAGGCCGGCTTGAAGCTGGGCGAAATTTGAATGGCTTTCATCAAGTTGTTCAAGGCCGTTTGATCATCCTTTTGGCTTCTTGCAATAATAGCCAGATAATACCAGGCAGCAGGATTTGAGGATTCTTTTTTTATTGACAACTCAAATTGAGCTTTTGCTTTGGTTGCGTCATTTTTGTTGAGCCAATACAATCCAACAAGGTTGTTTGCTTGTGCGTCGTCGGGACAAATTTCGATCGTTTTTTCAGCTGCAGCCTTAGCCTCCTCCAATTGGCCAATGTTCAACAAAGCCTGAGCAAGGCTTACCCAGGCAATTTCGTTGTCGGGCACATTAGCGATCTCCGCCCTAAACCGTTCAATTGCAGCTGGCCAATCGCCGAGTTTGCTTGCGGCAATCCCAAGAGCGCAATTACGTCCGTTGTCTTTGAGCACAGCCAGAATGGGCGCAGCTCCAGCTTTTACGATGTGCACAGCATTGTCCGGTGGCCAGGCCCCTTTTTGCAAGGTGCTGCCATCCAAAAATCGCGTTGGGTAAAGCCCATAATCCCAGGCATCGTCGCAGCGTTTTTCCCATTTCAGGTATTTCACTTTCACTTTGTCGCCATATTTGCTGGTAAGTTGTTTGGTCGAGTAATACATATTGGTGGCAAGTATCACTACCTCGGGCATATCGGGCTTCAAAATCCCTTGATTTTCAAGCCATTCGATGCCCTGACGGGTGCTGATACCCCAGTAATCTGTTTCAAATTTTCCGTAAGCGCCCGATGTGCCTCCAACGATTGGATTAAAATAGACATAGGGCATTTTCGGGTTTTGGGCAATAAAGGCCGCTGCATCTATGGAGCACAGCCCAAGTGCCCCATAGACCGCCCATACACCGTATTTTTTTGAAGAAAAAATTTCAGCCATTTCATTCCAAAACAAGGCAGCACATGCAACCATGGGCGGATAAGCAAAAGTCAAGTGCCTCCAGCCGTCGTGAATGACAGAATTTTTGTAAACTACATAAAATACTGGAAAAACCGCTGCAAACAAGGCCAAACCAACCCACAACGGATTCAGCCTTCGAGATAACCTGGGGAATATTATGCCGAATCCGATAAGCCCCAAAAGCGCCGAAATCGGAATCGTGTAGCCGATCCATTTAATAGCATAATTCCAGGGTGTTTTATCGGACATCATATTTACCCCCTCAAACAAAACCCTGATCTTGACCTCCAAATCAGAAAATTTTGAAAGCGCTACAAAAGGATTATTAAGCGGCTCCTGCAACGCGTACGGCCAAAAAAGTAGGGCCAAAACGTAGCCTGCCGCTGCAACACTGAGCGTTATTAAAGCGTATTTTTTCAAATTTTGAATATTTGAAAAAGCCTTGAGCCCACCGTTTTTAAACAAAAAATGCAGGCCTGCAAACATGCCAAAAATACCAAAAGACAGCAAACCACCCGCACGAGTACCCAATGCAATGCCCAGGCCAAGCACCAACCCAAACAGGTTCCAACGGCGTGGATCAGGCATTCGCTCCAGCACCGCAACCATGTTGTAAATAGCCATCATATAGCCCGCTGCGAAAGGAATATCCTTCGGATTCATTAGTGAATCGCCCACAAAACGAGGAGATATGAGCATGATGATCAAAGTGATAATGCCTGCACGTTGCCC
This sequence comes from Saprospiraceae bacterium, assembly GCA_046160345.1. GTDB lineage: Bacteria > Bacteroidota > Bacteroidia > Chitinophagales > Saprospiraceae > M3007. Next base: position 214,704 of record JBJXGO010000010.1, read on the forward strand.
GGCAACAAGGCACGCGAACAACGCAGCGCACAGCATGGCTACCCAGCCAAGCACTGCGCTTGAAGCATGACGCACGTTATGGTATGCATGATCGCTTGGCTGAAACCCAAGAACTTTATTGGCAAATCCAGTTGCAGTTTCAAAAAAACCGCCATAGAGGTGCATATTACCATCAGGTATGTTCAATGCAGCAGTATCCTTTCCAAAGGTGGTGTAATAATTTACCAGCTTTTGGGAATAATCCACCTGGAACTTGTCGTCAGCGTTGATGCCGGAACCAAACGAAAGTGTGAGCAGCAGAAGCAGGCCTAGTACAGCAAGGCTCCAAAAGACTTTGTGCAATCTTGGGTCATCTGCTGGGAGTTCAGCGCGTTCGAACCAGTTTTTTGCCGGACTTGCGCTCGTGATGCGGGCCTGTTTATTGGTTGTTGAAGCCTGTATGCGACTTTTAGGGTTGGACTTGCCTGATTTTGCCATGGTGTTTTCTTGTTCAAAAAAGCGGCCACAAGGTAGGCAAAGTTGGCGCATTGTAAAATGATGAACATCCGAAGGAATGGATGCAGTGGTAGATGAAAGCGTATTTAACTAAATTCGATTGAAAGATATATTGAGGGAACGGTGGGTTTTTGAAAGGGAAAACTACTTTTGTGATTCAAAATCATTTGTAACCATCCAAGCTAAATTAATCATGAAACAATTTACCAAACCGATCTTAGCCGCAATCCTCCTCTATTGCGCCTTTTTCCAGGAAACAAAGGCCCAAGACCCACGTTTTTCTCAATACTATGCTTCACCCTGGAATCTAAACCCAGCACTCAATGGTGTGTTCAATGGCAAATGGCGGGCAACGCTCAACTACCGCGACCAATGGGGCAGCATCCTTTCTCCGGTGCCTTTCCGAACCTATGCAGCGGCATTTGAGCACCGTTTGCAAGTGGGTTATGGCGACGATTATGCCTCTTTTGGCATAGGAGCAATGCATGATGAGGCAGGCACCGCCCGGTTTTCACAAGACAAGGTCCAGATAGGAGGCGCCTTCCTCAAACAACTTTCCGGAGGGCGGCGACAAGCCGATCATTATCTTTCTGCAGGAGCGCAAGTCGGTTTTGGACAAAATTCTATTGATTGGGGTAAACTTTGGTTCAGCCGCCAATTCGATGTTTCCAGCGAAACACCCAATACGAGCCTTCCCAACAACGAACCCAATGCAAATGCAGCTGCTAAAAGTTATCTTGATTTCAATGCCGGGCTTCTATGGTATGCCGTATTTGAAAATAATGGATTCTTCTATTTAGGGGGTGCAATGCACCACCTCAATCGACCCAGGATTTCACTCGCCGACGACGAAAACGAAACACTCTATACCCGCGTGACTGGCCATGTTGGCGGCCAATTTCCGCTTAATGACGTAATTAGCCTATTGCCAAGCGCTCTGGTGATGCAACAAGGCCCGGCATTCGAGACCGATTTGGGACTGAACCTCAGGTATTCCAACAATGACGTTAACGAGCTCGCACTTCGGGCGGGTGCTTGGGCGCGTGTAGGCAATAAGATCGACAAGGGCTTTCAGGCAGATGCTATTACTGTGGTCGGAATGCTCGAACTGAATCGTTGGATGCTGGGGCTGAGTTACGATATTACCATCTCTCCGCTTACCCAGGCAAACAATGCGCGAGGCGCCTTTGAGGTGTCGCTCACTTATTTTCACCCCGGTGAAAAACGCTCCAGGGTTGTGTGTCCCAATTTTTAATAAAAACTCTTACCTATTGCTATGAAACAACTTAACATCATCCTGCTCTGCCTTCCAGTCCTTGCCTTTGGACAAAATTTTACGGTTAACCCTTCAGCACCCATGGCAGGCGATATGGTACGGCTTGAAATTGATCTTGCAAAAAGCAAGCTGCGGAGTGCTGATGAAATAGAAATGGTAGTACTTGAATATGCCAATGGAAAGGTTGCAACTACTGAGGCGTCAACCATGCGCATTGGCGACAAATTAGTGGGGGTTTTTACCTTAAGCCTGGATGCCAAGTCTGCAGTGGCCGGCCTTCGGGAAGCTGAGGAAAAATGGGACAACAATAGTGGGGAAGGATATTTCCTTTCTATTTATGATGCATCAGGAAAATCAATGCCTGAGAGCATGGCAGCTGCCGCCATACTTTATCGCGATTATGGCGGTCTTCTAAACCTCAACCGCACCCCGTCCGTTGCTTTTGGACTTCTAAATCAAGCATTTGCAATTCAGCCTGATTTGAAAAGAAAGTATTTCGCCAGTTATATCAACAACCTTATGGCGGTTAAAAAGGGTGAAGACGGGAAAAAGGAAGCCATTGCATACTTATCAGAATTTGAGGCCGATCCAAATGCTACAGAAGATGAATTGGCAACTGCCAGCCGTTTTTTCGAACGCAATGGCGATCCTGAACGCAGCAAGGCTCTAAAGGAAAAGGTTCGCACTGCGTTTCCAAAGGGCAATATGGTGAAACAGGAGAAGCGCCGGGCAATTCAGAATGAACCTGATATGTTGAAAGCGGAGGAAATGCTTCTTGCTTTTTCCAATTCCTTTCCTCCGCAAAACGATGAAGAAAAACAATCTGTGAACATGCTCCGCGCCAACCTTGCCAACAAGGTTGCCGATAGCGGCGACTGGACAAAGTTTCGAACACTTGCAGCGCAACTTCCTGACGCAGAGCGGTCTAGCGCTTACAATAACATTGCTTGGGAACTTGCCGAAAAAGGAGAAAAGCTTGAAGAAGCCCGTATAATGGCTGCAAATGCCGTCGATTGGGCCAGGAAAGAAATGGCTAACCCTACGGTCACAAAACCTCCTTACAGCACTTCGAAGGAATGGGCAGAACAAAGGAAACAAACCTTTGCAATGTACGGCGACACTTATTCATTTGTCTTGAGTAAATCCGGTGATGTGGTTAGCGCTGCTGCGCTTCAGTCCGAGGTGGTTGAAATATTAAAAGGCAAGGAGGCAGAAATGAATGAGCGCTATGTCACTTATTTGGAGTCTTCCGGCGCAAGGGACTTACGCTACCGTTTGGAGGGATTTATCCTGAATGGGCATGCGACCGCTAAAATGAAAGAAATGTTCAAGCGTCAATTTATAGCTGAAGATAAAACAGAATCAGGATCCGAGTCATATCTTAAAAACCTGGAATCGATCGCAAGATCTGCCAAACAGAAGGAATTAAGAGCAAGTATGTTGAACGACCCTTCAGCCCCCTTCAATCTCGTCAACCTGGAAGGCAAATCTGTAAGTCTTGAAAGTCTGCGTGGAAAAGTGGTGGTTATTGACTTTTGGGCTACCTGGTGTGGCCCTTGCAAAGCCTCCTTTCCTGGCATGCAACTGGCTGTAAATCAATACAAAAACGACCCTAATGTAGCCTTTGTTTTTATTGATTCCTGGGAAAAAGGAACCGACAAAGCAAAAAACGCTTCCGATTTTATTTCCAGTAAAGGATATAGTTTCAATGTCTTGTTAGACACCGATGATAGTGTAATTGCAGCCTACGGAGTATCCGGAATCCCGACCAAATTTGTACTGGATCGCCTTGGAAAGATCCGTTTCAAAACAATCGGTTTTGAAGGCAGCGACGAAAGCTTAGCTGAAGAACTTAGTTTGATGATCGAAACTGCAAGGGCTGAGCCTTAGTTATTGGTTATTGGTTGATTCGTTCGCATTTCAAGCTGACAAATCTGGATTTTTGCCAAACGGGTGTGATTATCTTTAGTTTTTTCGGTTTCCGTAATGGGAAAGCACTTAATTTTGCACACCAATCAACCAATAACCAGTCAACCAATAACCAGTCAACCATGCTCCAAAATTGGTTCAAAGATTTAATTGAAAAGCACGCATTTGGTGTGTGCCAATATTTGGGCGAACGGATGCGTGTAGCCCCAGCTGAAGTGCGTAAATACTTCATTTACACTTCTTTTATAGGCATGGGGTCGCCGCTAATTATTTACCTTTTTGTTGCTTTTTGGATGAATGTGCGAAGGTATATCCGGAGAGGAAGGAATGAGATCTACAATTAAGACATTTCAACCAATTCAATAAGATCTTTCAAATTCCAGGCATTATCCAGGGAAAAATCACCAATAGCGGTTCGTTTCAAGCTGCTCAAGTAGGCCCCGCTCCCGACTTCTTTCCCCAAATCATTTGCCAAAGAGCGTATGTAAGTCCCTTTACTGCAAACGACCCGAAAATCAATCTGCAACCCTTTTGGAAAATCCGGATGAAGCATTATATCAGACCCTTTTTTGCTGGCTATAACGGCATTTTCAAGGCTCGGTGCAACTTGTCGCAAATCGCCTAAAAGTTCGAAAGCCGTTAGATGAACTTGCCGATGCGGCATTTCGACTTCTTGGCCTGTCCGCGCATTTTTATACATCCTTCTGCCATCTACCTTTATTGCTGAAAATATTGGAGGAACTTGTTGGATATCTCCCAGAAAGTGGCGGCTTGCCTTTTCCAAACTTGCTTTGTTCAAATGTTCCGTTGGGAAAAGCGTATCGGGCGGCTTCTCCAAGTCAAAAGATTGGGTAGTGGCTCCAAAAGTGAAGGTGCCTGTGTACGTTTTGGACATCGCTTGGAACGTGTCAATCCGCTTGGTATAATCCCCGATACAAAGAATAAGCAAGCCGGTAGCTAATGGATCAAGTGTACCTGCATGGCCCACTTTAATTTTTTTATTGCCTGTTTTTTTTGCCAGAAGATAACGCACTTTATTTACAACACCAAATGATGTCCAAGCCAAAGGCTTGTCAATCAATAACATAGCGCCACTTGGAAATGATTCAGGAAAATCTTGCCTGGGAGAAATAACTTGTAGCATTTTGCAAAGATAAAGGTTGCGTAAAAGGTTTTTAGGACTGATGATTCGTAAGCGCATTTGCCAAAGCCTGGCAGCTTGATAAATTTAATGACATCAAACCCGCCAATCCGTCATTTTTTACAAAACTTACCGACAAAATGACCTTGCTTTTTAAGTTGAACTGACATTTTTTCACGCAGTTCGCTTTGGCCGGAAATTTGAACGATCCAAAAGCTGAAACTAAAAACATGACATACGATAATTTCACCATCAAGGCCCAGGAAGCCATACTGCAAGCGCAACAAATTGCAGCGGGTTATGAGCAGCAAAGTGTTGATACCGGGCACCTTATAAAAGGAATGCTCAATGTGGACGACTCTGTGACCGATTTCCTTTTGAAAAAAACCGGGGTCAATATTCCAGCATTTTCTGAGCAACTGGACAAATTGATTTGGGAGACCCCCAAAGTTCAAGGTGCTGACAAACAATACCTTACCAATGAAGCAAACAAAGCCATTGCAGCTGCCAAGTCATTGTTAAAAGACTTTGGCGATGAGTATATTTCGCTCGAACTGCTTCTATTAGGTGTAGTCAAGGGCAACGATAAAGGCGCCAGGCTGCTTCGAGAAAACGGTGCAACATTCGATGCCCTTAGCGCCGCGGTCAAAGAACTTCGCAAAGGCCGAAAAGTGACCGAGCAGACCACCGACAATGTTTACAACGCGCTACAAAAATATGCGGTCAACCTTACCGAACAGGCTGAAAACGGCAAACTAGACCCTGTTATCGGTCGCGATGAGGAAATTCGCCGCGTGTTGCACATCCTCAGCCGCCGCAAGAAAAACAACCCGGTCATAATAGGCGACCCTGGCGTGGGAAAAACGGCTATAGTAGAAGGAATTGCCTGGCGAATTGTCAAACAGGATGTCCCCGAAACCCTTTCGGGCAAAAAGATTTTCAGCCTCGATATGTCTTCGCTGATTGCTGGCGCGAAGTATAAGGGAGAGTTTGAAGAACGATTGAAAGCGGTGATCAAAGAAGTTGTTGATTCCAACGAACAGGTTATTTTGTTTATTGACGAAATCCATACGCTTGTTGGTGCTGGCGGTGGTCAGGGAGCAATGGATGCGGCAAACATCCTCAAACCGGCGCTCGCCCGAGGCGAACTCCGTACTATTGGTGCAACAACTCTTGACGAATACCAAAAATATTTCGAAAGCGACAAGGCCTTGGAAAGGCGCTTTCAGTCCGTGTATGTGGACGAACCCAGCGTAGAAGACACCATCAGTATTCTCAGAGGAATCCGGGAAAAATATGAAAACTATCACAAGGTTCAAATTCTGGACGAGTCCCTGATCGCATCTGCAGAACTTTCCCACCGATATATTTCAGAAAGGAAACTACCTGACAAAGCCATTGATCTAATAGATGAAGCAGGCGCAAAACTTAGACTAGAACTTGATTCTGTACCCGAAGATGTGGATAAGCTGGATCGCCAAATGCGACAGCTTGAAATTGAGCGAGAAGCAATTAAGCGAGAAAAAGATTCCAAGAAGTTGGAATCTATGAACAAGTTAATACAGGATTTGCGCGAAAAACTTGATGACCTGAGGGCAAAATGGACTTCTGAAAAGGAGATTGTCGAAGCGATTCAAATCAGCAAGCAAAAGCTGGAGGAACTCCATATCCAATATCAACGCGCTGAACGCGAAGGCAATCTGGAGGTGGCTTCTAAGATCAAATATCAAGACATCCCAGCCAGGGAGGCAATGCTAAAAGCAGCTGAAGAAAAACTCGGCACCCTTGATCCGGACAACCGCATGACCACTCAAATAGTAACTGCAAACGATATTGCAGAAGTGGTAGCGCGCTGGACAGGCATACCCCTGGCCAAAATGATGCGCGGGGAGCGAGAACGGCTTTTACATCTCGAAAAAGAAATGCACGAACGGGTTGTTGGCCAGGATGAGGCGGTCACCACTGTGGCAGACGCTATACGCCGCAGCAGGGCAGGGCTGAGCGATCCCGATAAGCCTATTGGCTCGTTTATTTTTTGCGGCCCAACAGGAGTTGGCAAAACCGAGCTTGCAAAAGCACTTGCAGATGTGCTTTTTGATGACGAAAAAGCCATCACGCGTATTGATATGAGCGAATATCAGGAGAAACACAGCGTGTCACGACTGGTGGGCGCTCCTCCCGGATATGTTGGTTATGATGAAGGCGGGCAATTAACAGAAGCAGTTCGTCGAAGGCCTTATTCGATTGTGTTATTAGACGAAATTGAAAAAGCACATCCGGATACTTTTAATATCCTTTTACAAGTGCTTGATGATGGCCGGCTTACCGACAACAAAGGCAGAACAGCAAACTTTAAAAACACGATCATAATTATGACCTCCAATCTCGCAAGCGACCGAATTATGGATGCTTTCGAGGATTATGAGACCTTGACTGAAAAACGAAAAATTGAATCGTTTGAAACGGCTAAAAGAGAGGTCATGGATGCGCTGAAAATGAACCTGCGACCAGAATTCCTCAACCGCCTGGACGAAGTTGTGGTTTTCCACCCACTTCTAAAAGACCAAATGTCCTTGATTCTCAATATCTTGATGAAAGATATTAAAGAGATGCTGACAAAACAGGAACTAAAACTGGATATCACAAAAGACGCCGCAAAAATTCTGGTGGAGCACGGTTTCGACCCACAGTTCGGAGCCCGCCCGCTCAAACGAACCTTACAGCGCGAACTTATCAATGAGTTGGCTAAACATTTGTTGGCAGGCGACTACCAAAAAGGCGACACGGTGTTAATTGATGCTGATGGGGCGGGATTGTTGTTTGGAAGGAAATCGGAATTCGAAGGCAAGGAGGTGGTGACCAAGAAATTGGCAGAGGTATAAATAGTTAATATTGCCCATTAGGTCACACTTTTTCTAAGACAAGGGCATACCCCTGCCCTACTCCAATGCACATTGTACAAAGCGCATATTTGCCTCCATTTCGCAGCAGTTCGCGCGCAGCAGATAAAACGATACGAGCACCGCTCATTCCCAATGGATGCCCAAGGGCAATGGCGCCTCCATTGGGGTTGAGGCGAGCGTCGGCGTCGGCAATACCTAGATTGCGCGTACAAGCAAGAACTTGAGCAGCAAATGCCTCATTGAGTTCTATAACATCCATCTGGTCTAAGGAAAGTCCAGCTTTTTTGAGTGCGTTACGAGAGGCGGTTACTGGCCCAATGCCCATTATGCGCGGCTCTACGCCAACTACAGCAGAGCTTACAATTCTAGCCAATGGTTTCAAGTTGTTGGTTTTCAGGCCATTGTCAGAAGCCAGTAACAAAGCGGCAGCGCCATCATTCAAGCCGGAGGCATTGCCAGCAGTAACAGACCCGTCTTTTTTAAAAGCCGGTTTTAATTTGGCCAACACCTCCAGGCTTGTATCCGGCTTAATGAATTCATCGTGTTCAACAAGCACCAATTCGCCTTTTTTGCCTTTGGGCACAGAAACTGCGGTGATTTCTTCCGCCAATCTACCCTCTGACTGTGCTTTTGCTGCTTTTTGTTGGCTCCAAAACGCAAATTTATCTTGGTCTTCTCTGCTGATTCCATACTGTTCTGCCAGGTTTTCCGCGGTCATTCCCATCGCATCCGTGCCATAAAGTGCATGCATCAGGGGATTGACAAATCGCCAGCCAAAACTTGAATCGAACATTTGAGCGTCTGTCCCGAACGGTTTGCTTGATTTGCTGATCACCCAGGGAGCCCGCGTCATGCCTTCTACCCCTCCCGCAATAAAAAGTTCGCCATCTCCCATCGCTATTGCCCTGTGTGCTTGAATAATTGCAGACATCCCGCTGGCACAGAGCCGATTAACCGTTTCACCGGGCACAGTGACGGGCAAACCAGCGAGCAAAAGCGCCATTCGTGCCACATTGCGATTGTCTTCTCCTGCTTGATTGGCACAGCCTAGAATAACATCGGAAATTATTGCAGGATCGAAGTCCGGATGCCGTTCCAACAGTTTTTGCAGCGCATGCGCTGCAATGTCGTCCGTACGTATGGGCGCCAAAAGACCACCAAAATTTCCAATAGGCGACCTGATACCATCAACTATATAGCTCATTTAGTTCTCAAAAAACGTATCATATTGATTTCCACCACGTTCTGCTTTGCTGGGCACCGCATGAGGAGCATTTAAATCAAGGGTTTCGGCAGGACTGTTAGCTTTTGCGACAATTTTATTTTTATCACCACCCAACAAAAAAGAAACGCCATCTTTTTCCCATTTATCAAGCATCGCAAGGCCTTCTTCCTCAAACACGCCGTTTTGGAGATCAATGCCATCCATAAAGTTTTTAGACATATCCATAAAGCGCTCCATTTCTCCAACCTTTTGGCCTACGTCATCAGCCATAGCTTCAAGCGCCATGTCGTACATATATTTTTTATCGGAGTTTCCACTCAGGATATTCATGGCCGAACGCATGGCAGAATGGCTGGCCTTGATGGCTTTATATTCCTGTTCTTTCACTACTACCTGATCACTCAGGTCTTCGAGCATAATTTCCGAGTTTTCATACATCTTGGTCAGCACCCGGTAAAGCACCTCCATCCTTTTGTACAGATCTTCAAGCTTAACGTTTGAATCCTGCAAACGTCCTGCTTTGCGTGCCTGAAGCACCATCAACGCATCACGGCCCGTCTCTTTCGCCTTGCCGGCAAGATTAAGGTTGTTCTTGATATTGGCATTGTTTTGCTTGATCATCTCACCCAATTTGTACATCTGGCCTTTGAGGTTACTGATTTGGCTATTCATTTTGCCCAAATTGTCTTTCAAATCCTCAATATAGCTTTTAAGGATCCCAATGGGGTCTATTTGGACAAAAACGCCCGTAATCGCACGCATTATGGATTTATAAATGTACCATACAAGATTGCGCATCTTGGGGTCGAGCACCATGTAAATTACGGCTGCGAGCGCAGCCAGAATTCCAGCCAGGTAAAGGGTATTGGAGGCAAGCGTGATCAAGGTCGGCAATGCCTGGTAAAGCAAATAGCCGCCTCCAAGCACAATAGCCGCCATAAATAGTCCGCCGGTAATGCCCTCTGGGCGCTCCCAAAAATTTTTGGGCTTTATTGGTTGCATGTCAGTCATATGTTAGATGTTGTTGATTTTTTAATTGTGGATTTGTGGATTTGGGCCTTAACCTAAGCAAGATGATGAATGCCCAAAAGATATCAAACATCAATTAAGGTGTTGTTGAATTTTTGCCAGATCATCCTGTATTTGAGCAACCACGTTCGCAAAAGTCGCTTCAAAATCAGCTTTTGTAGATTCTATTTTTACGGTGCTTTCATTTATTTCCTTGCGTATTTGCTCACTTTGTACCCGATTTTGTTCAATTTCCTGGGTGAGTTGTTTTATCTGTTCCGCTTTTTGCTGGATAGAAGCATCGAGATTTTTGGCTTCCTCTTCCCGATTCCCGATGAGTTTAGATTTTTGCTGGGCATGGGCCTCCGAGAACCGTGTCTGTTCGCCGTTCAGCACAGCCAAATAATGCTTGGCAGATTCGACCAGTTTAGCAGAAGTTACGCCCATGGTTTGCGCCATTGCAAAAGCAGACTGGAATCTGGTTGGCTCGTCCAGGGGCATTTTGGCAAGGTTTTTAAGGGACTGACGAAATTCGAAATAATCAAAACCCTCCTGATTGTTTTTTTCTAACGCTGAGGCCAAAATTTCCACAAATTTATCGTTTACGGAACCACTGGTTGCAGGAGCCTGGCCCGATTTGGAGGAGGAAGCAGCCTTTGAGGGCGCTGTGGTCATTTCTGCCGGATGCTGATTTCCAGCATTTGCACTTGAGGCATCCGCTCCTTCTTCCTCAATTACAAATACCGATTTGAACTTTTTTATAAAGTCGCTCATAAAGGGGTGGTTTATATGATTTGGCTAATCAAAATTTAGTAGCCGCAAAATTGGGTGCGCAAAAGTACAGCAATTCGGATTCGTCGGCGACTGTCTCAGAATTTCGGACAAAGAAAGTGTTTTGGACAGACAAAACGAAAAGACAATTCCTTTTTTGACTCAAATTCCGGGAATTTCTGACAGAAAATATTCAAAAACTGACCGCTTTGATTCAATTGTTGCTTCATTTGTGTTTAAAAATCTAGGTATCTGCCATGAACAGCAATCAAATTTATGATTCTGCCCGAGAGTTGATCAGTCAAGGAGACACTGATCAGGCCTTGCAAGTGCTAATTTCTTTTTTAGAAAAGGAGGGTACAAATGCTGATACACTTCACACATTGAGGGTAGTGGAAGCCAATTTCAGCGCGGCACGAAAAAAAGAAGCAAAAGGAATCCTGGATTTTTCTGAGGCACAACGAGAGTACGCAAAAATCAATGATGCACTAATCACCTTATTAGATGATTTGATCATAGGCCGAAAGCCCTCTATCGGTTTAAAAAGCACAGGAGATGGCAGAAGCCGACCAGTATGGTTTCCCTGGCTGGTGGGTGGTGGCATTGTGCTTTTGTTGGGCATCGCAACAGGAATGTGGTATGTGCGCAATAAAACACCTGATGAAATCAGCAGGCCTTTGGATTGCCCAAAATTCAGGCCACAAGAATTCAGGATAATGGTACTTGAATTCCAAAAGCTCAGCGGAGAAGACTCAAAGCCAGAATTGGGCATACAATCACGAATAAGAAAACTTACAGAAAGCAACCAATTGCCTGCGGATGTAAAAATTCTTTCTGAAATGGCTTTTGGGGGCGAGACTCCCGATCTTACAGATGCCCGGGTACTGGGTAGCCAGTGTATGGCCGACATGATAATCTGGGGAAGTTATGAAAAAGCAACTGATTCTATCGAAGTAGATATTCAGTATGCGTTTGTAGTCCCTGAATGGCCGGCAGGCGCTGCGATGGAAACGTTTAAAAATATAAGCGAGATAAAATCAGATCAAATGAAGATCAGCAACCTGGACGAAGCGGTATTCCACCTTTGTTCAGCGCTGGCATTGCGTGTAAACCGGCTTGACCTTGCCAAAAAATGGCTCAACAAACTTCAACAGCCAAATGCCAGGGAAATTGGGTGGAAAAAGATACTGGATAAGAAGTAGTAAATTTCACGCTGCTGACGGGGCAATAGGATCTTTGAGCGTGTTTAAATTTCAGTTACCGGGCTGCAAGTGGCAAATTTTGGTTCATTCTTCGTTATCCCGAGTGTTCGGGACGCCGTAGGCACCCGGCTATGGCTGCAAATTTTGCCTCAACTGAAACAAAATT